>NZ_JBEVLO010000071.1:0-108659 GCF_040509115.1 Mycobacterium sp. | reverse complement strand
GGTACTTCACGATTGCATCACGACGTACGAATGGCGCCAGGCGACACGCCCGGCGCCATTCGCCACTTTTGCCCCATCTACCTCGTCTTTCTCTGGCGTCCATCACGACACGGTAAAGAACTTGAGTTTCTTCTGTAACAGGTGAGGGTAGTCACACGAATCACTGAATGACCGCGTCAATTACGCAGTGCCTGTCAGCGGTCCTCGGGTCAAACGGTCGGGGAAGGACCGCAACCATGAAGATGCACAGTGTTCGTCAGACAGTCATCACCGCCCTCAGGATGATCACGCTTGCCGGGGCCCTCGCCATCGCCGCACTTGCGGTCTCGATGGGCACGTCGGCAGGCACCGCCAACGCGGACTCCATGAACTGGGACGCCATCGCACAGTGCGAATCGGGCGGCAACTGGGGGGCGAACACCGGGAACGGCCACTACGGCGGACTCCAGTTCAAGCCCGCGACCTGGGCCTCCAACGGTGGCATGGGGTCGCCGGCGACCGCGTCGCGGGAGGAGCAGATCCGCGTCGCGGAGAACGTTCTCGTCAGCCAAGGCTCGGGCGCCTGGCCCAAGTGCGGTGCCCAGGGCGGCGCCCCCACGATCTGGAACGTGTCGAACTCCACCGCCGCGCCGACCGGCTGCCAGGCGATGCCGACCAACGGCTTGCTCGGATTCGTCAACTTCCGCCAGATGTGCACCGCCCTACTCAACCCGCTGGGGACGTTCGGACGCTGAACTCGTTACCGTCCGGGTCGACGAGGTGCTCCGGGTCGACCTGGTGCTGCGGGTCGACGAGGTGCTCCGGGTCGACGAGTGAGTCCGGCCAGTCGGACACGGTCCACCGCCACCGGTTGGGAGCCACCCGCTGGTCGTCCACCTCGTTGAACTTCCACACGACGTCGAAATCTCGCGTCACGTCCATCCAGCCTGCGCACCCGGAGAGATAGCGGGGCACCCCATCCGGGCCGGGATCGACATCCGCGCCGACCGCGGCCGCCCACCACGCGGCCAACCGCCGGGGGTCGGAGCTATCGGTGCAGATCGCGAACACCTGCGCCAGGGGCACCGGTTCGAGAGCCGGCTCGATGAACGCGCAGAACTCATTGCCCTCGACGTCGGCCATGGTGGCCCTCATCGGCGGGTAGTCGTCCAGCACAGTGGCCCCCAAGTTCAGCAGGACCGCTAGCTCGCGGACGTAGACGTCGAAGTGCACCCGGTTCTTGACGGTCTTCGGCTGCCGCTCCGACTCGACTGTCATCAGGCGTCCGAAGACCTCGTCGCCGAGCGCGGCGCGCCAGAAGCGCGTCACCGCCGTTGGGTCCGCCGCCTCGACGACCAGTGGACCGAGGGTGACGGTCATCGCTCGACGGGAAGGACGAAGGCCGAGCGCCCCGCCACCGCCGCGAGGTGGCGCGTCAGGACGACTTCGGGCACCACGGCCGACGCCCGCATCGCCGCGGCGCTGAGAAGCGCGGGCTGTGCGTTGACGATCCGGCCCACGAGTCTGGACTCTAGTGCCAATGCGCGAGTCCGCGGCTTGCGGAACGCCGCGAATCTCGCGAACACCCCTGGAAGGTCGGCGGGAAGGGTGGGTCCAGAACCGAGGACGTGCGCCAGCGTGGCGGCGTCCTCCAGCCCCTGGCAACCACCCTGCCCCAGGTGGGGGCGCATCGGGTGCGCGGCGTCCCCGACGATGACGACGGGACCTCGCGACCACTGGCGGGCCACCTCGCGGTCGTAGAGGTCATTGCGCAGCACGGCGTCCTGGTCGGTCGCGTCGAGCAGCGCCGGGATGGGGTCCGCCCACGCTCGGTACTTGGCGCGGAGGTAGGCCAGTTCGCCGACGGGTGAGGCGGTGCCCTCGGGGCGGCGTTCGGTGCCGAACCAGTAGGTGTGGTCGGGCCCGAGGGGTACGTGGCCGAATTCGGTTCCGGCGCCGACGGTCTCGCCCGCGAGCTCGAGGTCCAGGGCATGCTCGGCGATGCCGCGCCACGCGGTGTAGCCCGCGTAGCGGTGGCGCAGCGACCCGTTGAGATGGCGCGCCACCATCGATCCGACACCGTCCGCACCCACCACCGCGGCGACGTCACGAATGCTGTTGTCCGACATCGTGACCCGTACGCCCGTCGCGGTGAGCACCAGCTCCTCGGCGGCGAGGCCCGATTCGATGGTGCCGTCGGCCAGGGCGTCGACGAGCAGGTTCGTCAGCACCGCGCGCCGCACCACCACCAACGGTTCGCCGAGCGCCTTGACGATGCGCTCCGGGGCGGGGTGCCGAAGCCACGAGCCATCCGACCACCGCATGGCGCCCGCTGCGACGCGCCCGCCTGCGGCACGGACGGCGTCGCCGAGCCCGATCTCGTCGAGAGCGGCCAGGGCGTTGGGCCAGATGCTGATCCCGGCGCCCACCGAGGTATCGATGCGCTCCTCGACGATCGTCGCCTCGAAGCCGCGGCGCTGGAGCGCCACCGCGGTCGCCAGCCCTGCGATCCCTGCGCCAACGACCAGAATTCGCTGCGTCACACGACGAAACTAGCCGTCTCGGCTCGACCTAGACGTCGAACACCAGCAACGTGCTCGATGCGGTCGCGACCAGTGCACCTGCCGCGTCGGTCACGACGCCCTCGGTGAAGCCGACCCGCGATCCCGACTTGACCACGGTGCCGGTGGCGGTGAGCAGACCGCTGGATACTCGGACGGCCTTCAGGTAGTTGACCTTGATCTCGATCGACGTATAGCCCTTGCCCTGAGGCAGCGTGCTGTGCAGGGCGCATCCCAGAACGGAGTCCAGCAGTGTGCAGACCAGGCCCCCGTGAACGGCGCCGATCGGGTTGTACGCCGATTCGTCTGGCTGACAGGCGAACACCACCCGACCCGGCTCGGCTTCGACCATCGTGAAGTCCATCAGTCCCGAGATCGGCGGTGGGGGCAGCGTGCCGTCGACCATCGCCCGCAGGTAGTCGATCCCCGGCATGGACAGCCCGGCCGACGTGGTGGGCGCGGGGTCATGCCAGGTGACGACCTTCGAGCGCTTGGCCCCCCAGCCGCGAAGCTCGGTGTCGGCGGTGATGTCGGTGGTCACGTGGTCTCCTCGGATTTGACGAAGGTGCGGTAGCGCGACGGTCGGAGGGGATCGTCGGCGGCGACGGCGTGTTCAGCGCCCCACGCGAGCAAGGCGTCCAGAACGGGAAGCAGGTCCCGGCCCGACGCGGTCAGTCCGTACTCGTCGCGTCGGGGGTGGTCCTGATAGGGCGTCCGTTCGATGACACCCGCGGCCTCCAATGTCCTGAGGCGCGCGGCGATCCGGTCGCGGGGTGCCCCGGTGCCCGCCACGATGGCGCCGAACCGGCTGGCCCCCAACGCGATCTCCCGGACGACGAGCAGTGCCCACCGCTCGCCGACGACCTCCAGCGCGGCCGCGATCGGGCACGGTCGACCCGCCAAATCGGCAAGCGGCACGGTCGACATGGTGTTAGCGTGCCAGGAGTGAGTTTGAAAATCAAACCTAAGTTGAGATCGCTGCGGCCGATCGCGGCAGGCACGGCCCTCGTCCTGGTGACCTACGTGACCCCGATGGGAACCCTCGCCGCGACGGCGGTCGGCGTCGGCGCCGGGCCCGGTGCGCAGGCATGGCTGCTCAGTTCGATGTCGGTCGGCCTGGCGGCCGGGCTGCTGGCTGCGGGAGTAATCGGGGACAACGTGGGGCGGCGACGCGTCTATGTCGCCGGACTGGCCGCGCTGGCCCTCGGCGCGCTCGGTTGCGCCGTCGCGGCCAACTCCGCCGTATTCGTCGCCTGCCGCACCGTCGAGGGGTTGGGCGGCGCGGCCGTGCTGGCCTGTGGTTTGGCCATCCTCGCCAACGACTTTCCCGAGGCGCGCAGCCGCACCCACGCGACGGCGGTGTGGGGGACCAGCGTCGGCGTCGGCATCACGGGTGGGGCGCTACTGGCGGCGGCGTTCGGGGCGACTCGTTGGCGGGAGCCGTACCTGGTGGTTGCGGTGCTCGCCGTGATTCTGTTGTGGCCCAGCCTCTCCCGTATCGGCGAGTCACGAGCGGCCACTCGTCGACGGCTCGACGGCGGTGGGCTCGGGTTGTTCGCGACCGCCATGGTGCTCCTGGTGTGTGCGCTGACCCTGGGCCGGGGTGGCCTACACGTCGTGCCCGTGGTCGTCGGTGCGGCCGGGCTGCTGACGTTGATTGCCTTCGCGATCACCGAACTGCGAGTGCGGGCACCCTTGGTCGAGCCGAAGCTGCTGCGACACTACCGCTTCCGGGCCGCGACCATCGGCTCGCTGACACTCGGTGCCGGCATCATCGCGTCGGTGTCGTTCGTCCCGACATTGGCTCAGGTCGGGCTCGGGTCCGGGCTGTGGGCGGCGAGCCTGCTGGTCGTGGCGTGGTCGGGAACCAGCGTGGCGACCGCGTATCTCTCGCGCCACGTCAAGCGACCCATGCACGGGCCCATGCCGATCGCCGTGAGTCTGGTGGTGGTGGCTGCGGGCCAGGCACTCGGCTACGGGCTGGACGCCGCGTCGAGCCCATGGCGACTGGTGCCGTCGTTGCTGGTGGCCGGGGTGGCGACGGGACTGCTCAATGCACTGCTCGGCCGCGAAGCGGTGGCCAGCGTCGAGGCCGACCGTGCGGCCATGGGGAGCGGGGCCAACAACACCGCCCGCTACTTCGGGGCCGCGGTCGGCATCACCCTGTTCGTGGTGATCGCCACGCACGTGGGCGACGACCTCGCCGCGGGCTGGAACGTCGCCATTCTCGTCTCGACCACGATCTCGCTGCTCGGCGCGGCCGTCGTCGCCCTGGTGGGTCGAAGGCCCCGCGTCGAGGCGGGGGTGTCGTAGGCGTCGTCGGATGTCCTAGACATGTTCTCCCGCAATGAATTACACCCGGATCAGTAGGCGGGAGGCTCGCCTTCGGCGGCAGGTCCCTTCTCGATCGGGGTGTGTTCGATGATGGCCTTGTAGGCGGCGTTCTCGTGCTTGATCATCCGCACGAAGAAGCCCACGAACAGCAGGACCGCCAGGATGAACACGATCCATACGCCGACCGAGAAGCCGCCGAAGGTGAACACCACCGTGGCATCGTCGTAGTTGTCGAATGGGTTGAACATCTACTTCGCCTCCTCGGCGACCAGCAAGTCGGTGCCGTTGACTCGCATTGCGGTGACGGGAATCCCCTCGGGGTACGGGGTGGCGGGCACCTCGGAGAGATCCAGGCCCTGCTCCTCGACCTCCGGCGGGATGCGCAGCATGTTGAGCTTCTTCAGAACCCACGACACCAGGTACGCAGGGATGAAGCCGAGTGCGGCGAACGTCAGTGCACCGACGAGCTGACCCCACAGCGAGATCGGCGGCAGACCTTCGGCATTGGGGTAGCCCGCCAAGAAGATGCCGGCCATCACCACGGAGTACAGGCCGATGCCGCCGTGGACGGAGACCGCGCCCACCACGTCGTCGATCTTGAACTTCTCGATGAGCCTGCCGATGAACGGAATGATGGCGCCGGCACCCAGCGCGATGATGAAGCCCAGCGCGGGGTGGTACAGGTCCATGCCCGATGCGACGCCGATGACGCCTGCCAGACCGCCCGAGATGGTCCAGAAGGGCTCGCCCTTCGACGTCAGGTAGGCGCCGATGATGCCACCCGCGAGACCCATCAGGGTGTTGAACGCGAACGCGGACAACGTCGTCGGGGTGCCGTAGATGGTGGCGTAGCCGGCGTCGGTGTAGATGACACAGCCCATCAGGAAGCCGAAGAATCCGGCGAAGATCAGCATCAGGCCGAGCATCGTGAGCGGCAGGTTGTGCGGCCGGATCGTGACTGCGCTGCCATCGGAACGGAAGCGGCCGATGCGCGGGCCGAGGTTGATCAGGACCCCGAGCGTCGCGAACCCCGCGATCATGTGCACGCATCCGGCGGCACCGACGTCGTGGAAGCCGAGTTTGAGCAGCATCCAGCCTGCGCCGTGCCAACCCCATGCGGCGCCGATGATCCAGACCACCGAGCCGACCAGAACGGTGAGAATCAGGAAGGCGCTGGTGCGGATTCGTTCGAGCACGGCGCCGGACATGATCGATCCGGTGGTCGCGGCGAACAGAGCGAACGCACCCCAGAAGATGCCGCTCGCGGGATCGTCGATGTTCGGGCCCATGTTGTCACTCCACGGCAGGGCCGCCTTGGCCGCGTCGGTCATCTCGATGAACCCGCTCGGCATCGCGTTGTAGAGGAACCAGCCGACGAAGAAGAACGACGCGACGATGGTGGCGAACGCGAGCAGGTTCTTCATCGCCGTGGCCAACACGTTCTTCGATCGCGATGCGCCGACCTCGTAGGCGAGGAAGCCCGCGTGGATGAACATCATCAGCGCGATGGACATCCAGTAGAAGAACTCGTTGTTCGTCGCCGTCATGGACGATATGGCGTCCTCGACTTCTGGGGTCAACGCAACCTCCGGGGGACGGGAACCCCGCGCGGGCGGGTTTCTTGGTAGTGGCCCTGATGTACCAATGGTGTACGAAGCTTGACGCTAGCTGTGGAGTTGTGAAGCACCGGTCACCGCGCGTTAAATCGCGATGAAGTCGAGGCACGTCACGTCGTGACGCTCCGCCCCGATCGCGCGGAGGGGGCCACCCGGGTGAGTAGCGTCGTTCCCCATGACCGACGGTGACCCGCTGCTGCGCAATAGCGTCGGAAGCGCAGTCGAACGCGATCCCGCCGAACCGCTGACCGCCCCCGGCCTCGAGGGCGCGATCGCACGCAACGTCAGGGCGCTGCGGACCCAGGCGGGATTCTCCGTCTCGGAGATGGCGGAGAAGATCGCGATCTCCAAGGCGATGCTCTCGAAGATCGAGAACGCCCAGACGTCCTGCAGTCTGGCGACACTGGCGCGGCTGGCGGCCGGGCTGGACGTGCCGGTGACGTCGCTGTTCCGCGGCGTCGACGCCGAACGAGCCGCCGTCTACACCCCGGCGGGGACCGGACCGCGGATCGCCCGCAACGGAACTCAGGTCGGCCACCACTACGAGCTGCTCGGTGCGCTCCGCGGTCAACACAAGCGGCTCGAATCGCTGCTGGTGACGCTCACCACCGACAGCGAGACGTACCCGCTGTTCCAGCACCCCGGCACCGAATTCATCTATCAACTCCAAGGGGTGATGGAGTACGGCCACGGCGCCTCGGTCTACCGGCTGGCTCCCGGGGATTCGCTGCAATTCGACGGCGAGGGTGCGCACGGTCCGACGACGCTGATCGAACTCCCGATCCGTTTCCTGTCGATCATCGCCTTCCCCGACGGCGCGCCGTACTGACCGTCGGGAGACCGACATCGAGGACGTCTTCGGCGCACCGGTCGGCCCGTGGCCGGGGCGTCTCGTTCCGGGTGGACCCACGGCCGGCCCCGGCGACGCCGATGATCGCGACGGAGAACGGGGTCGACTCGACGCGCGCCGAGCCCACTGTGCTACGCAGGGAGACATGAGCAGCCCGACGCCCTTCGGCGACCTCGATGCATTTCTGGCCATCCCGCGCGTGTCTGGTCTCGCAGTGTCGCCCGACGGAGCTCGTGCCGTGACCACGGTCAGCGAGATCAACGAGGCGGGAACCGAATTCGTGACCGCGGTGTGGGAGATCGACGTGTCGGGGCAGGCTCCGGCGCGTCGGCTGACCCGCGGTGCGAAGGGCGAGTCGGCGCCGGTGCTCACCGCGGCTGGCGACCTGCTGTTCATCGCGTCTCGTCCGACCTCCGACGGCGCCGAGGCGGGCGATGGGCCGCCGGCCTCGCTATGGCGACTCCCCGCGTCGGGCGGCGAGGCCGAGGCGCTGCTCGACCTGCCGGGCGGCGTCGACGCGGTGTACGCGGCCCGCGATGCCGACGTGACCCTGGTGATGGCCGGGTTGATGCCGTCGGCCACCGGTGTCGAGGACGACGGGCGGTTGCGCAAGCTCCGCAAGGACAACAAGGTCTCGGCCCTGTTGCACACCAGTTATCCGGTTCGTCACTGGGATCACGACATCGGGCCTGCGCAACCACACCTCATCGGGCTGGACGGCGTGCGCGACCTGACTCCCACGCCCGGTGACGGGCTTCGGGAAGCGGCCGCCGACGTCAGCGCCGATGGATCCTTCGTCGTGACGTCATGGTCGGTGCCGGGTCCCGACGCGTCGCTGCGCACCGTTCTGGTACGCATCGACGTCGCGACGGGGCAGCGCACGACGATCGCCGACGATCCGGTAGCCGACCTGGGCCGACCGGCGATCTCGCCCGACGGCTCAGCGGTCGCGTTCCTCCGCGAGACACACTCCACGCCGGAGCGAGCGCCGCGGATCACGTTGGCTCTCTTGAAGTTCGGTGAACCGTTCACCGAGCTCGCCACCGACTGGGACCGCTGGCCGAACTCGGTGAGCTGGACTACCGACGGAACGGCGTTGATCGTCACCGCGGACGAGGCGGGCCGGTGCCCGGTCTTCGTCGTCGACCCGGTCACCTCGTCGATCACCCGGCTGACCGCCGACGACTACGGCTACACCGACGTCCGCCCCGCTCCCGGTGGCGTCGTCTTCGCGATCCGCAGCTCGTATGCCACGCCGCCGCACCCCGTTCGCATCGATGCCGACGGCGCCATCACGCGCCTGCCATGCGTCGAGATGCCTGCGCTTCCAGGCGAACTCACCGAGGTGACGGCGACCGCATCCGACGGCACCGAGATTCGATCCTGGCTAACGCTGCCGGACGGTGACGCTCCGGCGCCGCTGGTGCTCTGGATCCACGGGGGGCCGCTCGGCAGTTGGAACGCTTGGCATTGGCGCTGGAACCCCTGGTTGCTGACCGCCCGTGGGTACGCCGTGCTGATGCCCGATCCCGCGTTGTCGACGGGCTACGGTCAGGACTTCATCCAACGCGGTTGGGGAGCCTGGGGATTCGCCCCGTACACCGACCTGATGGCGGCCACCGACGCAGCGCTGGCGCATCCGAGGGTCGACGAGACCCGCTCCGCGGCGATGGGGGGTTCGTTCGGCGGCTACATGGCAAACTGGATCGCCGGCCACACCGATCGATTCGATGCGATCGTCACGCATGCCAGCCTGTGGGCCCTTGACCAATTCGGTCCAACCACCGACGGTGGCTATTGGTGGGCGCGTGAGATGACGACGGCGATGACGGAGCGGAACTCGCCGCACCGCCACGTCGGGGCGATCACCACCCCGACGCTGGTGATCCACGGCGACAAGGACTACCGGGTGCCGATCGGCGAGGGGCTGCGGCTGTGGTTCGAGCTGCTCACACAGTCGGGGCTCCCCGCCGCCGACGACGGCACCAGCCCCCATCAGTTCCTGTACTTCCCGACAGAGGGGCACTGGGTCCTCGCGCCGCAGCACGCCAAGGTCTGGTACCAGGTGGTCCTGGCATTCCTGGGACGCCACCTGCTCGGTGAGGAGTCCGGGCCGCCCGAGATCCTGGGGTAGGGCCCGAGGCGGCCGGGTCCGCCCGACCGACCGGTAGGTTGACACCATGACAGCTCCCCAGCGTGAGTTCGACATCGTGCTCTACGGAGCCACCGGCTTCGTTGGCAAGTTGACGGCCGAGTACCTCGCCACCGCGGGCGGCGGGGCCCGCATCGCCCTGGCCGGGCGGTCCCCGAAGAAACTGCTCACCGTGCGCCAGTCGCTCGGCGACGCCGCGCAGGAGTGGCCCCTGATCGAAGCCGACGCCACGTCGCCGTCCACTCTCAACGACATGGCCGCGCGCGCTCGGGTCGTCATCAGCACCGTCGGGCCGTACACCAGGTACGGGCTGCCGCTGGTGTCGGCGTGTGCGGCGGCAGGCACCGACTACGTCGACCTGACCGGCGAGACGATGTTCATTCGCGAGAGCATCGACGTGTTCGGCAAGGAGGCGGCCGACAACGGCGCCCGCATCGTGCATTCCTGCGGATTCGACTCCGTCCCTTCCGATCTCACGGTCTACGCGTTGTACCGACGGGCTTCTGAGGATGGTACGGGCACGCTCGGTGAGACCAACTTCGTCGTTCGCGGCATGGCGGGCGGGCTCTCCGGGGGCACCGTCGCGTCGATCATGGAGGTGTTCCACACGACGTCAACCGACCCCGTGGCGCGACGTGCGATGAACGATCCCTACACCCTGACCACCGACCGTGGCGCCGAGCCCGAACTCGGCCAGCAGTCCGATACCCCGTGGCGACGCGGTCGTGACATCGCGCCCGAGCTCGACGGCGTGTGGACGGGCGCGTTCGGGATGGGGGCCACCAACTCCCGGCTCGTCCGCCGGAGCAATGCCCTGCTGGGCTGGGCGTATGGCCGAACCTTCCGCTACGCGGAGAACATGAGCCTCGGCTCGTCGGTGATCGCGCCCGTCGCATCGGCACTGGGCACCGCCGTCAACGCCGCCGCGTTCGGCCTCGGCAGCAGGTACTTCGACAAGCTGCCGCGCCGAGCCCTGGAACGCATTCTCCCCAAGCCGGGCTCCGGTCCGAGCGAACGGGCCAGGGAGAACGGCCACTACAGGGTCGAGACGTTCACGACCACGACGTCGGGTGCCCGCTACCGTGCGACGATGGCGCAGCGCGGGGATCCCGGCTACAAGGCCACCTCGGTGTTGCTGGGGGAGTGCGCGCTGGCGCTCGCCTTCGACCGCGACGATCTCTCCGACCTCCGCGGCGTCCTGACCCCCGCGGCCTGCATGGGCGACGCCCTGCTGAGGCGGCTGCCAGCAGCGGGTGTGACGTTGCAGGTGGAACGGCTGTGACACGGGATCCCCGGGGTTAGTGTCGATTTGTGCTCTTGCACACCCCAGCGACGAAGGTGGACGGCTCATGGCTGGTCTTGACGATCTCTTCAATCAGATTCCGACTCAACAGATTGCCGGCAAACTCGGCGTCGACGAGGGCGAGGTGAACAGCGCGGTTCACACGCTGGTTCCCCTGCTGCTCGGCAGCTTGCAACAGAACGCCAAGAACCCAGGACACGTGTCGAAGATCGAGAATGCCGCGTCCCATCACGCCGCCAGCGGACTCCTCGACGGTGGGGTCAGCGTCGACCAGATCGACGAGGCGGACGGCTCCAAGGCGGTCGCCAAGATCTTCGGCGGCAACGGCACCGATCAGGTCGCGGCGGCGCTGGCGGGCGGCGGCGCAGGCAACAGTGGTCTGCTCAAGCAGCTGCTGCCGATCCTCGTGCCCATCGTGCTCGCCTACCTCGGCAAGCAGCTGACCGGCGGCGGGGGAGGCGCGGCACCCGCCAACCCCCAGTCGCCGGGGTCCGGCGGTGGCGGCATCGGTGACATCCTCGGCAGCATCCTGAGCGGTGCCGGTGGCGGTGGCAGGGGCGGCAACGACAACCCGCTGGGCAGCATCCTGGGCAGCGTGCTCGGTGGTGGCCAGGGGGGCGGCGGGCTCGGCGACATCCTGGGTGGGCTGCTGGGTGGGAAGAAGTAGGCGGGCTTTTGGGTGGGAAGAGGTAAGGGTGGGCTGCTGGGTGGGAAGAAGTAGGCGGACTTCGGGGTGGGAAGAGTAGTTCCTAGACTGTCTGGGTGACCGCAAGCCCGAAATCCGCAGATCGCCCAGGGGTGGAGTCCCTCCCCAAGTCATGGGACCCGGGCGCGGTAGAGAGCGACCTGTACCAGGGGTGGGTCGACGCGGGCTATTTCACGGCCGACGCGTCGAGTGAGAAGCCCCCGTACTCGATCGTGCTGCCCCCGCCGAACGTGACTGGCAGCCTGCACATGGGCCACGCGTTGGATCACACGTTGATGGATGCCCTGACCCGCCGCAAGCGGATGCAGGGCTACGAGGTGCTGTGGCTGCCTGGCATGGACCATGCAGGCATCGCCACCCAGAGCGTGGTGGAGAAGCAGCTTGCCGCGGAGGGCAAGACGAAGGAAGACTTCGGCCGCGAGCTGTTCATCGACAAGGTGTGGGACTGGAAGCACGATTCCGGCGGCACCATCGGTGCGCAGATGCGTCGGCTCGGCGACGGCGTCGACTGGAGCCGCGACCGCTTCACCATGGACGACGGCCTGTCCCGCGCCGTACGGACCATCTTCAAGAGGCTCTACGACGCCGGGCTGATCTACCGCGCGGAGCGGCTGGTCAACTGGTCGCCCGTGCTCGAGACGGCGATCTCGGACCTCGAGGTGAAGTACGAGGACGTCGAAGGCGAGCTGATCTCCTTCCGCTACGGGTCGATGGACGACTCGCAGCCACACCTGGTGGTGGCCACCACCCGCATCGAGACGATGCTCGGTGACACCGCCATCGCCGTGCATCCCGACGACGAGCGGTACCGGGCGCTGGTCGGCAAGAGCCTGCCGCATCCGTTCCTGGACACGCAGGTGGTCATCGTCGCCGACGCCCACGTCGACCCCGAATTCGGCACTGGCGCAGTCAAGGTCACGCCCGCGCATGACCCGAACGACTTCGAGATCGGCGTGCGGCACAACCTGCCGATGCCCTCGATCCTGGACAGCAAGGGCCGCATCGCCGGTACCGGCACCCGGTTCGACGGCATGGACCGGTTCGACGCCAGGGTGGCCGTCCGCGAGGCCTTGGCGGCGGAGGGTCGCATCGTCGAGGAGAAGCGGCCATACCTGCACAGCGTTGGGCACTCCGAGCGCAGCGGTGAGCCCATCGAGCCGAGACTCTCCCTGCAGTGGTGGGTGAACGTGGCATCGTTGGCGACGGCCGCCGGTGACGCGGTCCGCAAGGGCGACACCGTCATTCACCCTGCCAGCCTGGAGCCGCGATGGTTCGCCTGGGTCGACAACATGCACGACTGGTGCATCTCGCGGCAACTGTGGTGGGGACACCGCATCCCGATCTGGCACGGTCCCGACGGTCAAATGGTCTGTGTCGGGCCGGACGAGACGCCGCCCGACGGGTGGGAGCAGGATCCCGACGTGCTGGACACGTGGTTTTCGTCGGCCCTGTGGCCGTTCTCCACGATGGGCTGGCCCGAGCGCACTCCCGAGATCGAGAAGTTCTATCCCACCAGCGTTCTCGTCACCGGCTACGACATCCTGTTCTTCTGGGTGGCCCGGATGATGATGTTCGGCACCTTCGTCGGTGACGACGACGTGATCACGCTCGACGGCACGCGCGGTGCGCAGGTGCCGTTCGAGAACGTCTTCCTGCACGGCCTCATCCGCGACGAGTTCGGGCGCAAGATGAGCAAGTCGAAGGGCAACGGCATCGATCCGCTGGACTGGGTCGAGACGTTCGGTGCGGACGCGCTGCGCTTCACCCTGGCCCGCGGCGCCAACCCGGGTGGCGACATGTCGATCGGCGAGGACCATGCCCGCGCGTCGCGCAACTTCGCCACGAAGTTGTTCAACGCCACCAGATTCGCGTTGATGAACGGGGCGACGATGAGCCTCGGCGACGAGCAGACGGTTCAGTCGGCGCTCCTCGATGCCGGCGCGCTCACCGATGCCGATCGGTGGATCCTCGGCAGGCTCGAAGAGGTTCGCGCCGAAGTGGACTTGGCGTTCGACGGCTACGAGTTCAGCCGTGCCTGCGAGTCGCTCTACCACTTCGCGTGGGACGAGTTCTGCGACTGGTACCTCGAGCTGGCCAAGGTGCAGCTCGCGGCGGACGCAGACGGACCAACCAACGCCGTGCTCGCCACCGTGCTCGACGCGCTGCTCAAACTGCTGCACCCGGTGATGCCGTTCGTCACCGAGACACTGTGGAAGGCATTGAGGGGGGACAGCCCTGGCCCCGAGTCGGTGGTGATCGCCGCTTGGCCCGAGCCCTCTGGGTTTGCCTTGGACGGCACCGCCGGTCAGCGCATCGCGGACATGCAGAAGCTGGTCACCGAGGTACGACGGTTCCGCAGCGATCAAGGCCTCAACGACCGTCAGCGGGTGCCTGCCCGGCTGGTGGGGATCTCGGCCGCCGACGTCGACACCCAAGTCGATGCGATCACCGCGCTGGCGTGGCTGACGGCGCCCGCCGACGACTTCAATCCCTCTGCGGCAGTGGAGGTGCGGCTCTCGCGCGGCACCGTCCTCGTCGAGCTCGACACCTCGGGCACGGTGGACCTGGCGGCCGAGCGCCGACGGCTGGAGAAGGACCTGGCCGCCGCGCAGAAGGAATTGGCGCAGGCCTCGACCAAGCTGGGCAACGAGGAGTTCCTCGCCAAGGCCCCCGACGCCGTCGTCGACAAGATCCGGGGACGTCAACAGGTGGCGACCGAAGAGGTGGAGCGGATCACGGCCCGGCTCGCCGGACTCGCATGACCGCACCCACGCCCGACGAGATCGCCTCGCTGCTGCAGGTCGAGCACCTTCTCGACCAGCGGTGGCCGGAGACCAAACTCGAACCGAGCACCGCCCGAATCGCCGCGCTGATGGAGCTGCTCGGTTCGCCGCAGCGGACGTATCCGACCATTCACGTCGCGGGCACGAACGGCAAGACGTCGGTGGCCCGCATCATCGACGCGCTCCTCACGGCGCTGCACCGCCGCACCGGCCGCACCACCAGCCCGCACCTGCAGTCCGCGGTCGAACGCATCTCGATCGACGGTGCCCCCATCACACCGGCCCGCTACGTCGAGGTCTACCGCGAGGTGGAACCGTTCGTGGAACTGGTCGACAAGCAATCCGAGGAAGGCTTGCTGCCCGGCGGACCGGGCCCTCGGATGAGCAAGTTCGAGGTCGTCACGGCGATGGCGTTCGCGGCGTTCGCCGACGCGCCCATCGACGTGGCGGTGGTCGAGGTCGGCATGGGTGGTCGCTGGGACGCCACGAACGTGGTCGACGCCCCCGTCGCCGTCGTCACCCCCATCGGCATCGACCACACCGAGTACCTCGGCGACACGATCGCCGAGATCGCCGCCGAGAAGGCCGGGATCATCATCAGGCAGCCCGAGGATCCGATCGCGCCTGGGGTGGATCTCAGCACCGTCGCGATCATCGGCAAGCAGGCCCCCGAGGCCATGGAAGTCCTTCTGGCCGAAGCGGTCAGGGCCGACGCCGCCGTCGCCCGCGAGGACTCCGAGTTCGCCGTGCTTGGCCGCAAGGTCGCGATCGGCGGGCAGCTTCTCCAGCTGCAGGGCCTCGGCGGTGTCTATCCCGAGGTATTCCTGCCGCTGCACGGTGAGCACCAGGCGCACAACGCGGTCGTCGCGCTGGCGGCGGTCGAGGCGTTCTTCGGCGCGGGTGCCGATCGCCAGCTCGACGTCGACGCGGTGCGCGAGGGCTTCGCGAACGTCACCAGCCCAGGCCGTCTGGAGCGAATGCGCAGTGCCCCAACCGTATTCATCGATGCCGCGCACAATCCCGCGGGTGCGGCCGCGTTGGCGAGAGCACTGGATGAGGAGTTCGACTTCCGATCTCTGGTCGGAGTCGTCTCGGTGATGGCCGACAAGGACGTCGACGGGATCCTCGAGGCGCTCGAACCCGCCTTCGACCAGATCGTGGTCACCACCAACGGGTCACCGCGCGCGATGGACGTCGAGGGTCTGGCGTTGCGGGCCGAGGAGCGGTTCGGCCCCGACCGGGTGATCCCGTCGGCGACGTTGCCCGACGCGATCGAGACCGCTACCGCGCTCGCCGAGCAGAACGGCAACGACGAAGCCGGGTTCTCGGGCAGCGGAATCGTCATCACGGGATCCGTCGTCACCGCGGGCGCGGCGCGCACCCTGTTCGGACGGGATCCCGCGTGAGCGACCCAGCCGAACCGCCGGTGAATGCGCCCGATCCCTGGAAGAGCTTCCGCGGCGTGATGGCTGGCACGTTGATCCTCGAGGCGATCGTCGTGCTGCTCGCCCTGCCCGTCGTCTCGTTCTCCCACGGCGGGCTCACCGCGGTGAGCGGCGGATACCTGATCGGCATGGCCGTCGTGATGATCCTGCTTGCGGGGATGCAGGGCAGGCCGTGGGCACTCAAGGCGAACATCGCCGTGCAGGTGGTGCTGATCGCCGGGGTGATGATCCACGCCGTGATCGGCTTCATCGGAGTGCTCTTCGCCGCGGTGTGGTTGCTGATCGCCCGGCTGCGCGCCGAGGTCAAACGCCGCCAGGACCGCGGCCTGCTGCCCGGTCAGCAGCGCACACCGTCCGACGAGTAGGCTTCGGCGTCGTGACTGAGCGGACTTTGGTACTGGTCAAGCCCGACGGCGTGAAGCGCCATCTCGTCGGCGAGATCCTCAGCAGAATCGAACGCAAGGGCCTGACGATTGCGGCCCTCGAACTCAAGAACGTCGACGAGGACCTCGCCCGCGCCCACTATGCCGAGCACGAGGGCAAGCCCTTCTTCCCCTCACTGCTCGAATTCATCACTTCCGGTCCTGTCGTGGCCGCCATCGTCGAGGGCCCGCGGGCGGTTGCCGCGTTCCGTCAGATCGCGGGCGGCACCGACCCGGTGGAGAAGGCGGCGCCCGGCACCATCCGCGGTGACCTGGCCTTGGTGACCCAGGACAACTTGGTGCACGGGTCGGATTCGCCCGATTCGGCAGTCCGCGAGATCGAGCTCTGGTTCCCCGGCCGATAGCCGGTCGTTAGCTGGCTAGGGGCCCTTCGAGAGGCCGCCGGAGGGCGCCTCGTCGGAAACTCCTCCGCGATGTGGGATACTGGGCCAGGGTGACCTGCTTCGTAACGGAGTGGGACACCCGGATGAAGACTTAGACGAGCGCGACCACCTAGGGCATTTCCAAGTGCGGCGCCTACCGTCCAGCCGTCATTCAGCCAGGCACTGAGAGTTCTCACGAGCTGCTCGGAGCGAGACCATGACAAGCCCGGGAAGAGTTCCACGGGTCCATAGCGGAAGCCCTCGCGTGGCCGCGTCATCACGACGCGCCCGGGGGCTTGAGGAGAGTACGTGGCCGACGATGCACCATTCGACCTATCAGAAGACACCCGACCGGAGGACCTACCAGCTCAGCTGAGTCAGGACCCCGTTGCGGACGTCTTCTCGTCCCCGTTCGTCGAGGCCTCGCAGGCCCTTGACTCGCAGGCCCTTGAGGTGGACCCCGAACCGCCCCCGGTCCCGGAGCCGCTGCCACCCAGCACGGCGCCCGCCGCGTACATGCCGCTGTTCGTCGCGCCGCAACCCGTCGCCTTCGTCGCCCCCAGGGTGGCCGATGACGACGATGACGAAGAAGAAGACGTCGACGACGAAGACGACGTCTCAGGCGACGCCGACGCCGACGACGACGTTGACGGTGACCGCCCAGCGAACCGTCGCCGCCGCAGGGGTCGCCGTGGCCGTGGCCGTGGCCGTGGCGAGCAGAGCGCCGACGACGACGGTGACGGCCTCGACGAGAAGGCCGACCAGGGTGACGCCGAGAGCGCCGGCGACGATGACGGGTCCGACGACGACGACGGCACCGACGACGACGACGAGAACGCCACCGGTGATGGCGCGGCCAACCGCCGCCGTCGTCGCCGCAGGCGCCGCAAGTCCAGCGGTGGCGACGGTGACGAGGCCGGTTCGCCGGATGATCCCCCGAACACCGTGGTGCACGAGCGGCCGCCGCGCAGCGAGAAACCCGCCAAGGACAACAACGAGATTCAAGGCATCGCCGGCTCCACCCGGCTGGAGGCCAAACGGCAGCGCCGTCGCGACGGCCGTGACGCCGGCCGCCGCCGTCCGCCCATCCTGAGCGAGGCCGAGTTCCTCGCCCGCCGCGAGGCGGTCCAGCGGATGATGGTGATCCGCGACAAGGTCCGCACCGAACCGCCCCACGAAGGTGCCCGCTACACGCAGATCGCCGTGCTCGAAGACGGCGTGGTGGTCGAGCACTTCGTCACCAGCGCCGCGTCGGCATCTCTGGTCGGCAACGTCTATCTCGGCATCGTGCAGAACGTCCTGCCGTCGATGGAGGCGGCGTTCGTTGACATCGGCCGTGGGCGCAACGGCGTGCTGTACGCCGGTGAGGTCAACTGGGAGGCCGCCGGTCTCGGCGGAGCCAACCGCAAGATCGAGCAGGCGCTTAAGCCCGGTGACTACGTCATCGTCCAGGTCAGCAAGGACCCGGTCGGACACAAGGGCGCCCGCCTGACGACACAGGTGTCGCTGGCGGGCCGGTACCTGGTGTACGTGCCTGGGGCGTCGTCGACGGGTATCAGCCGCAAGTTGCCCGACACCGAGCGGCAACGCCTCAAGGAGATCCTGCGCGAGGTGGTGCCCGCCGACGCGGGCGTGATCATCCGGACGGCGTCCGAAGGCGTCAAGGAAGACGACATCCGCACCGACGTGAATCGGCTGCAGGAGCGCTGGAGTCAGATCGAGGCAAAGGGCGCGGAAGTCATCGCGAAGGCGGCAGGCGCCGCGATCCCCCTTTACGAAGAGCCCGACGTCCTGGTCAAGGTGATCCGCGATCTGTTCAACGAGGACTTCACGGGCCTGATCGTGTCCGGCGACGAGGCTTGGACCACCATCAGTGAGTACGTGACTTCGGTTGCGCCGGAGCTGCTTCCGCGCATGACCAAGTACGAACCGTCCGCCCCGGACGGGCCCGACGTCTTCGCCGTGCACCGCATCGACGAGCAGCTGACCAAGGCGATGGACCGCAAGGTGTGGCTGCCCTCGGGTGGCACGCTCGTCATCGACCGCACCGAGGCGATGACCGTCGTCGACGTCAACACCGGCAAGTTCACCGGCTCGGGGGGAAACCTCGAACAGACCGTCACGCGCAACAACCTGGAGGCCGCCGAGGAGACCGTCCGGCAACTTCGTTTGCGGGACATCGGCGGCATCATCGTCATCGACTTCATCGACATGGTCCTGGAGTCCAACCGGGATCTGGTGCTGCGCCGCCTCACCGAGGCGCTGGCGCGGGATCGCACCAGGCACCAGGTGTCCGAGGTGACGTCGCTCGGGCTGGTTCAGCTCACGCGCAAGAAACTCGGCACCGGACTCATCGAGGCCTTCTCGACCACGTGCAGCCACTGCGCCGGGCGCGGCATCGTGCTGCACAGCGATCCCGTCGACTCCACCTCGACCGCGGGCCGCAAGAGCGAGCCGGGCGCGGGGCGCCGCAGCAAGCGGGGCAAGAAGACCGGCCGTGCCGACGAGGTTCAGGTCGCCAAGATCCCGTCGCATACCGGTGAGCACCCGATGTTCAAGGCGATGGCGGCGGCGACGGGTCGCGAAGAAGGTGACGAGGACGAGCTCGACGACAGCTCTGCCGACGTTGCGGTGACCGAAGGCACGGACGAGGCCGACGACATCATCGGTGACGGTTCCGAGGACGCCGTCGTGAGTGCGACCTTGGAGGACGACGAGTCGGAGGACGACTTGGATTCCGATGACGAGGATGCCGACGACGAGGATGCCGACGACGAGGACGACCTCGTGGCCGAGGATGACTCCGACGACGAGGACGACGAGGACGACGACGACATCGAGGTCATCGACACCGACGACGATGACGATTCGGATGACGAGGACGACGACGAGTCTGACGATGATGATGACGACGACACGGACGATGACGACGACACGGACGACGACGACGACACGGACGATGACGATGATGACTCGGATGACGACACGGACTCGGACGCTGATGACGAACCGCTCGTCACCGCAGGCCGGCCACGACGTCGCCGGGCTGCTGCACGGCCTGCCGGGCCCCCGGTCGGGTGATGGTCGCCTCGTCGTCGGCAGGCGGTTTGACCCCTTACCCGCTGGTCACGTAACCTTGCACAGTTGTCTGAAGGCTCCGCAACGTCTGAGCCCGTGACACGCGGGGCATTTGACCCCCGCACCCCAGACCCGCGCACGCAGCCCCCGGGTGGCGCGCGCCCGTAAGCGAAGCAGAGGAAGACGCACACGATGGCGACTTACGCAATCGTCAAGACCGGCGGCAAGCAGTACAAGGTCGCGGTCGGAGACATAGTCAAGGTCGAGAAGCTGGAGCTCGAGGCCGGCGATTCCGTCTCGCTGCCCGTGGCGCTCGTCGTCGATGGCGCGAACGTCACCACCGCTGCCAAGGATTTGGAGAAGGTCGCGGTGACGGCCGAGGTTCTGGAGCACACCAAGGGCCCCAAGATCCGCATCCACAAGTTCAAGAACAAGACCGGTTACCACAAGCGCCAGGGCCACCGTCAGAAGCTGACGGTCGTCAAGGTCACGGGCATCGCGTGATGAGCGCCTGCGCGAAGAACATCCAGAACTAGTAGAGGGAGCGAACTCATGGCACACAAGAAGGGCGCTTCCAGCTCACGCAACGGTCGCGACTCCAACTCACAGCGCCTCGGCGTCAAGCGGTTCGGTGGTCAGGTCGTGAAGGCCGGCGAGATCATCGTCCGCCAGCGCGGCACCCACTTCCACCCCGGCATCAACGTCGGGCGTGGCGGCGACGACACCCTGTTCGCCACCGCTCCTGGCGCCGTCCAGTTCGGTGAGAAGCGCGGCCGCAAGACCGTCAACATCGTCCGCACCGTACGCGTGGGGTCCGATGTCGCCACCGGAGCGGCTCCGGAGGCCTAACTCCAAGTCGAGATCGACGTTTTGCAGCTCGGCTCTCGCGCAAGCTCAGCAAAACGTAGGTTTCGTCATGGAAGGGAAGTCCGATGGCCCGGTTCGTCGACCGCGTGGTCATCCACGCCAAGGCAGGCAACGGCGGTAGGGGCTGCGCGTCGGTCCACCGCGAGAAGTTCAAGCCGCTCGGCGGCCCCGACGGCGGTAACGGCGGTCGAGGCGGCAGCATCGTGCTGGTCGTCGACCCGCAGGTGCACACGCTTCTCGACTTTCACTTCCATCCGCACGTCGACGCCCCGTCCGGCAAGCAGGGCATGGGCAACAACCGGGACGGCGCCTTCGGCGACGACCTCGTCCTGAGGGTGCCCGACGGCACGATCGTGCTCGACGAAGACGGCAGGCTGCTGGCCGACCTGACCGGTGCGGGCACCCGCTTCGAGGCCGCCGCGGGGGGCCGCGGCGGACTCGGCAACGCGTCGCTGGCTTCGCGGGCCCGCAAGGCTCCAGGGTTCGCGCTTCTCGGCGAGCCGGGCCAGGCCCGTGATCTCACCCTGGAACTCAAGACCGTGGCCGACGTCGGCCTCGTCGGCTTCCCGTCGGCGGGCAAGTCCTCGCTGGTGTCGGTGATCTCGGCGGCCAAGCCGAAGATCGCCGACTATCCGTTCACGACGCTGGTGCCGAACCTCGGCGTGGTGTCCGCGGGTGAGCACACCTTCACCGTCGCCGACGTGCCCGGCCTCATCCCTGGAGCCTCCGAGGGCCGCGGGCTCGGCCTGGACTTCCTGCGTCACATCGAGCGATGTGCCGTCCTGGTGCACGTGGTGGATTGCGCGACGATGGATCCGGGGCGAGACCCCCTCTCCGACATCGACGCGTTGGAGGCCGAGCTCGCCGCGTACACCCCGACGCTGCAGGGTGATACGACGCTCGGCGACCTCACCGAGCGACCGCGTGCCGTGGTGCTCAACAAGATCGACGTCCCCGACGCCCGCGAACTGGCCGACTTCGTCCGTGACGAGGTAGCCACCCGCTACGGGTGGCCCGTGTTCGAGGTGTCCACGGTGAGTCGGGATGGATTGCGGCCGTTGACATTTGCGCTGTGGGACATGGTCAAGGCGTACCGCGACGCGCAGCCCGTGGTGGCGGCGAAGCGCCCGGTGATCCGCCCGATCGCGACCAACGAGAGCGGTTTCACCGTGACCGCCGACGCCGACGGCGGCTTCGTCGTCCGCGGCACCCGGCCCGAGCGCTGGATCGGCCAGACCGACTTCACCAATGACGAGGCCGTCGGCTACCTCGGCGACCGTCTTGCGCGCCTCGGTGTCGAAGACGAGTTGCTCAAGCTCGGCGCCAAGCCCGGGTGCGCGGTCACCATTGGCAACATGACCTTCGATTGGGAGCCGCAGACGCCTGCCGGTGTCGACGTCACGATGTCTGGCCGTGGCACCGACCTGCGGCTGGAACAGGACGACAGGGTCAGGGCCGACGAACGCAAGATCGCCCGCAAGCAACGACGGGAAAGTCGCGAGCACCCCGTCGCCACCGACGAGTAGCCGTGACCAGCCCGCACCGCGAGGCAATCCGCACGGCGCGCAGCGTCGTCGTGAAGATCGGCACTACCGCGCTGACCACGTCCACTGGCATGTTCGAGGCGAGTCGGCTGGCTTCGCTGGCCGATGCGATCGAGGCGCGGATGAAGGCGGGATCGGACGTCGTCATCGTCTCGTCGGGCGCGATCGCGGCGGGCATCGAGCCGCTGGGTCTGACCAAACGTCCCACTGATCTCGCCACCAAACAAGCCGCGGCGAGCGTCGGGCAGGTAGCGCTGGTGAACGCCTGGAGCGCGGCGTTCGGCCGGTACGACCGCACGGTCGGGCAGGTGCTGCTCACCGCCCAGGACATCTCGATGCGCGTGCAGCACACCAACGCTCAGCGGACGCTCGATCGGTTGCGCGCGTTGCACGCCGTCGCGATCGTCAACGAGAACGACACCGTCGCCACCAACGAGATCCGGTTCGGCGACAACGATCGACTCTCGGCGCTGGTCGCGCACCTCGTCGGCGCGGACGCGTTGGTGCTGCTCTCCGACATCGACGGTCTGTATGACGGGGATCCGCGCAAGGCCACCGCCGAGCACCCCGCCCGGTTCATCGGTGAGGTGGCTGCCCCGGATGATCTGGATGGCGTGGTGGCCGGCGGCGGGAGCAGGCTCGGGACCGGGGGCATGGCATCGAAGTTGTCCTCGGCGTTGCTCGCCGCTGACGCCGGGGTGCCGGTGCTGCTGGCGGCGGCCGCCGATGCGGGCGCGGCGCTGGCCGATGCTTCGGTGGGGACGGTGTTCGCGCCGCGCTCCGAACGCATGACGGCGCGCCGGTTCTGGGTGCGCTACGCCGCGGAGTCCACGGGTGCGCTGATGCTCGACGACGGGGCCGTGCGCGCCGTGGTGCGACAGCGTCGATCGCTACTGCCCGCAGGCATCACCGAGGTGTCGGGCCGATTTCACGGTGGTGACGTCGTCGAGCTGCGCGGCGTGGACGGCACCGTGGTTGGACGAGGCGTAGTTGCCTATGACGCAACGGAATTGGCGACGATGGTGGGTCGTTCCACGTCGGACCTGCCTGCAGACATGCGTCGGCCCGCGGTGCACGCCGACGACCTGGTGGCCGTCAAGGTCGCCGTTTAGGGCGCTTCCAGATACAGTGCGCTCCAAGCGATCTGGCTCAGCGCTTCGGCCAACTCGGAGTCATGTGATGCCGGTCTGCCCGGCAGCTCCTGCTGGCAGGCGCGTTCGACCATCCAGGTGATGCTGCTCGCGACCGTGGTGGCCGAGAGTTCCCGACGGATCGAGCCGTCGGCCTGGCCCCGTTCGATGACGGCGGCGAACCGGGCTGAGATGGCGCTCAGGATCTGCCGGTAGGTGTGGCCGACCTGCGGGTCGTAGCCTGCCATCTCGCCGAGGGCGACGAGCAGCGCCTGGTGCCGTCGGTAGCCGGCGATGATGCCGTTCAGCGCGGCCCTGGCGTCTTCTGGATCACGACGCTGCGCCACGCCCCACCAGCGCTCCCCGGCGTCGGCCAGATCGGCGAAGACCTGGCCTGCGAGGCGCACCAGGAGGTCGCCCTTGTCCTCGAAAAAGATGTAGAAGCTGGCGCGGGAAATGCCTGCCTCGGTGGCCAGTTTGTCGACGCTGAGCTCGGTGTAGCTGACACCACCGGCCATTAGGCGTTCGGTGGCGTCGAGCAGTCCGCGTTCGATCTGCTCGCGCCGCTCCTGCCGCCTGGCCTGCGGCTTTCTGGTCACCGACGGCATGGGAGTGAGCGTAGCCGCAACGTGCGCATCTTGACTAGACACACTGTCTAGACCTATCGTCCAGTCATGACTGTGTCGCCGCTCACATCGCCTTCGGTGCGCCCCTACGATCCGATCGACCTGTCGTCGCGCGCCTTCTGGTCCACCACCGCAGCCGACCGCGAGAAGTCGTTCGCCGCGCTGCGGAGCAACAGGCCCGTCAGCTGGCACCCGCCGGTGGAGGACGCGCTGATGCACGACCCCGCGGACCTCGGCTATTGGGCGGTGACTCGGCACGCCGACATCGTCGCGGTCAGCCGGGACAGCGAGACGTATCTGTCCGGCAAGGGCGTGCTGTTCGAGAACGCGCCCGAGGAACTGCTCGAAGCGTCACAGTCCTTCCTGGCGATGGACGCGCCGCGGCACACCATGATTCGCAAGGTGGTCCACGCCGCGTTCACGCCGCGACAGGTGCGTCGCATCGAGGACTCGATCAAGGCCAACGCGAAGGACGTCGTTGGCGAGCTACGCGAGGCGGGCAGCGGCGCGGACTTCGTCGGCCACTGCGCCAAGGAACTCCCGATCCGCACGCTGTCGGACATGGTCGGCATCCCGGAGTCCGAACGCGCGCAGGTGGCCGACGCCGCGGACGCGATGGTGTCGTGGGGCGACCCGGAGTACCTGGCGGGTCGAAACCCGTTGGAGGTCTTGGTCGGCAGCCAGATGTACCTACATCAGGTGGCGGGCGCACTGGCCGCCGACCGACGCCACAACCCCGGGGACGACTTGATCAGCGCGCTGGTGCACGCCGAGGTGGACGGTGACCGGCTGACCGACGCCGAGGTCGCGGCGTTCTTCGTGCTGCTCGCCGTGGCGGGCAACGACACCACGCGCCAGACGGCCAGCCACACCATGAAGGCGTTGACCGACTTCGGTGACCAGCGGGCCTGGCTGGCCGCCGACTTCGACGACCGCATCTCCTGCGCCGTCGAGGAGTTCGTCCGCTGGGCCACCCCGGTGATGACGTTCCGCCGCACGGCCGCCACCGATTGCCGTCTCGGCGAACAGGACATCGCGGCGGGGGAGAAGGTCGTCATGTTCTACGCGTCGGGCAACTTCGACGACACGGCGTTCGAGTCCCCCGAGCGCTTCGACCTGAGCCGCAAGCCCAACCCGCACTTGGGCTTCGGCGGTGGTGGCAGGCACTTCTGCCTCGGCGCGCACGTGGCCCGCGCGCAATTACGGGCCTTGTTCGGCGAGGTGCTGGCGCAGCTGCCGAATCTCGAGGCGGGCGAACCGTCTTACGTCGCAGGCAACTTCATCCACGGCGTGCGGTCGATGCCCGTCACCTTCTAGCGGGCCGAGAACGCCGACAGCTCGTCGGCGAGCAGGGCGAGCAGCTCAGAGCAACCCGCGTCGAGCTTCACGGTGGCCAGCGCGTCGCCGCGGGTCGGCCCACGGTTGATGATCGCGACGGGCTTGGTGGCCGCGGCCGCATGTCGGACGAACCGCAGACCGGAGAACACCGTCAGCGACGACCCGGCGACGAGAAGCGCGTCGGCGTCGTCGACGAGCGAATAGGCCTCCGCCACTCTCGCTTTCGGGACGCTCTCACCGAAGTACACGATGTCGGGCTTGAGCATGCCGCCGCAGCGCGGGCAGTCGACGTAGCGGAACGTGGAGGTCTCCTCGACCATTGCGTCCGCGTCCGGCGCCACCGCGATGCCGCCGACCTTCTCGGCCCGCTCGAGGAAGCCGGGGTTGAGCGCCTCCAGCTGGTCGGCCAGCTCGTCGCGGGTGATGGTGAAGCCGCAGCTCAGGCACACCACCTGGGCGTAGGTACCGTGCAGATTCACCACCGACTGGCTGCCCGCCTTGGTGTGCAGCAGGTCGACGTTCTGGGTGATGACCCCGGTGACGACCCCCGCACGCTCGAGTTCGGCCAGCGCACGGTGTCCGGCGTTCGGCAGCGTGTCGTGCATGTGGCGCCAACCGACGTGGTTGCGGGCCCAGTAGCGCTGCCGGAACACGGGGTCCGACGTGAACTGGCGGATGGTCATGGGATTGCTCGGCGGCGAGTCGGGACCGCGGTAGTCGGGGATGCCGGAATCCGTCGACAACCCGGCACCGGTGAGTACCGCGACGCGCCGACCGTCCAGCAGCCTGACGAGCCCGGGTGCGTCCATGCCATCAAGGGTAGGCGCGGTACCGCACCGGCGAGCGGATGTACACCGGCGGCACCCGAGTTATCGTCCCTGCATGGACGTCACCGTGCGGAAACTCCGTTACTTCGCGGTCGTCGCCGAGGAGCGGCACTTCACCCGTGCCGCGGCCCGTCTGTTCGTCGCGCAGCAATCGCTGTCGCGTCAGATTCGCGATCTCGAGGAGGAGGTCGGCGCCCAACTGTTCTTCAGGACCACCCGGTCGGTGGAGCTGACGCCAGCGGGGGAGGCCTTTCTCGTCGGTGTGCAGTCGGCGCTGGCCAGCCTGGACGCGGGCATCGAGGCGGCCCGTCGGCACGACGCAGGTGCGGTCGGACATCTGCGCATCGGGTTCGGGCTCGGGGCGGCGCTGGAGTTGACGCCCTTCATCGTCGAGGAATTCTCGCGACAGTTTCCCCACGTCGAGATCGAGATGCGGGAGTTCGGGCTGCCGGATCAGAGCGCCGGCCTGTCCGAGCACTGGGCCGACGTCGCGATCATCCGCCCCCCGCTGGCCGATCCGAGCATCGTCGCGCACACGCTGTTCGTGGAGCCGCGGGTCCTGACGGTGTCGGTGCGTCACGCCCTCGCGCAGCGCGACACGGTTTCCGTGGCCGACATCCTCGACGTTCCGTTGGCGGTGGGTCGCTCGTCCGACGAGGAGTATCGGCGGTTCTGGAGTCTGCAGGACTTCCGCACCGGAGTCACCGAGCCGCTGCTGACGCCGACGACGAGCAACACCGAGGAGATCGAGCTGATCGCGGCCGGACTCGCCTGCACGGTCAACCCGGCCGCGATCATGCGCTACATCCCGCACTCGGGCGTGCGGTACATCCCCATCGTCGACGTACCGGGGTCGGCCCTGGCCATCGCCTGGCGACGGGATCGGGTCTCACCGCTGGCGCTGGCCTTCAACCGCGTGGCCCAAGAGGTCCGCGACCGTGAGGCCGCGACCGTCGAGGGCATCGAGAATCCCTTCCGCGGAGTGGAATTCACGCACCCGCCGTCGAACCCTGAAACTTCGCCACACCGGCCTCGCCCCGCTTGATGCGGCCCCTCAACACCAGCACGTGCCAGAGCACCGCCAGGACCGTCGCGCCCGCCACGACCTTCACCGCGCCGTGGAAGTCGGCGGGGATCGTCAGGATCAACAGGGCGGAGACGATCCACAGCAGGCCGACGATCATCAGCGGCACGCCCCATCGGCCCAGGTTGAACGCCCCGGGCGCGGCCGCCAGCGTCGGCCGCCGCCGCATGTACGACCCGACGATCAGCAGGTAGACCAGATACGGCGCGATGGACGTCGCGCCGACCAGCGTGGTGAACGAATCCGTTTGCAGGAAGCCATAGACCATGAAGCCGACGCTCACCACACCGCCCACGACGAGGGCGCGCATCGGCGTGCGAGTGCGCACGTTGACCAGTCGGAAGTGCTGCGAGAACGGCAACATGTTGTCCCGTCCCATCGAGTACATCAGCCGGGCCTGGGCGGCCTGGTTGGCGATGACGAGCGCGATCATGGAGAACGCCACCACCACGATGAACGCCTTCACCACGGCAGTCGGCAGGTAGAAGTCGGCGATCGTCACGATCGGCGCGCTCGACGCCTGGGCGGCTCCCAGATCGGGCATGGCCACGGTGAAGCAGATCAGGGCCAGCATGCCGAGCACCGCCGAACCGATCACCCCCATCAGCACCCCCCGCGGGACGGCCTTCTGCGAGTCGACCGCCTCCTCGGTGAGGTCCGCCGACAGTTCGAAGCCGACCATCGTGTAGATGCCAAGCAGCCCCGCGAGCACGAAGTGGCCGATGCCCGATCCCGAGGTCCCCGTGCTGTCGGTCAGATTCGCGACCGACCCGCCGTCGCCGCCGGCGTACATCCCGAAGGCGACGATGACGGTGACGGCCAGAAGCACCGTCCCGATGATCTCGGCGATCACCGCGGTGTTGTTGACCCGCGCGGCCAACTGCACGCTGACGATGTTGATCAAGACGGTGAAGAGCAGGATGGCGATGGCCACCCCGAGCAGCACGCCGTCGGACGCGTCGACGCCGAGTGCCTCGAAGAGCAGCGGCGTGGCGCCCAACAGGATGATCGCCCCACCCGTGATGCTCATGTACAGCAGACCGAAGAAGCCGGTGTACCAACCATAGGTGGACCCGACCAGGCGCGCGCCCCATTGGTAGGCGTAGCCCGCCAGCGGGATCTTGGTGCTCAGCTCTGCGATCAGCAACGCCATGACGATCTGGCCTGCCGCGGCGATCGGCCAGGTCCAAATCGATGCGCCACCAAACTGATTGATCGCGAAGCCGTAGTTCAGGAAGATTCCCGTGGAGATGGAGACGATCGAGAAGGAGATGGCGAACAGCGAGAAGAAGCGCAGCGTCCGCTTGAGCTCCTGGGTGTATCCGAAGGACGCCAACGTCGCGTCGTTGGGGTTCTCGACGTCAGGTGGCGCTGCATTGCGCTCGTCTGCGGGGCGGTCGATCGTCATGGGTTCTCCTTGCTTCGGCGGAGCGGGATCAATTGGGACCGAAATGCTTTCGCACTGCGGCGAACGCGACCTCGGTGCCCTGCAGCGCCCGGTCGATGACGGCGTCGTCCATTGCGCAGGACATGAACCAGTTGTGCTTGGGATGCAGGTAGACGCCGGAGGCCAGCGCAGCCTCGGCGAAACACGTCATGCGACGCCGGTCGGTGTCTCCCGCGAAGGTCAGGTACGGCATGACGTCGGGGCCGGTGTAGGCGATGGTGAGTCCACTGGCGGCGGCCTGGGCGAGGATGCCCATGCGCAACCGCGCGCCCGCCCGCTGCATCAGCGCCAAGCCGTCGATGTCGCGAAGGCGGCGGATCGTCGCGAGCGCGGCGGCCATCGGCGTCGAGTTCATCCAGAAGGAACCCGTGAGGAACACCGTTGTCGCCGCGTCACGCACGGCTTCGCAGCCCGTCACGGCCGCAAGGGGATAGCCATTCGCGATCGCCTTGCTCCAGGCGCTGAGGTCGGTACGCACCCCGATCGATTCCCAACTGCCGCCATGGGCCAGGCGAAACCCGCACCGGACGTCGTCCACGATCAGCAAGGCGTCGAGTTGGTCACAACGATTGCGGACGTGCCGAGCGAATTCGACGTCGACGAGTTCCTGATCCTCGCCCTCGACGTGGCGAAACGGCGTCAGCATCACAGCGGCGAGGTCACCGCCTGCCGCCTGGACGGCTCGGTCGAAGTCGTCTGCGTCGTTGTAGTCGAAGTAGCCCATCGCGGCCCGGTCGCTCGCCAGCGTTCCGTTCGGCACGGGCGTGCACCACGGTGCCGCACCGTGATACACCCCGCGAGCCACCAGCACCACCGACCTCGACGTGTGTGCCCGCGCAATCGTCAAACACGCCGTGGTGGCATCGGTTCCGTTCTTGCCGAACAGGATCCACTCGGCGTCGCTGATCGCGTCGACGAGGGTCTCGGCCAGCTCGACGAAGACCGGCCCCGGCCCGTCGAGACAGTCACCCATCTCCATCTGAGCGCGTACCGCATCGTTGACGACGGGGTCTCGGTGTCCCAGCACGACGGGGCCCCAGCTGCACATCAGGTCGACGTACTCGTTGCCGTCGACGTCGGTGATCAGTGCACCGTCGCCGGTGAGGAAGAACTGCGGGTAGGAATCCGACATGTGCCTGATCGCCTGATGCCCGTACATCCCGCCGGGTACGACCTTGGCAGCGCGTCGGGACAGGTCGACGTCGGCGCTCTGGATCGCGGCTGAGGTCACGTGTGACTCCTTCGGGGGCGGGCGGGTTCGGGGTTACCGGCCATGATTGGCGACCCCGCATCGGGAGGGAAACACCTGTTGCGCCCACATTCACAACGGCGATGTTGTCAATGCGCAGAAATCTGGCTCATTGCCCCGACCGATACGTCGTCGAGACCATCCACGAGGCGGGTGCGCCCTGCACTTTGCGACAATCGGCTGGTGGACTTCTACTCCGCCTATCGGCACGATTTCGTGCGGGTGGCTGCGTGCACCCATCACACGACGCTGGCCGATCCGTTGGCGAACGCCCGATCGGTGCTGAGGATGGCCGTGGAGTGCCACGACGACGGGGTCGCCCTCGCCGTCTTTCCGGAGCTGACGCTGTGCGGCTACTCGCTCGAGGACATCCTGTTGCAGGGGGCGCTGCTCGACGCGGTCGAGGAGGCGATCGACCAGATCGTGGCGGCATCCATGGAACTTCTGCCGGTGCTGGTCGTCGGCGCACCGCTGCGCCACCGAAACCGCATCTACAACACCGCCGTCGTCATTCACCGTGGTGACGTACTCGGGGTGGTACCGAAGTCGTATCTGCCGACCTACCGGGAGTTCTACGAGCGCCGCCAGATCGCGCCCGGCGACGACCAGGGCGGCGTCATCCTGCTCGGCGGAAGCGAGGTGCCCTTCGGCCCAGATCTGCTGTTCACCGCGACCGATCTGCCTGGTTTCGTCCTGCACGTGGAGATCTGCGAGGACATGTGGGTGCCGATACCCCCGAGCGCGGAGGCCGCACTCGCGGGCGCCACGGTACTGGCCAACCTCTCCGGCAGCCCCATCACCATCGGAAGGGCCGACGATCGCAAACTGCTGGCGCAGTCCGCGTCCTCACGCTGCCTGGCGGCCTACGTCTACGCCGCCGCCGGCGAGGGCGAGTCCACCACCGATCTGGCCTGGGACGGCCAGACGATGATCTACGAGAACGGCGTCCTGCTCGCCGAGTCCGAACGGTTCCCCAAGGGCGAACGGATGTCGGTGGCCGACGTCGACACCGAGCTGTTGCGTGCCGAGCGGCTGCGCATGGGCACCTTCGACGACAACCGGCGCCATCACGCCATCGGCGCCGACGCCTTTCGTCGCGTCGAGTTCACCGTCGAGCCACCCGAGGGTGACATCGGTCTGCGGCGGGCGATCGAGCGGCTTCCGTTCGTACCGTCGGATCCGGAACGGCTGCAACGGGATTGCTACGAGGCCTACAACATTCAGGTCTCCGGTCTCGAGCAGCGGTTGCGCGCCTTGAACTTTCCCAAGGTCGTGATCGGGGTGTCGGGTGGTCTCGACTCGACCCACGCGCTGATCGTGGCCGCCCGCGCGATGGACAGGGAGCAGCGGCCACGCAGTGACATCCTGGCTTTCACCCTGCCCGGCTTCGCGACCGGTGATCGCACGAAGGGCAACGCGATCGCCCTTGGCAAGGCGCTCGGCGTGACGTTCGCGGAGATCGACATTCGCGACACCGCTGCGCTGATGCTCTCGGAGATGGACCACCCGTTCTCCCGCGGCGAGAAGGTGTACGACATCACCTTCGAGAACGTGCAGGCGGGGCTGCGGACCGACTATCTGTTCCGGCTGGCCAATCAACGAGGCGGCATCGTGCTCGGCACCGGCGACCTCTCGGAGCTGGCGCTGGGGTGGTCGACGTACGGCGTCGGCGACCAGATGTCGCACTACAACGTCAACGGCGGCGTGCCGAAGACGTTGATCCAGCACCTGATCAGGTGGGTCATCTCGTCTGGACAGTTCGCTGATGACGTCAACACGGTGCTGCGGTCGGTGTTGGACACCGAGATCACTCCGGAACTGGTGCCCACGGGAGAGGATGAGCAGATCCAGAGCAGCGAGGCCAAGGTGGGGCCCTATGTGCTGCAGGACTTCTCGTTGTATCACGTGCTTCGGCACGGCTACCGTCCGTCGAAGGTCGCGTTCCTGGCATGGCATGCCTGGCATGACGCGGAGGACGGTCAGTGGCCGACCGGGTACCCGCTGGACAAGCGACCCGCCTACTCGTTGAAGGAGATTCGGCATTGGCTGCAGGTGTTCGTGCAGCGTTTCTACTCGTTCAGCCAGTTCAAGCGGTCCGCCCTGCCGAATGGACCGAAGGTGTCCTCGGGTGGAGCGTTGTCGCCCCGAGGCGATTGGCGCGCACCGTCGGACATGTCGGCGAGGGTGTGGCTCGACGAGATCGAGCGCGAGGTACCGGAGTCGTGACCAGGACGCCGGGGCAGGCGGTCAGGCCTCGGCGGCCTCAGCGGTCTCGGCCGACTTCAACTCCTCGGGTTCGGCGTCCTCTCGGCGATTGCGCCGCACGCTCGACAGGAACGCCGCGCCGATCAGGAAGACACCGACCAGACCGGTGATGATCTCGTTGATGTGGACGCCGATCGAGACGAGGAGGATGAACGCCAGCGCGCCGATCGCCCAATGCGCACCGTGTTCGAGGTAGACGTACTCGCCGAGAGTTCCCCGCCGAACCAGGTACACGGTGATGGACCGAACGAACATCGCGCCGATGAACCCGAGCCCGAGCGCGATGATGATCGGGTCCGCGGTGATCGCGAACGCACCGATCACGCCGTCGAACGAGAACGACGCGTCCAGCACCTCCAGATAGAGGAACAGGAAGAACCCGGCCTTACCGGTGGCCTTGACGGCTTCCGAGGGGCCGGTGTGGTCCTCCGGGTGGAACATCGAGCCGAGCCCGTCGACCGTGATGTAGGTGATGAGACCGAGAATGCCCGCGAGAAGCACCGTTTCGGACTGACCCTCGGGGGCGAGGAACTCCGCCGCCAGCACCAGGGCGACGCCCGCGACCACGACGGCCAGCTGGTCGAGTTTCCCGAGCTTGGCCAGCGGGGCCTCAAGCCACGTGAGCCACTTGATCTCCCGATCCTCGAAGATGTAGTTGAGGAACAGCATCAGCAGGAACATCCCGCCGAACGCCGCGATCTGCGGGTGGGCACTGGTCAGCAGTTCCTCGTAGCTCGGCTGCCCCGAACCCTCGGGTGGTGGATTGAGCGCGAGGTCGAACGCCGCGACGGGCCCCAGCCCGGCAGTGACCCAGACGATCGCCAGGGGGAACACCAGCCGCATGCCGAAGACGGCGATGAGGATGCCGATGGTGAGGAAGATCTTCTGCCAGAACTCGCTCATCCGTTCCAGGATGGTGGCGTTGATGACCGCATTGTCGAAGGACAGCGATACTTCCAGGACGCCAAGGATGGCGCAGAGCACCAACGCCTCGAGGGCATTACCCGTCGTCGCCCCGTAGAAGAATGCGGCGGCGAGCGACGCGATCGTGATCACGATCGAGAGCCCGAATACGCGGATTACCAAGGGGTGACTGCCTCATCTACTAGTGGGAAAACGGGTGATGCCTCGTCGAGGCGTCGGGTCAGACGTTCACGCCGTAGTCGCGTGCGATGCCTGCCAGTCCGGAGGCGTAACCCTGGCCGATGGCGCGGAACTTCCACTCGGCGCCGTTGCGGTAGAGCTCGCCGAACACCATGGCCGTCTCGGTGGAGGCATCCTCACTGAGGTCGTACCTGGCCAGTTCGGTGCCGTTGGCGCGGTCGACGACGCGGATGTAGGCGTTGCGGACCTGCCCGAACGACTGCGAGCGGGTATCGGCGTCATAGATCGACACCGGGAAGAAGATGCTGGTGATCGTGGGTGGCGTGGCAGCGAGGTCGACGTTGATGACCTCGTCGTCGCCCTCGCCCTCGCCGGTGGTGTTGTCGCCGGTGTGCTCGATGGCGCCCTCAGGGGAGCGCAGGTTGTTGAAGAACACGAAGTGCTGATCGGAGAGAACCTTCTTGGACTCGCCCGTGGCGATGGCACTGGCATCGAGGTCGAAGTCGGCACCGGTGGTGGAGCGGATGTCCCATCCCAGTCCGACGGAGACCGCCGTCAGGTTCGGCGCTTCCTTCGTAAGAGAGACATTCCCGCCCTTGCTCAAGCTGACACCCATGTCAGTTCCTTTCAACGTGGAGATCGAAGTCCGTCAGGCCATGCGGCGAGGCAACTGGGTCACAGGTACCCCGCAGGTGCAACTGTAATGGCAAGTTTCGGCATGCCGGTCGGTTGATGCGAGTCAACGAGCCGACCTCGCTCAGGTAAGTACCATCACAACGTGACGAGCCGGTGGGGGGGCCGCTTCTTTCGGCGGCCCCGTATCGATGAGTCGCCGACCCATGCCCAGAGCCCGGCTCCAGCGGCCCTCACCGAGGCGTTCCTGGACATGGACAAGCGTCAGAGCATTGCCGAGTCCGCGGTTCAGGCTTCTGAGCAGCTCTTCCCCGAGCAGCGGATGCGCGCCCAATGGGATCCCATCGCCACCGGATGTTACGAGGCGTCGGCCGCCTACCTCGCGGTCACCGGCGACGTCGGCTCACCGGGCGGCGACCCGCGGCAGCCGCAGCCGTTTACTCAAAGTTCATCCACCTCGTTCGACGCAACGCTGCGCCAACTTCAGGCCGCCTCGCACGCCGTCGACCAGTTCTACAACGCCAACCGAACGAAGCTCGAACACGCGGTGGCGACGCTGGCCGCCGTGCCGAACGTCGCCCAGCAGGCCGCTTCCGCAGCCAACGCCGTGCGGCTGCGGATGCAGGGCGTCGAGCCGCGCCTGCTCGGGTACGCCTCGGTCCGCGTGGCCGGTCAGGGGCTGGACGCCGCCGTCGCCGCGCTCGACGCCGCCCTGGCCGCGGGCAGCGCGGTCCCGATCCGCGCCGCGGCCGACGACGTGCGCACGGCGGCCACCGAGCTGGACGAGGCGCTGTCCGCGGCGCCAGGCAAGGACAACCTGGCCCGCCACGGCCTGGCCTCGGTGAGCACGCGCATCGCAGGCGTGCGCACCAGGGCTGAGCGGCTCGCCCCCGCGTACTCGGCGCTGCTCAGGGAATTCAACGCCGCGAGCTCGGCCGATCTGCACGACAACGAACGCTCCAGCGCTCGGTTCATCGACATGGCCGAGGCGGACCTGACGGCGGCGAAGAGAGCTCTGGCGGAGGGCGATCCCGAGCGCGCCCTCGATCTCACCGCGGACGTGCGCGCCCATCTGACCGACGCGGAGGAACTCGTCGACGCCGTGACCGACCGACTCGACCTGCTGCGGACGGTCCGGGACAACCCGAAGGCCAAGGAGAACGAGGTCCGCTTCAAGCTGCGCGACGCGCAGATGCTCGCGATGAGTCGCGGTGTCGTCAAGGACTGGGCATCGGTTCTCGACGCGCAGGTCGAGCGCATCGATCGCGCGTCGCAGCAACTCGTAGGAAGAAACCCCGACTATTGGGGCTATGTTTCCGGACTGGATGCCGTGGCGTCATTCATCTCCGGTGTCGTGCAACGAATGCGGACACAGTCGCCCGACCCCCGTGACTCGGGTGCGCGGTGAGGCACTTCGGTCAGTTCGAGGACCACGTCACCCGGTCGCTGTTCTTCCGAACGCCGGAGTCGTTCACCGACCGGGAGGATCGTCGGTTCCTCGCCGTCGCGCTCGGCGCCACGCTGTACGTACCCGCCACCCGGCCCGAGCTCGCGGCGACGGTGGCGCGACGGGCGGCTGAGGGGGTGTGCTCGATGGTCCTCGACCTCGAGGACGCCGTCGGCGACCACGAGGTGGACGACGCGATTCGCAACGTCGTCGTCGCGCTCGACGAGTTGGCCGCGACCCCGGCGTCGAAGTTGCTGATGTTCGTCAGGGTGCGCCATCCCGACGCAATCCGCACCATCGCGGAGTCCCTGGTGGCAGGCGCCGACGTGCTGACCGGGTTCGTGGCTCCGAAGTTCAGCAGTGCGAACGGCGCGCGGTACCTCGACGAAGTGGCGCAGGCGTCGCAGCTGCTCGGCAAGCACCTCTTCGTGATGCCGGTGCTCGAATCACGCGAACTGGTCTTCCGGGAGACCCGCGAGCGCGAGCTGGGTCTGGTGTCCGCTCTGCTCGGCGGGCGCCGCGACGACGTGCTGGCGGTCCGCATCGGCGCGACCGACATGTGTGGCACCTTCGGCATCCGCCGGGACCGTGATCTGACCGTGTACGACGTCCGCGTCGTCGTCGACGTGATCGCCGACATCGTGAACTACTTCGGGCGAGCGGACGGCACCGGCTTCGTCATCACCGGTCCCGTGTGGGAGTACTTCGCCGACCGGGAGCGCATGTTCCGGCCGCTGCTGCGCACCACGCCCTTCGCCGAACACGATGCGGTCATCTTCCGGCAACACCTCGTCAGCCGCGACCTCGACGGGCTGCTCCGCGAGACGGCGCTCGACAGGGCCAATGGATTGCAGGGCAAGACGGTCATCCATCCCTCACACGTCGCGCCCGTTCACGCGCTGTCGGCGGTCACCCACGAGGAGTACCACGACGCCCGCGACATCGTCGAGTCCGCCTCGGGTGTGCAAGCCTCCGGATATCGCAACAAGATGAACGAGACCAAACCCCACCGCAACTGGGCCGACCAGACCCTGTTGCGCGCCAGGGTGTTCGGCGTGACCGACAAGGGCGTGACCTTCGTGGACCTGCTGACCGCTCTGGTGGGCGGATGAGCCACGCGCTCAGCGCCCCGTGGGCCTCAAGAGAACTCGGCATCGAGCTTCGTCACGTCAGTTCGACGGCGGGATACACGGTGCCCGAGTTGGTCATACCGGGGCTCCGGCGCAATCCTCGGCGCGCCCACCTTCTGGTGTCCACCGTCCTGGGCAAGCACGTACCTGCCACTCCGGCCGCCGTGCTGGCTGCGGGCGACCGGTTGGGGGACCTGGTCGCCGACACGCTCGGCGGTGTCGCCACGGACGCCGTGGTGCTTGGCTTCGCCGAGACCGCAACCGGTTTGGGGCATTGTGTCGCCACCCGGCTGCGGGCCCGGTGCTACTTGCACTCCACGCGCAGGCAGGTTCCCGGTGTCGACGTGCTGGCAGGCTTCGAGGAGGGTCACTCCCACGCCACCAGCCACATGCTGCAACCCTCGGGTGCCGAACTCTTCGACAACGACCATCCGCTGGTGCTCGTCGACGACGAGATCTCCACCGGCGCCACCGCCATCGAGGCCATTCGGGCACTGCACCGGCACCACCCGAGGCGCCACTACGTGATCGCCTCACTGGTGGACATGCGCACCGACGAGCACCATCTCTTGGCTGCCGACGCGGCGAACGAACTGCGCGTCCGGCTGGACTCGGTGAGCCTGGCCGAGGGCCGGACCGTGCTGCCCGAGGGCCTCGTCGAATCCGTGGCGGCACTGGCGGATCCTCGATTCAATCCGACAGCGGATCGGCGCGGCACCTTCACGCGCGTCGAGTTGCCTTGGCCCCGAATGGTTCCCGACGGTGGCAGGCATGGCTTCCTGGACGAGGACCGTCCGGCCTTCGATAGCGCCGTCGCGGCGTCCGCCGACGCCCTGCTGCCGCATCTTGACCCGGCGAGGCCCGTGATCGTCATCGGTCACGAGGAGCTGATGTACCTGCCCTTGCGCATCGCCGACGTGCTTGCCCGGCAAGGCTTCTCGGCACGCTTCCAAACGACGACCCGATCGCCCGCCTACGTGCTCGACGAGGAAGGCTATCCGCTCCGGCGGGGATTCCGCTTCAGCGCACCGGAGTTCGACGAGACCGCGAAGCGGTATCTGTACAACGCGCAGTGGCCGGTCGCGGATGAGCGCTTGCGCGAAGACCATGTCGCGGATGAGCGCTTGCGCGAAGACCAGGTCGCGGATGAGCGCTTGCGCGAAGACCATGTCGCGGCGGTGGTGGCGGCACCCCTGCTGGTCGTCGTCGTCGATCCACCCGCCGACACGGCCGGGCTCACCGAACCCGGTGGCCTGGTGGACGTCTTGACCGCCGCGGGATCCGACGTCCTGATCGCGGTGGTGCCCGCGGTCGACGTCGACGCGCTGCGCGCCGCCAGGAGGCACGTGTCGTGACGCGACCACTGACGGGTCCGGAGTTCGGGTCCTACGCCGCGGACGACGTGCGGTGGCTGCTCAAGGATCTCTCGCACCTAGCCCTGGAGGCCGACGTCGCGCAGCGCGAGGCGGCCATCCAGGCCGGCACGGCGCACTACGCCGAATCACTGCCGGTCGAGTACCAACCCGACGCTCAGTACCGCGAGCTGTTCGCCCGCGTCCTGCAGGACAGTGCCGAACGCCTGGCGCTGGCAGTCGGTACCGTCACCGAGCTCGTCCTCGCCGAACGCGGCTCCGACGTGGTGCTGGTCTCGTTGGCCAGGGCCGGCACGCCGATCGGCGTGCTGATGCGGCGGTGGGCGCAACGGACGCGCGGGCTGGACCTGCCGCACTACTCGGTGTCGATCGTGCGGGGCAGGGGCATCGACGAGGTCGCGCTGAACTACCTTGCCCAACACCACGAGCCGTCATCGGTGGTCTTCGTCGACGGGTGGACCGGCAAGGGCGCCATCACTCGCGAGCTGACGGCCGCGTTGCACGAGTTCCACCTCGCCGGGGGCGTCGAGTTCAACGACGATCTGGCGGTGCTGGCCGACCCCGGTCAGTGCGTGCGGACCTACGGCACCAGGGACGACTTTCTGATCGCGTCGGCGTGCCTGAATTCGACCGTCTCCGGGCTGGTCTCGCGGACCGTGCTGAACGACGTGGTGATCGGGCCTGGGGAGTTTCACGGGGCGAAGTTCTATCGCGAGCTGGCCGCGGACGACGTGTCGAACTATCTGATCGACGAGGTGTGCGACCGATTTCCCGCCGTCGCACAACGGGTTGCGCCGGAGGTCGACGCGCTGCGCGGCTCGGACCGCACGCCCACGTGGGCGGGCTGGCGCTCCGTGGAGGACGTCCGCGAGGCCTACGGCGTGTCGACGGTGAACTTCGTCAAGCCTGGTGTCGGCGAGACCACCAGGGTGCTACTGCGCCGCGTGCCGTGGCGCGTGCTGGTCCGTGAACCCGACGCCCCGGAGCACGAGCACATCCGGATGTTGGCCGCCGCCAGGGGAGTTCCCGTCGACGTGGTCCCCGATCTGGCGTACTCCTGCATGGGTTTGGTCAAGGACCTTCGCGAATGACGGTGATCGCGACCGATCTCGACAGGACGATGATCTACTCCCGCAATGCGGTCGGCCCAGGATTCGACGAATCGGACCTGGTGTGCGTCGAGTACTACCAGGGCGCCCCGCTGTCCTACATGACGGTGACGGCGGTGGCCGCGCTCCGCAAACTGGCCGCCGGTGTCCGCGTGGTCCCCACGACCACTCGCACCATCGAGCAGTTCGAGCGTATCGAACTTCCAGGGGCCCCTTGGCGATACGCCATCACCAGCAACGGCGGCAACATCCTCGTCGACGGTGTCGCCGACCGGCAGTGGCGCGCCTCGATCGAGGATTCGACTCATCGGGGCGGCGCATCGCTGAGCGCGGTTGCCACCGAGCTGCGCCATCACATCGACGACGACTGGGTGGACAAGTTCCGCATCGCCGACGACCTGTTCTGCTACCTGGTGGTGCGTCCGGAGCTGGTGCCGGCCGACTTTCGACCACGCTGGGGCCGGTGGTGCGCCGAGCGAGGGTGGACGGTGTCACAGCAGGGCCGCAAGATCTACATGATGCCGCAGGCCATCTGCAAGAGTCGGGCGATCGCCGAGGTGCGCTCACGGCTGGTGGCGGACGGTGAAATCGACTCTGACAACCAGCTTCTCGCAGCAGGCGACGGTGGGCTGGATGCCGAGATGCTGGCGAGCGCCGACGCCGCCATCCGACCGCGCCACGGCGAGCTGCACACCCTCGGCTGGACGAACCCAAACCTGACCATCACCGAGGGCACGGGAATCCTTGCGGGTGAGGAGATTCTGCGCTGGTTCGCCGAACGGGTCGCACGACGAGGCCCGAGCTAACCCGGGTCCCCCTCGTCGCGATTTGGGTCGAGGAGGCGTTCGGGGTGGTGGTAGTCGTTGATGCGGGTTTGTCCGGTGTCGAGGTGCGGGGGTGGGATCCATTCGACGTGACCGTCTCTGATGACGACGGTCCAGCCGGCTTCGGCGAGGCGGTTGTCGCCGGGACAGGCCAGGACTTCTTCGTCGATGTTGGTTTGGCCGTCGCGGGAGGCCCAGTGGTTGACGTGATGGACCTGGGTGCCATGGGCGGGGACGGTGCAGCCGGGTTTGGTGCACCCGCGGTCGCGGGCGTAGAGCACGATCCGTTGTCCGACCGATGCGATGCGTTTGGTGCGGCCCAGATACAGCGCGACGTTGGTGTGCTTGTCGAATATCGCCAGGTAGTGATAGGCGTGGGAGGCGAGTCGGATGACGTCGGCCATCGGGATGACGGTGCCGCCTGCGGTCACCCCGGACCCGGCCGCGTTCTGGAGGTCTTGCAGGGTGGTGGTGACGATGACCGACACGGGCAGCCCGTTGTGCTGACCGAGTTCCCCGGAGGCCAGCGCGTGACGGCCGATCGCGATGAACGCGTCGTGCAACCGTTGGCCGCTGGTGCGGATGTCCTCATCGATCTGCGTCTGGCTCGGTGTCCCCGAGGTACGGGGGTGTTCATCGTCGGGGTTGCACATCCCTGGTGCGCCCCACTTGGCCTGGATCGCTTCGATGGTGGCCAGGGCTTCGGGGTCCAGGCAGCCGGTGATCTTGGCGGTCCCGTCGGCACGTTGCTTGCCGATGGAGATGAACCTCTTGCGGGCGCGCTCGGTGTCGTCGGGTTCGGGTCCGTCCTGATCGATCACGGTGGCCAGACGGTGCGCGACCTTGGCGAATGCATCCGGCCCGAGCGCGGCGGCGTGGCCGACCAGATCCGCCTCGGACTGCTCGCGGGTGGTCGGGTCCACCCAGGAGGGCAGGGTGGCAAAGAACTTCCCGATCGTCGCGACGTGTTCGGGTCCGATGCGGCCCTTCTGCTGCGCTTCTGCGGTGTGGGCGCGGATCGGTTCCAACGGTTCCCCTGTCAGCGCGGTGCGAGGGCCGAGCAGCTTGGCGTCGTCGAGGCGGTGCTGGGCTTCGCCGCCGGAGATGCGTAGCCGCTCGGTCAGCACCGCTTTGAGGGACTTCGCTCCCAACTCCACGGGGGCGGCCTCCGCGGCGAGGCGGGCGATGAGCGGGCGACCGAGGGTGGGTGTGCGCCAGGCGAGGTTCTCCAGCCGGTCGAGCACCGAGAGCAGTTCGGGGTGGGTCAACGTGTCGAAGGACAGTCCGGCGACGGTGTCGAACGCCGCGGTCAGTCCGTCGAGGGCCGCGACGATCTCCTCACGATCGTGAACGACCCCGGCTTCCATGTGTAGAACGCTAGTTCGAACCACCGACAAGCCAACGTCAAACTGAGGCTGCTGAAACCAAAGTGACAGAAGAGATTTCGCCAGAAATCGCCGACGCGCAAGATCAGGTGCGCTGCTGGGCCTGCTGGGACATCTGAGACGCGATCACCGCGTTGAGTCGTTGCAGCCCAGGCGAACTGATGCCGTGTAGCTGACCCTCGATGGTCCTGACGATGATGCTGTCGTCCATGATCTTCTCGCTGGACTGGATGAGAACCGTTCCCGCGCCGGTGAAGTCGAACTGACGTTCCTCGCCGGAGTTGATGCCCATCCGCGCCGCGCCAGCCGCCATGAAGCTGGTGATCCACGTCTGGTCGTAGTGATGACTGGGCGACGGGCAGTCCGCCCAGCCGACGAGCGCCTCTGGATCGACCCGCAACGGTGGCTCGGCGAACATCACCGGGCCGTTGGACGACGCGAGGAACTTGCCGGTGCCGATGAGAGTGAGGAAGCCGGGCACGATCGACTGCTTGAGTGCCAGACCGGGCTGGAACGCAAGGAGATTCGCGGCCCGGATGGTGAGGTTGCCCTCGTCGAGATCGTAGGAGTTGATGTCGTACCCGCGGTCGCCGATGATCAGCTTCCCGTACCCCTCGGCCACCGAGTAGTCGCCGAGATACAGCGGCGCCGAGAACTGCTGGGCCACCATCTGCAGCGCGCCACCGACGAGCCCGTGCGTCAGCGCCTTGAACTCCATCTGCCCGTAGTAGGCGATCATCGCGCCGCGACGGATGAACCACGGTGCGTTCAGATCGATGCAGTAGGCGTAGCTGTTGTCGGGAATGTTGTCGTCGCCGACCAGCACCGACGGATTGAGTACCTGGCTCACAGCTTCTCCTCCGATGCCTGCACGTAGACGACTCCCTGGCCGACGCAGTTCAGCTGCATCGCCTCACCGGAGCCGCGGCCGACGGCGTCACGCCAACTCATCGCCGTCTTCAGTTCGGTTTGGACGTTGCCGTAGGCGCCGACGAAGGCCTGCGGGTCGACGACCACGGGCGCCCCGCCGACCTGGAGTTCCATCACCCCGCCGTGCGAGATCACCACCGCGGCGCCGTGCCCGGACAACTGGGTGGTGAACATGCCCTGTCCGGTCAGGGCGCCCGACGCGGCGCCGCGCAGCGCACCCATGAAACCGCCACCGCCGCCTCCGCCGCCCGAACTGGCCACCGACACCACCGAACTCTGCAGGCCCGCGGTGTTGGCCAGCAGACGCGACGCCTCGACGCGGAGCACGGCGCCGGGGGTGACCTCGATGACGTGGACCTCGAGCCCGGCGAACCCGTAGTGCACGTCGCCCGTGCCCTGCGCCATCATGGTGCGCTCGTGCTCGCCCTGCATCATCCGGCCCGCCATCCTGGCGAAGCCGCCCATGCCGCCCATCTGGCCGGCGCCGGGAACCTGGTGGGGGGAGAAGCGCACGTCGCCGGTGTAGAAGAGCATCGACCCGGTCCGTGCGACGACGCCACCGGCCTGGCCGACGTTCACGCTGACGACCTTGGAGTTGACCTTGGTGAACACCATGTCGGGGCCTACCGTTCCGCCGGCTGGATGGAGACGAGGCCGTTGCCCTCCCAGCGCAGCGAGAAGGCCTCGCCGCTGCCCTGCCCAACCGCCGTCCGCCAGGAGACGTCGGTGACGAAGGACTGTGTCAGGTTGCCCTTTGCGCAGACGAAGGCGTCGGGGTCGACGACCAGCGGGTACTGCGGTGAGACCTCGAGGTGGATCAGCGGCCCGCCCGCCGACAGCAGCGCCACCTGTCCCTGGCCGGTGACCGTCGTGGTGAACAAACCCTGGCCCGCGCTGGCACCGCGGAGACCGGCGAACGTCACGTTCGTCTGCAGGTTGCCCGCCATCGCCAACAGCTGCCGCGACTCGACCTTGAGTTGCTCGTTGTTCAGGTCGACGACCGTGACGTGCTGAGCGTTGACGGCGAGGAACACCCGGCCGTTGCCGGTGCACTCCATCAACGAAAGGGCTTCTCCGGTGGCGCGCTGTTTCAGGCCCGCCATGATTCCCGAGCCTCCGCCGAAACCTGCGGACTTGAACTGCACGGTGCCCTCGTAGGCAACCATCGAGCCGCTCAGAGCCTTGATGCTCGTGCCCGAGAGCTGCGCTTCTATGACCTTTTTGGATCGCTCCAGCAACTGCGCCATGTATCCCCGTAAACGTGTGTTGGAAGCCGTCGTCGACACGATAGCGCCAAGTCGTCGTCCGTCCCATGCGATCTGCAGATGCGCCCCGCGCCACTCGCCGCCTTCAGTACAGTCGAAGCTGTCTCCCAGACTCCGCAATCACCCGAATGAAGGACTGCCTTGTCTGCATCGCTCGCCAAAGGTCAAAACGGCCCGATCGACGCCACCGACATCGTCGTGGCAGTGCGGCTCACGGCACCCGCGGATCTGTCCGCGCTGTTGGTCACCGAAACGGGCAAGGTCCGCTCCGACGCGGACTTCGTGTTCTTCAACCAGCCGGAGGGCCCAGGGGTACGCCTGACCCCCGGACCGGCGGGCCAGCCTGCCAGCCTGGCGCTGTCGCTGGGCGCGGTGCCCGCCGACATCGCCCAGATCCGGGCCGTCATCACCCTCGACAACGCCAACAGCACCTTCGGGCAGTCGGCACCGCCGACGGCCGTCGTCACCGATGCGGCCGGAAACCCGTTGTACGAGTACGTCGTCGAGGGCCTCAGTTCCGAATCGATCGTCATCGCGCTCGAGGTCTACCGTCGCCAGGGGACATGGAAGGTGCGCGCCGTCGGCCAGGGCTACGCGGGTGGGTTCGCGGCGTTGGTCACCGATCACGGTGTCTCCGTTGACGATGCGCCCACCCCGGCCCAGCAGGCCCCGCCACCACCGCCGCCTCCGCCACCTCCGCCACCTCCACCTCCGCCGCCACCTCCACCGCCGCCACCTCCGCCGCCACCACCTCCTCCGCCGCCGCCGGCCTACCCGCCGCCTGCGGCACCACCCAGCTATCCGCCACCGTCTGCGCCGCCGCCCCCGCCTGCTGCGTCGGCCGGAGAGGTCAGCCTCACCAAGGGACGCCCGGTCAGCCTCAGCAAGGGCCAGAAGGTCACCCTCCGCAAGGACGGCGGCGTCGCACTCACCCGCATCCGGATGGGGCTCGGCTGGGATCCGGTGAAGACCAGGGGCATGTTCGGCAACCGCACGCCCGACATCGACCTCGACGCGTCCGTGGCGCTGTTCGCCGACCACACGCTGGTCGACGTCTGCTACTACGGGCAGCTGGCGAGCAAGGACGGCTCGGTCAGGCACCAGGGCGACAACCTCACCGGCGAAGGCGAGGGCGACGACGAGGTCATCAATGTTGATCTGCAACGGATTCCGCCGCACGTCACATCGCTGGTGTTCATCGTCACGTCGTATCAGGGTCACACGTTCGACCAGCTGGCCAACGCCTTCTGCCGACTGATCGACGACACCAACAACTCCGAACTCGCCCGCTACACGTTGATGGGCACCGGCCTGCGGTACACCGGCATGGTGATGGCCAAGTTCTACCGGGAAGGCAGCGACTGGAAGCTGCAGGCGATCGGCGAACCCATGATGGCCAAGCACGTGGGAGAGGCCGCGCCTCAGTTGACGCGCCACCTCTAGGGGGTCGTCGTGACGCTCACCTTGGTCGCAGGTCAAAATTCGCCGCTGCAGCAACGCATGCTGCGATTCACGGCCTCTTGTGACGTCGCGATCGACGTCTCGGCGCTGATCGTGCGGGCCGACCTCACCGTCGCGAGTAGTGCCGACTTCGTCTTCTACAACCAAGCCAGCGCTGGCGGCGTAGCGCTGCGGGACGCCTGCATCGAGATCGACCTCGACGGTGTCCGTCCCGACGCGTCGGGCGTGCTGTGCGTTGTCAGTGCCGACCCACAGGCCGCCGGGTCCCCGCCGCCCACCCGGCTCTCCGGCCGACTGGCCGACGCGGCAGGCCATGCGGTGGTCGACTTCGCGGTTCCGTTGGCGGCCAACGAGACCGCGGTGATCTGCTTCGAGCTCTACCGCCGCGCCGCGGCCTGGAAGGTGCGTGCCGTCGGCCAGGGATACGCGGGTGGCTTGGCCCAGCTCCTCGTCGTGCACGGAGTGGAGGTCGATGACGCTCCCGAGCCCCAGGCCGCTCCCGAGGCCCAGGCTGCTCCCGCGGCCGCGGCGCCGCCCACGACGGCGGCCGTCCTGCCCATCCCGCCGGTCGATCCGCACGACCCCGTCGGCCGGATCCGGATGATCTTCGAGGACGCCGCCCGCACGACGGCCACGTACGTCTCCGCCCGCGACTACGCGGTGGCACGTCTCGACGACGAGCTGTCGGCTGCGGTGGCCGACCCCGCGACCCGCAACGGCCCCGCGGCCACCAAGGCGCGAGCGGATGCCCAACGCCGCCACGACGAACTGGTCGCCACCGCAGAGACGCGCTACCAGGCCGACGCGGGACACCTGATCCACGAACTCCGCGCGATCGATCCCGAACTGCCGCGGTCGCTGTCGTCGTGGGCCTCTTCGTCCTGGGCCCCGATCGGAGGGAATACTCTGCCGAGCAACGGAATTCGAGTCGGTGAGGTCACCGCGCCAAACCGGCCGGACCTACGCGTGCCGTTCTGCCTGTCGACACCGCTGTACCGCCCGATCTGGATCGACACCACGTCGTCGAAGGCCGCCGCGCCCGTCGTGGTCGCGATCGTCATGCGCCTGCTCGCGGCAACGCCGTCGCCGACGCCGATCCTGGACGTCGTGGACCTCACCACCTCGCTGTCGGCGTTGACCGGACCGCTGCAGCCACTGATGCGGGACCCCGTGGTCACCAGCCATCAGGACCTCGCGGCCAAGCTGACCGGCCTGGTGAGCGCCGTCGACCTTGCCGAACTCAGCGCGCAGAGCGGATTCGGCGACGTCGACGTGCCCGCGCGGGTGCTGGTGTTGTCCGACTTCGGACCCGGGCTCGGCCACGACGATCTGCAACGCGTCGCCATCCTGGCGACCAGGGGAGTCAACGCCAGGCTGTCGGTGGTGATCGTCGGAGACGACGAATCTCGGTCGGAGGAGTCGCTGATGCGGGAACTGTCCGAGCACTGCATCCACGTCCCGGCGGCCGCGGCGGGTGACGCGTTGATCATCGACCAGTGGACGCGCAACGAATGGCACTTCACCCCCGACGCCGTGCCGCAGGACGCCGACCGCGTCCAGCGGTTCATGGCGTCCTTCCTGCCGCGCTGACTACTGCCGACTACTGCGCCTCGACGCCGCGCTGACCCGTCGCCTCCGCCGACGCCTCGTCGATGGCCTCCCGGTCGGGCGCGCAGTCACCCGCGCCCCGCACCAGCGTCGCGAGCGCACCTGCTGCGCACGCCCGGCGCAAGGCATACTCCTGGCCGCCGAGCCAGTCCGCGGCGAGCACGCCCGCGAACACGTCACCGGCACCGGTCGTGTCGACCGCGTCGACGGCGGGGGCGCCCACCATGATCTCGATGCCGTCCGGCCCGGCGTAAGTCGCCCCCTCCGCGCCCCGGGTGGTCACCAGATGTGGTACGGCCCAACGCCATTCGGCAGCCTCGGACTCGTTGACCACGACGACGTCGGACTCCTTGGCGATCTCCGCCAGCGCCGCGCTGTCGGCACCCGCCGGGGAGGCGTTCAACATCACCACCGCGCCGGCCTGACGACCGATGCGGGCGGCGGCGAGAACGGTGTCAAGCGGTATCTCCAACTGCAGCAGGACCACCTCGGCGTCGGCGACGATGCGCCGCGTGGCCGCCGAGGCCATCGACAGATGCGCGTTGGCGCCGGGCGCCACCACGATGGTGTTCTCGGCCCCGGAGTCGACGACGATCGCCGCGGCGCCGCTTGGCCCCGGCACCGACAGCACGCCGTCCACCTCGACGCCGTTCTCGCGGAGATGGTCGCGCAGCCGGTCCGCCGCGGCGTCGTCGCCGAGCGCTGCGACCAGACGCACCGAGGCGCCCGCGCGGGACGCGGCGACGGCCTGGTTGCCGCCCTTGCCGCCCGGAGCCGCCGACAAGCCGGAGGCGAGCACGGTCTCGCCGGGCCGGGGCAACACGTCCACGGTGAAGGACTGGTCGAGATTCACGCTGCCGACCACACAGACTCGAGTCACGCTCGTACGGTAGCCCGGCCGGTCCATACCCGGGATAGCTCGTTACGCTGGTCCAATGAGTGTGGAAGCGCTTTCGGAGGGCAGGAGCGAAGCGACCCGGGACGATGCTCGGGCGGGTGACCTGCGCACGCAGGTCCACGATGCGGCCCGCCGGGCGCGGTTCGCGGCCAGAACCCTGGGCTCCCTGACCACCGCAGCCAAGGATCGCGCGCTGCATGCGGCGGCCGACTCCGTCCTGGCTCGCGTCCACGAGGTCTTGGCCGCCAACGCCGCCGATCTGGATGTCGCACGGGCTGCGGGCACCCCGGAGGCCATGCTGGATCGACTTGCGCTCAACCCGCAGCGCGTCGACGGCATCGCGGCGGGACTGCGGCAGGTCGCCGGACTGCCGGACCCCGTCGGTGAGGTGCTCCGCGGTCGCACGCTGGCCAACGGGCTGCAGATCCGGCAGCAGCGCGTGCCGCTCGGCGTCGTGGGGATGGTCTACGAGGGCAGGCCCAACGTCACCGTCGACGCCTTCGGGTTGACGTTGAAGTCCGGCAACGCGGCGCTGCTGCGGGGCAGTTCGTCGGCGGCCAGGTCCAACGAGGCGCTCGTCGCTGCCCTTCGGGTCGCGCTGCTCGGCGAAGGGTTGCCGGAGGACGCCGTCCAGTTGCTGCCCAGTGTCGACCGGTCCACCGTCACGCACCTGATCCAGGCCCGCGGCCTGGTGGACGTCGTGATCCCCCGCGGGGGAGCGGGTTTGATCGATGCAGTGGTACGCGATGCCACCGTGCCCACCATCGAGACCGGCGTCGGCAACTGTCACGTGTACGTCCACGAGGCCGCCGATCTGGACGTCGCGGAGCGAATTCTGTTGAACGCCAAGACTCGTCGTCCGAGCGTGTGCAACGCCGCCGAAACGCTGCTCGTCGATGCCTCGATCGCCGACCACGCGCTGCCCAGATTGGTCAACGCGTTGCAGAACGCGGGCGTGACGGTCCACCTCGATGCGACCGAGGAGGAACTCCGTGCCGAGTTCCTCTCGATGGACATCGCCGTGGCCGTGGTGGCGGACGTCGATGCCGCGGTCGCACACGTCAATGAGTACGGCACGGGGCACACCGAGGCGATTGTCACGACGAATCTGGCTGCCGCGCAACGCTTCACCGAACAGGTGGACGCCGCCGCCGTGATGGTGAACGCATCGACCGCGTTCACCGACGGGGAGCAGTTCGGTTTCGGTGCCGAGATCGGAATCTCCACCCAGAAATTGCATGCCAGGGGCCCGATGGGGCTCCCGGAGTTGACGTCGACCAAGTGGATCGTGTGGGGAGACGGCCAGACCCGCCCAGCCTAGCCTCGCCATCCAGCCAAGGAGAGCGCCACCCCATGAGTGTCCCCGCACGCCCCGCGCCGCTGTTCACCGACATCGACGACGTGGCCAACCGGCTCGCCGAGACGGGCTACCTGCCCGACACCGCCACTGCCACGGCGGTCTTCCTCGCTGACCGACTCGGCAAGCCCCTGCTGGTCGAAGGGCCAGCAGGCGTCGGCAAGACCGAACTGGCGCGCGCCGTTGCTCAGTGCACCGGCTCCGGCCTGGTGCGGCTGCAGTGCTATGAGGGCGTCGACGAGGCCCGCGCACTGTACGAGTGGAACCACGCCAAGCAGATCCTGCGGATCCAGTCCGCCAGTGCCGGCTCCGCCGGCGGTGACTGGGACCAGACCAAGATGGACGTCTTCAGCGAGGAGTTCCTGTTGCAGCGGCCGCTGCTGACGGCCATCCGGCGCACCGATCCGACCGTGCTCTTGATCGACGAGACCGACAAGGCCGACATCGAGATCGAAGGCCTTCTACTGGAAGTGCTTTCCGACTTCGCGGTCACCGTGCCGGAGCTGGGCACGATCACCGCGACGCGCACGCCGTTCGTGCTGCTGACCTCGAATGCGACCCGGGAGCTGTCGGAGGCACTCAAGCGTCGTTGTCTGTTCCTGCACATCGACTTTCCCGACGCCGACCTCGAGCGGCGCATCCTGCTGTCGCGGGTGCCCGAGCTGCCGGAGAAGCTCGCATCGGAGTTGGTGCGCATCGTCGGCGTCCTCCGCGGCATGCAGCTCAAGAAGGTGCCGTCGGTTGCCGAGACCATCGACTGGGGCCGCACCGTGCTTGCCCTCGGTATGGACACCATCGACGACGAGATGATCGCCGCGACACTGGGAGTGGTTCTCAAACACCAGTCGGACCAGGTGAAGGCGAGCGGTGAGTTGAGGCTCAACTGATGCCCGCCCGCCGGACGCGCCCCGCGCAACCCCTTGCCCCGCACGGGATCCCGGGGCACCTGGTGGGGTTCGTCGAAGCACTGCGCGGGGTTGGCATCGCGGTGGGACCGTCCGAGACGGTCGACGCAGGTCGGGTGATGACGGTGCTCGGTCTCGGCGACCGTGAGGTGCTGCGAGAGGGACTGGCGTGCGCGGTGCTGCGGCGTGCCGATCACCGTGACACCTACGACGCGCTGTTCGACCTGTGGTTCCCCGCGGCGCTCGGTTCGCGCACCGTGGTGGAGGACGACGAAACGGGCGAGGGCGGAGACCCCGGTGGGGAGCCGCCGGACATCGAAGCCCTGCGGGCCGCGCTCGTCGACATGCTCTCCGGCGAGGAGGACGCCGGCAGTGTCGACGACCGGCTGGCGGCGATGATCGCCCAGATCGTCGAGGCCTTTGGCCGCTACAGCTCCAGCCGCGGGCCCTCGTACTCGTCGTATCAGGCCCTCAAGGCGATGGCGCTCGACGAGCTGGAGGGCAAGCTTCTCGCCGGCTTGCTGGCGCCCTATGGCGACGAGCCGACGCCCACCCAGGAACAGATCGCCAAGGCCATTGCCTCCAGACGCATTTCGCAGCTGCGTCGGATGGTGGAGGCCGAAACCAAGCGGCGCACCGCCGAGCAACTCGGTCGTGACCACGTCCAGACGTACGGCATCCCGCAGCTGTCGGAGAACGTCGAGTTCCTCCGGGCATCCGGGGAGCAGTTGCGCAACATGCGTCGGGTCGTCGCGCCGCTGGCCCGCACCCTGGCCTCACGGCTGGCCGCCAGGCGCAGGCGGTCACGGGCCGGTGAGATCGATCTGCGCAAGACGCTACGCAAGTCGATGTCCACCGGTGGCGTGCCCATCGACGTCGTGCTCAAGAAACCGCACCCGGCGCGGCCCGAGCTCGTCGTGCTGTGCGACGTCTCCGGCTCCGTCGCCGGCTTCAGCCACTTCACGCTGCTGTTGGTCCACGCGTTGCGTCAGCAGTTCTCCCGGGTGCGGGTGTTCGCCTTCATCGACACCACCGACGAGGTCACCGAGATGTTCGGTCCCGACTCCGACCTGGCGGTCGCGGTGCAGCGGATCACCCGCGAGGCGGGTGTCTACACCCGCGACGGGCACTCCGACTATGGGCACGCGTTCGTGTCGTTCCTGGAGAAGTACCCCACCGTGCTGTCGCCGCGGAGCTCGCTGCTGGTGCTTGGCGACGGCCGGAACAACTACCGCAACCCGGAAGTCGACCTGCTCACCCACATGGTGACGGCAAGCCGTCATGCCCACTGGCTCAACCCCGAACCCAAGCACCTGTGGGGTAGCGGGGATTCGGCCGTGCCGCGGTACGAGGGCGTCATCGCCATGCACGAGTGCCGATCGGCCAAGCAGCTCGCCGCGGTGATCGACCAACTGCTGCCCGTCTGAACTCCCGTAAGCTGCCTAATCGTGACTCGACGCAGGCTGGGCGTGATGGGCGGGACGTTCGACCCCATTCACCATGGTCACCTCGTCGCGGCGAGCGAGGTCGCCGATCTCTTCGAACTCGACGAGGTCGTGTTCGTCCCCACCGGTCAACCGTGGCAGAAGCGCGAACGCGCCGTCACCGCAGCCGAGGACCGGTACCTGATGACCGTCATCGCGACGGCCGCCAACCCGCGATTCTCGGTCAGCAGGGTCGACATCGACCGAGGTGGGCCGACCTACACCAAGGACACGCTTCGCGACCTCGGGGCACTGAACCCCGACGCCGACCTGTACTTCATCACGGGTGCGGACGCCCTCGGTTCGATCCTGTCCTGGCAGAACTGGGAGGACCTGTTCTCGATGGCACGGTTCGTGGGTGTCAGCCGTCCCGGCTACGAACTCGACGGTGAACACATCGAGGCGGCGATGAAGGAGCTGCCGGACGGTGCGCTGCAGCTCGTCGAGGTGCCTGCGCTGGCGATCTCCTCCAGCGACTGCCGGAGGCGCGCCGAGCTCGGACGACCGATCTGGTACCTGGTACCCGACGGCGTCGTGCAGTACGTGACCAAGCGCGGCCTGTATCCCGCCAATGCCCTCGCGGCGAGAGGTAGCAATCCATGACGGCAACAGACGAGGCCATCCACATGGCCACGGTCGCGGCCCAGGCGGCGTCGGCCAAGCTGGCCGACGACGTCGTGGTCATCGACGTGTCCGATCAGCTCGTCATCACCGACTGCTTCGTGGTCGCGTCGGCGAACAACGACCGCCAGGTCAATGCGATCGTGGACGACGTCGAGGAGAAGATGCGGGTGGCGGGTTACAAGCCAGCCCGCCGCGAGGGCACCCGCGAGGGCCGGTGGGTGCTGCTCGACTACGTCGACATCGTCGTCCACGTCCAGCACCAGGACGAGCGCAATTTCTACGCCCTTGACCGGCTGTGGCGGGATTGCCCGCTGGTGCCGGTGGACCTCGACGGCAGGGATTCAGGGCTTTGAGGATTCGACTATGAGGGTTCGCCGACTCGTACTGCTGCGGCACGGCCAGACCGATTGGAACGCAGGCAGCCGCATGCAGGGCCAGCTCGACACCGATCTGACCGATCTGGGGCGTGAGCAGGCCGCCCACGCGGCAGAGGTGCTGGCCAAGCGTCAGCCGCTGGTGATCGTGTCGTCGGACCTTCGCCGCGCCCTCGACACGGCGACAACGCTTGCCGAGCGGGCCGGACTACCCGTCGCGGTCGACACCCGGCTTCGGGAAACCCATCTCGGGGACTGGCAGGGTCTGACGCACCTCGAGGTGGACGGTGTTGCTCCCGGCGCGCGACTCGCCTGGCGGGACGACGCGCGGTGGGCACCCCACGGCGGCGAGAGCCGGGTCGACGTGGCCGAGCGCAGCACACCGGTGGTCGACGAACTCATCACCGAACTCGCCGAGTGGGGTTCGGCAGGGGGAGGCGATGCCTCGGACCGGCCCGTGGTCCTGGTCGCCCACGGCGGCCTGATCGCCGCGCTCACGGCTGCGCTGTTGGCTCTGCCGGTGGACAACTGGCCGGTGCTCGGCGGCATGGGGAATGCGAGCTGGGTGCAACTGTCCGGACACTCCGACGACGATGCGGCGCCCGAGGACGTCCGATGGCGGCTCGACGTGTGGAACGCTTCTGCGCAGGTCGCCAACGATGTCCTCTAGCGAACCCCGCAGGACCTTGCTGGTCTTCTGCGACTCGCTGTCGTACTACGGCCCCACCGGCGGACTGCCCGCCGATGACCCGCGCATCTGGCCCAATATCGTTGCTTCCCAACTGCATTGGGATCTCGAACTGATCGGCAAGATCGGCTGGACCTGTCGCGACGTGTGGTGGGCCGCGATCCAGGATCCTCGATCGTGGGCGTCGTTGCCAAGGGCGGGCGCGGTGATCTTCGCGACGTCGGGCATGGACTCGCTCCCATCGCCGCTGCCGACCGCGCTGCGCGAGCTGATCCGGTACGTCCGGCCGCCGTGGTTGCGCCGCCTGGTGCGTGACGGTTACGGATGGCTGCAGCCGCGGCTATCGCCCGTCGCGCGACCGGCGCTTCCCCCACACCTCAGCGTGGAGTATCTCGAACAGACCCGCGCGGCAATCGACTTCAACCGTCCCGGCATCCCGCAGGTGGCGTCCATCCCGTCGGTGCACGTCGCGCAGAGCTACGGCAAGTCGCACCGCTGGCGGGACGCAACGGCCGCCGCCATCACCGAATGGGGGGAGCGGCACGATGTTCCCATCGTCGACCTGAAGGCCGCGGTCGGCGACGAGGTGATGAGCGGGCGGGGCAATCCCGACGGCATCCACTGGAACTTCGAGGCACACCGGGCGGTTGCCGATCTGATGCTGAAGGGCCTCGCAGAAGCCGGCGTGACCGCCGTGGACGCCGGCGCCTGAGCATGGCTGTCATGGTGGTCACCGATTCGTCGTCACGTCTGCTTCCGGATGAGTTGCAGCGGTGGGGAATACGACAGGTGCCGCTGCACGTGCTCGTTGACGGCGCCGATCTACTCGACGGGGTCGACGAGGTTCCCCATGACGTTCACGATGACGCCCACGCGACGACCGCGGGGGCAACGCCGGCCGCCCTCACCGAGACCTACCGCAAGGCGCTGGCCGACAGTGGGGGCGACGGCGTCGTCGCCGTGCATCTGTCGGCAGCTTTGTCGAGCACGTTCAGCTCCGCGGTGGCCGCGTCGCGAGAGTTCAGTTCCGCTGTCCGCGTAGTGAACTCGCGCTCGGCGGCGGCCGGTGTCGGCTTTGTGGCGCTGGCAGCGGCACGCGCAGCCGCGGCCCGCGGCGACCTCGACGCCGTCGAGGCCTCCGCGCGGGCGGCCGTGACGCGTGGACGTGCGTTCATCGTCGTACACCGCCTCGACAATCTCCGTCGCAGCGGCCGGATCGGCACGGCCGCATCGTGGTTGGGCACGGCCCTGTCACTCAAACCGCTGCTGTGCCTGGACGTCGACGGCCGCCTGGTGCTGAGCCAGCGGATCCGCACGACGTCGAAGGCGCACGCCGCGCTGATCGACGAGGTGGTTGGCGTGGTGGGCGAGCGGGGGGCGCAGATCGCGGTACATCACGTCGACAATCACGACGCGGCCGACGAGATCGGGGCCGCACTGACTTCGCGCCTGCCGCAGGTGGTCTCGCTGTCGATCACCGACATGGGGCCGGTGCTGTCGGTGCACGTCGGCGGCGGTGCCGTCGGGGTGTGCGTGACGGTGGACGACTGAGGAGCTCCTGTGACGTATCTGGAGTTGGCGCGAGCCGAGCGGGAGGGTTTCGCCGACTACCTGGCCGGCCTCTTGCCCGAGCAGTGGTCCAGCCCGTCGCTGTGCGACGGCTGGTCGGTACGCGACGTCGCGGCCCACTGCGTGAGCTTCGAGGGTGTCCCACCCCGCGGTCTGGTGTCCCGATTCCTCAAGGGCCGGTTGCAGACGGACCGCATCAATGCCCTCGCCGTCGCCGACCTTGCGGATCGGTCGACCGACGACATCGTCGCGATGCTCCGCGACAATGCCGAACCGCACGGGCTCGGTGCGGGGTTTGGTGGTCGGATCGCGTTGACCGACAACATGATTCACCAGCAGGACATCCGACGGCCACTGGGCGCACCGCGCACCATCCCGCACCAGCGCCTTGGCGTCGCGCTGAACTTCGTCCGGTACGCACCGACCATCCGCGGCGCCTGGCAGGCCAGGGGACTGCGTCTGATCGCCACCGACCTGGACTGGAGCTACGGCAAGGGGCCGGAGGTGCGGGGCCCCGGCGAGGCACTGCTGATGATCATGGCGGGCCGAGCCGCCGCGCTGCGCGACCTCGATGGCCCCGGCGTGCCGGAGCTGGCTCGCCGCCTGGGCCATCGGTGAGCACGACGCGGGCCAACCGAATGGCGCGAGCGACGGGGTCCGCGCTGATGGGGATGGCCATCGCACTGAGCATGCCGTCGTAGAGCAGGGCGATGTCTTGGGCCGTGCCTGCGGGGTCCACGGCGTCGGTTGCGGCTATCAGCGTGGTCAACCGTTCGATCACGTGTCGCTTGTGGTCGGCCGCCACGGCGAGTCCAGGATGGTGCGGCGGCAGCTGATTGGCGGCCGCGACGTGGGCGCAACCGCGTACGACGCCGGTCTCCCGATACCACCGGTCGGTGGCCACGAAGATCGCCAGCACCCGCTCGACGGGGTCCTGTGCGGCAGCGATGGCCGACTCCCAGACGTCGCGCCACCGCTGATCGCGGTCGGCGAGATACGCCGTGACCAGATCGTCCTTGCCGGAGAAGTTCTTGTAGAGCGAGCCCGTCGCGACCCCGGCCCGCTCGATCACCGCGTCGACACCGGTGGCCGTGATGCCGTGCTCGTAGAACAGTTCGCCGGCGGCCTTCAGCAGCCGGACGCGTGCGGGTTGCCGCGGGGCGGACACCGTGCCAATCTAACAGAGTGAAACGATCGTTCTACTTGATCAGTGCGGGAACGCTCCTGATCGCCTGCTGCTACGGTTTCGCCCGCTTCGCCTATGCCCTGTTCACGCCGGCGCTGTCCGAGGAATTCGCGCTGACGCCGACGGTGGTCGGTGCGATCGGGTCGGGAAGTTACGTGGGGTACTGCGTCGCCATCGTCGCCAGCAGCGTGCTCACCGAGCGGATGGGCGCCCGACGTGTCGCGGTCGCCGCGGGAATCGTTGCGACGCTGGGAATCTCACTGGTGGCCGTGGCGCCGTCGGCATTCGTTCTCGCCGCCGGAGTGCTGGTCGCGGGTAGCAGCACCGGTATCGCCTCGCCGCCACTGGCCGCTGCGGTGGCGAGGTGGGTGCGCTCCGACGTTCGGGACCGCGCCCAGACCGTGGTCAATGCGGGCACCGGAGTCGGGGTGGTGTTGACGGCGCCGATCGCCCTGTTCCTGTTCGGGCAATGGCGCCTTGCCTGGGCCGTCATGGCCGCGATCGCCGCAGTCGTGACGCTCGTGGTGGCCCGCGCGATACCGCCATCGGCGGGAACGGCCGACAGGCCAGTGCCGGACCACGCCTGGCGGGCTGGGACCGCCGGCCTTGTCGCCGCGTCACTGCTGACCGGGCTCGGCAGTGTGGCGGTGTGGAACTTCGGCCGCACGCTTACCGACGGCCTGGGAGACACCACGTCCGTCGTGGCCTGGACGGTGCTCGGCGCGGCGGGAATCGCCGGTGCCTTCGGCGGCGACGCGGTACAGCGGCTCGGACTCGCCAGCGCCTGGCGGGTGGGCATCGCCTCGATGACGGCCGCGACGCTGGTGTATGCGGTGTGCCCGGACGTCGCCGTCGCCGTGGTGGCCGCCGCGGGAGTCTTCGGGGCGGCCTACATCGCGCTGACCGGCCTACTGTTGCTGTGGGCCATCCGCGTCTATCCGGACGGCGCGTCGTTCGGCGTCGGGTTGTCCTTCTTCGTGATCGCCGCTGGGCAGGCCCTCGGCGCACCGGCGGTCGGAGCTCTGGTCGAAATGACCTCGGCCAGAACGGCCTTCCTCATCGTCGCGGCCGTGGGAGTCACGGCGCTGGCGGTCAGACCGGCGAGCGTCCCGTCACCGGTGGTAGATCCTTCAGTGTGACGATCCCCGGCGCCGCGGCGACCACGGCGGGCACCGCGTTCGTCACCGGCATCGCGGTGTAGATCATCCCGAGCCCCATGAAACCGGGCTCTGCCCAGTCCTTCGGCGGCAGACAGTGCAGCACGGTACGCATGTTGGGGACGCCGAAGACCTGAATGACGTGTCCGTGCTCCAACGGCTTGGGTGGGGTGACGTGGGAACCCATCGTCCAGTTGAATCCGACGCTGACGACGTTCTTGTCGCCGACCCAGCCGCGGTGGTAGCCGTAGACTCCGCCGACGGTGTCCTTGGGGATCTGCATGAAGCCGAGGTCGCTGTCGCCGGTCGCCGCGGTGAACTGGACGTCGAACGTCAACCGGTCGAGCTTCGCGCCAATGGCGTCGGCCATCATGGCTGCCGACTCCGCGAACACCTCGCTCTCCCTACGCACGCTCTCGGCGAGATCCGGGGTTTCTGGATCCCGGCCGAACCCCATGGCGGACTGGGTGCCTGCGGACTCGTAGGTCGAGCAGTCGACCGACTCGGTGATGCGGATCTCGTCGACCTTCTCGCACGCTCCGGACAGCACCATGCCAACCATGTTGGTCATGCCCGGATGGGCGCCGCTGCCGAAGATGCTGGACTTCCCTGCCAGGCAGGCCTTTTCGATTCGTTCGCGGTCTTGAGGGGTCTGCTTTCCGCCGGTGATCCAGGCCGCACTCGAGCAGACGTTGATGCCAGCCTCGAGCAGCCTGACCAGGTCGTCGACGTCCGGCCACAGGGGGTTGTAGCAGCAGGCGTCCGGCCGCAACGCGATCAACGCGTCGATGTCGTCGGTGGCCGTCACCCCGGTGGGCTCGGGCCAGTCGGCAAGCTCGGCGGCGTCGGTTCCCACCTTGTCCGCACCATGGGCGTAGACCCCGACCAGCTCCATGTCGGTGCGGCCGATGATGGCGTGCAACGACCGCTTGCCGATGTTGCCGGTGGTCCACTGAATCAGCCGCAGCGGTCGGTCGGTGCTCGTGCTCATGCCGTCGACACTATTCGCCAGATGTCCACCGTTTGGCATGATCGGAGCATGCCGCTGGCCGTCCGTGCGCTCGAATCCAGGTACGCCGAGAACGGATCCGAGGTCGACGCCCCGACGATCACCTACGTCGTCACCGAGCAGGACGACCGACTCGGGTTCTCCGTGCTGGTCGCGCACGGTTGAGTCCACCGGATCTGATTCATCCACAGACCGAGATCCATCCACACCCAAGGCACGTAGGCCTGACGACGGGGCCGCATGGTCCCCTCCCGGATCTAACGTCGCGGCATGCGAACCGAACGACCAGTCGACCGGGTCGAGCGCCGCCTCGGTGCCCGCCGCCACGATGGCGAGGACGCCTCGACCGATGGCGACTCGAACAATGGTGCCTCGACCGACGGTGACTCGACCGACGGTGAGGAATCCGACACGTCACTGTCGCGATGGTTGCCCGAAGCCCCCACGGGCGGGGCACCCGGTTGGCTTGCCGCCGTTAGAGCCGATCCGGGGCGAGCGGGGGTGATCGGACTGGGTGCGGTGGGAGCCATCGCGGTCCTGGTGACGGTGTTCACCTTGATGCGGGACGACACACCGACCGTGATGTCGGCCAAACTCCCTCCCGTCGAGATGGTTTCGTCCCAGGCGCCCACTCCGGTCGCGGCCGGGGCCGACGCGCCCGTCGTGGTCAGCGTGGTGGGCCTGGTCCATCAGCCCGGCCTGGTGACGCTGGAGCCGGGCGCTCGCATCGCCGATGCGTTGACCGCCGCAGGGGGCACGCTCGACGGTGCCGATCTCGTCGGGCTCAACATGGCCCGCAGGGTCGGCGACGGCGAGCAGATCGTCGTCGGCATTGCGGCGCCGCCGGGCTCCCCACCGGCGTTGGGCAGCTCGACCACGGCACCGCCGGAGGAGTCGCAACCCGCGCCGTCGATGGATGAAACATCGGCGCCGGCAGGCGGTTTGATCAATCTGAACACCGCGACGGCAGAGGAGCTCGACACCCTGCCCGGCGTTGGTCCCGTGACGGCGGCCGCGATAGTCGCCTGGCGTGAGGCCAACGGACGGTTCGCCGGGGTGGATCAACTGGGCGAGGTGGACGGCATCGGACCGGCCCGGCTGGCGAAGCTGCGCGAACTGGTTCAGGTGTGACCGGTCTTGCCGGCTCCTGATGGATCACCGGGCGACCGACCTGCGGCTCGTCCCCGCCGCGCTGACCAGCTGGGTGGTCACGGCGGCGGGAATCGTCTGGGGTCCCATCGCCGCCGTGTTCGCGGTGGTCGCCGCGATGGCGGTCGCGATGATCGTGGCGATGGTGACGTACCGGTGGTGGCGTGGCGGCGAACCGTCGACGCCGCCACCGCGATGGCCCGCCGTCGTGGCGGTGGCAACGGTTGGCGTGGCGTTCGCCCTGTCCGTCGGGCTCAGGGTGAACGACGTGCGCCACCATCCCATTTCGGCGCACTTCGGGGCGACGGCCGGCGTCGTCGTCACCCCAACCGAATCGCCACGCTTCCTGGCAGGCACCAGATTGCTGTTCCGGGGCACGTTGCAATCGTTCGACGGACTGCCGATGACCGGCCGCGTCGTGGTGTTCGCATCGGCGGTCGACTTCGGCGACGTGAGCGCGGGCCGCCCCGCGCGGTTTCGTGCAGACGTCGGACGCCCGACGCGCCAGGACCTCACCGTCGCCGTCCTCACGGCCACCGGCGCACCCACTCTGGGCACGGCCAGCGTCGTGCAGCGCGCGGCGGGCGCGGTGCGGGCTCGGTTTGCCGATGCCGCCAGGGCAGCGCTGCCCGCCGACCAGGCGGCGATGCTGCCCGCGTTGGTCCTCGGTGACACGACCGCGCTGGACGGTGTGACGGTGGCCGAGTTCCGTAGCGCGGGGCTGACCCATTTGACGGCCGTCTCGGGCGCCAACGTCACGATCGTGTGCGGCGCGGTCCTGTTGACGGCGGGGCTGGTGGGACCCCGGTTGGCCGTCGCGCTTGCCGCCGTGGCGTTGGTGGCGTTCGTCATCGTCGTCCAGCCCTCCGCGAGTGTGCTGCGGGCCGCGGTGATGGGTGCCATCGCACTGTTCGCGGTGGTGTCGCGGCGGCGCCGCCAGGCCATCCCTGCGCTGGCGGCCAGCGTGCTGGTCCTGATGGTCGGCTCGCCCGAGCTGGCCGTGGACCTCGGGTTCGCGTTGTCGGTGTCCGCGACGGCGGCGCTGGTGGTCGTCGCGCCCGGGTGGGCACGGCGACTCACCGAGCGCGGCTGGCCAGAGCCGCTGGCGGCGGCAGTCAGCGTCGCGACCGCCGCTCAACTCGTCACGGCGCCGTTGGTCGCCGGGCTGTCGGGCACCTTCAGCGTGGTCTCGATTGCCGCCAATCTGCTTGTCGCCGTGGTGATTGCGCCGATCACGATTCTCGGCACCATGGCCGCGGTGCTGTCGACGTCGATCCCGGCCGTCGCACGATTGGTGATCCGTTTCACCGGACCCGAGCTGTGGTGGTTGATGCGGGTCGCGGACGTGGCGGCGGCGGTGCCGGGCGGTGTGGTCCCCACGCCGTCGGGCCTGGTGGGAGTGCTCACCGTGGCCGGTGCCGCCATCGTCGCGGTCGGGGTGTGGCGGCTGCGCGCCGGGCGCCTGGTGGTGGCAGCCGCTCTCGCGGGTCTGATGGCGTGGACGATCGCGGGCCACGGGGACGGACACGGTGTCGGGGCCGTCGGTGGGCCGTGACACGATCGACGGGTGAGCCAACTGCACCTCGTGCTGGGTGATGAAGACCTGCTCGTCGAACGAGCCATTGCCGAGGTCCTGCGAGCCGCGCGCAAGCAGGCGGGCACGGCCGACGTGCCCGTCGACCGCATGCGGGCGGGTGAGGTCAGCACCAACGAACTCGCCGAATTGCTGAGCCCGTCGCTGTTCGCGGACGAGCGGGTGGTGGTCCTCGAGGCGGCGGGAGAAGCGGGCAAGGACGCCGCTGCCCTCGTCGCCAACGCCGCCGCGGATCTGCAGCCTGGCACCGTGTTGGTCGTCGTGCATTCGGGCGCGGGCCGGGCCAAGGCGCTGGCCGATCAGTTGAAGAACCTTGGCGCCGAGGTTCATTCGTGCGCCAAGATCACCAAGCACGGCGACAGGGCCGACTTCGTCCGCCGCGAGTTCCGGGCACTCAAGGTCAAGGTGGGTGACGACACGGTGACCGCGGTCATCGACGCCGTGGGATCCGACATCCGCGAACTCGCCGCTGCCTGTTCACAACTCGTCGCGGACACCGATGGTGCCGTCGACGCCGCCGCGGTACGCAAGTACCACAGCGGCAAGGCGGAGGTGAAGGGGTTCGACATCGCCGACAAGGCGGTGACCGGCGACGTCTCGGGCGCGGCCGAGGCGCTGCGCTGGGCGATGATCGCGGGGGAGCCGCACGTGGTCCTGGCCGACGCGTTGGCCGAGGCCGTGCACGCGATTGCCAGGGTGGGCCCGCTGTCGGGTGATCCCTACCGGTTGGCCGGAGAGCTCGGCATGCCGCCGTGGCGCGTGCAGAAGGCGCAGAAGCAGGCCAGGCGGTGGTCGCGGGATTCCGTCGCGGAGGCCATGCGAACCGTCGCGGCACTCAACGCAGACGTCAAGGGCGCCGCCGCCGACGCGAACTATGCGTTGGAGGCGGCCGTCCGAAAGGTGGCCGAGCTGGCCGGGAGCTAGAAGCTCAGAGCTTGTTCAACGCGCTGGCGAGCGCGGACTTCTTGTTGGCGGCCTGATTCTTGTGGATGACGCCCTTGCTGGCGGCCTTGTCGAGCTTGCGGCTGGTCGAGACCAGGAGCTCCGATGCCTTGTCCTTCTCGCCTGCGTCGACGGCCTCGCGGAAGGCGCGGACAGCCGTGCGAAGGGCGGACTTCACCGACTGGTTGCGCAGTCGGGCGCGCTCGTTGGTGAGAATGCGCTTCTGCTGCGACTTGATGTTGGCCACGCGTAAGTTCCTTCGAGATGTCAGCTTGGGTTTGCATGAGTGTTCACGGGCGCCCGTCTGCGGGCAGCGAGGGTTCAGGTTACCAGCGGGGCGGGCAATTCCCCAAAGTGGTGGGGCTGGCCTGCCGAAACGAAGCGGTTGGGGCAGCATGTCAATGGTGAGCCTTCGAACCCTGCCCTCCGAAAACGGTCGATCCGCCCGAAAGACCGCATCCGCGCCCAAACGGCACAGCGGAGTGTTCGGCGGCTACAACAGCGTCGGAGACTACTCGAAGGCCTTCGACGAAATGTTCGACGCCCAGGGCAACGTGCGCGGCCCGTACAAGGGGATCTTTGCCGAACTGGCCCCTTCGGACGCCTCCGAACTCGCGGCGCGGTCCGAAGCACTCGGTCGGGCGTTCACCGATCAGGGCATCACGTTCTCGCTGTCCGGACAGGAGCGGCCGTTCCCGTTGGACCTGGTGCCCCGCGTCATCTCGGCCGCCGAATGGTCCCGGCTCGAGCGGGGCATCAAGCAACGCGTGAAGGCGCTGGAGATGTACCTCGACGACATCTACGGCGAGCAGGAGATCCTGCGCGACGGCGTGATCCCTCGCCGACTCATCACGTCGTGCGAGCACTTCCACCGCGAGGCCGCGGGCATCGTCCCGCCCAACGGCGTGCGCATTCACGTCGCGGGCATCGACCTGGTCCGCGACGGACAGGGCACGTTCCGTGTTCTCGAGGACAACCTGCGCTCACCGTCCGGGGTGTCCTACGTGATGGAGAACCGGCGGACGATGGCGCGGGTCTTCCCGAACCTGTTCGCCACCCATCGGGTGCGGGCGGTCGGCGACTACGCGTCGCACCTGCTGCGTGCCCTACGCAACGCGGCCGCCTCCAACGAGGCCGACCCGACGGTGGTCGTCCTGACTCCCGGCGTGTACAACTCGGCGTACTTCGAGCACTCCCTGCTTGCCAGGCAGATGGGCGTCGAACTGGTCGAGGGTCGCGACCTGTTCTGCCGCGACAACACCGTCTACATGCGGACCACCGAGGGTGAACGGCAGGTCGACGTCATCTACCGCCGCATCGACGACGAATTCCTCGACCCGATGCACTTCAAGCCGGATTCGGTGCTCGGCGTTGCGGGGATCGTGAACGCCGCCCGCGCGGGCAACGTGGTGATCTCCAGCGCCATCGGCAATGGGGTTGGCGACGACAAACTCGTCTACACCTACGTGCCGACCATCATCGAGTACTACCTCGGCGAGAAGCCGTCGCTGCTCAACGTCGACACGTTCCGGTGCTGGCTGGACGACGAGCGGGAGGAGGTGCTCGACAGGATCGACGAACTCGTCATCAAGCCCGTCGAGGGCTCGGGCGGTTACGGGATCGTGTTCGGCCCCGATGCCTCGGAGAAGGAACTCGCCGTCATCACCAAGAAGGTCCGCAGCGACCCGCGCGGCTGGATTGCCCAGCCCGTCGTGCAGTTGTCCACGGTCCCGACTCAAATCGAGGACAGCCTGGCGCCCCGCCACGTCGATCTTCGTCCGTTCTGCGTGAACGACGGCGACGACGTCTGGGTGCTGCCGGGTGGCCTCACCCGCGTCGCGCTGCCCGAGGGCTCGTTGGTGGTGAACTCCAGCCAGGGCGGAGGCTCAAAGGACACCTGGGTGTTGGCGTCGCGTTCGTCGGTGGCCGACCGTGAGCTCGCGGCAGCCGAGGTGGTGCGGGCCCTTCCCAAGGTCGCGAAGAACGGGAAGTCGGAGAAGGGCGACGGCTCTCCGCAACAGCAGCAGTCGACGGGTCTTCAGGACCAGCAGCAACAACAGCAGCAGACGATGGGCGGGCAGAGCCAGCAACAGCAACAACAGCAGCAGCAGGGCCGGGTGGTCGAATAATGTTGGCGCGCAACGCGGAATCGCTGTACTGGATTGGCCGCTACGTCGAGCGGGCCGACGACACCGCTCGGATCCTCGACGTCACCGTGCACCAGTTGCTCGAGGATTCGAGCGTCGACCCGGACCAGGCGTCGCGGACGCTGTTGAAGGTGCTCGGCATCGAACCGCCGAATACCGAACTCGACCTGTGGTCGCTGACCGACCTCGTCGCATTCAGCCGCGACACCCAGGGCGGTTGCTCCATCGTGGACTCGATCTCCGCTGCGCGCGAGAACGCCCGCGGCGCACGTGAAGTCACGTCGACCGAGATCTGGGAGTGCCTCAACACCACCTACAACGCGCTGCCCGAACGGGAACGAGCGGCCAAGCGACTCGGCCCGCACGAATTCCTGTCCTACATCGAGGGCCGCGCGGCGCAGTTCGCCGGGCTGGCCGACTCGACGCTGTCGCGTGACGACGGTTACCGGTTCATGGTGCTGGGCCGCGCGATCGAACGCGTCGACATGATCGTGCGACTGTTGCTCTCGCGGGTCGGGGACAGCGCGTCGTCGCCTGCCTGGGTCACGGTGCTGCGGTCAGCGGGCGCACACGACACCTACCTGCGCACCTACCGAGGCGTGCTGGACGCCGGGCGCGTCGTCGAGTTCATGATGCTGGACCGGCTGTTCCCGCGGTCGGTCATGTACTCGCTGCGACTCGCCGAGCACAGCCTCGACGAGCTGCATCACCGCAGGCTCAACCGCGTCGGTGCCACCGCGGAGGCGCAGCGCCTGCTCGGCCGCGCCCGCAGCGAGCTCGAGTTCCTGCGCCCGGGAGTGCTGCTGGAATCCCTCGAGGAAACCCTTGGTGGGCTGCAGAAGACCTGCGCCGACGTCGGAGAGGCGCTAGCCGTGGAGTACTTCTACTCGGCGCCATGGGTGGCGTGGACCGACGCGGGACGCAGCGGTTCGGTCGTCATCGAGGAAGGTGAGATCTAGATGTGGCGCATGCGGGTCATCCACGCCACCGGCTACGCCTACAAGTCGCCGGTCACCGCGTCGTTCAACGAAGCTCGACTCACTCCCAGGTCGGACACCCGGCAGAACGTGGTCCTCAATCGGGTCGAGACGGTGCCTGCCACCAGGTCCTACCGCTACGTCGACTACTGGGGGACGGCCGTCACCGCGTTCGACCTGCATGCGCCGCACGCCGAACTGGAGGTGACGGCGTCCTCCGTCGTCGAGACTGACAAGGATGAACTGCCGAAGGAGAAACTGGGGTGGGAGGACCTCGACACCGAGGCCGTGAAGGATCGCTTCGACGAGTACCTTGCGGTGTCGCACTACGCGCCGGGCAGTAGGCGCATGACGCGGGTCGGCCAGCGCATCGCGAAGTACCACGAACCCCAGCAGGCCATCATCGAGGCGGCGCAGTGGGTACACGGCGAACTCGCGTACGTGCCAGGCACCACCGGTGTGCACTCCTCGGGTCTCGACGCACTGCGGGAGGGCAAGGGCGTCTGCCAGGACTTCGCGCACTTGACGCTGATCCTGTTGCGCAGCATGGGAATTCCTGCCCGCTATGTGTCGGGATACCTGCATCCCAATGCCAAGGCCAAGGTCGGCGACACCATCGACGGCCAGAGCCACGCCTGGATCCAGGCCTGGACCGGTGGCTGGTGGAACTACGACCCCACCAACGACAAGGCGATCAACGAGCAGTACATCAGCGTCGGCGTCGGTCGCGACTACCACGACGTGACGCCACTCAAGGGCATCTACTCGGGCGAGGGGTCCACCGATCTGGACGTCGTCGTTGAGATCACCCGGCTGGCGTAGGGGCTGCGACTGCGGGGGCTATTCGCGCCCCGCCGACACCCAGGCGAGATCGCCGAAGCGGGGGCCCGACACTGCGTCCGCCGCGGTGTCCAGCGCCGCCAGCTGATCGTCGACGAGCGCGACGTCCAGGGAGGCGAGGTTCTCATCCACGCGGGCGGCCCGGCGGGTACCGGGGATCGGCACGGCGGACACCCCGAACTCGTCGGCGCGGTACCGCAGCCAGGCCAGGGCGACCTGCGCAGGGGTCGCCTCGCGCTGATCGGCGATGGCACGGATCACGTCGACCAGCGCGAGGTTGGTCGCCATGGCGTCGTCGGCGAACCGGGGCAGTTCGCGCCGGAAGTCCGCCGACGCGGTCAGATCGGCGGCCGACGTCACCGTTCCGGTCAAGAAGCCCTGGCCAAGCGGGGAGTAGGGGACGAACCCCACGCCGAGCTCGGCGGCCGCGGGCACCACGTTGCGCTCGACGTCCCGGCTCCAGATCGACCACTCACTCTGCACGGCGGCGATGGGATGAACGGCGACGGCGGCCCGCAACTCGTCGGCGGTCACCTCGGACAATCCGAGGTGCCTGACCTTGCCCGCCGCGACCAGTTCGGCCATCGCGCCGACCGTCTCCTCGATCGGCACCGAGAGGTCTCTTCGGTGCATGTAGTAGAGGTCGACGACGTCGGTCTGCAGCCGCTGCAGGCTCTCGTCGATGCATTGGCGCACGTAGGCCGCGTCACCGCGGATGCCCGGCGGGCCCGACGTGGGATCGGAGGGGTTGCCGGTGATGCCGAACTTGGTCGCCAGGGTCACCTCGTCGCGCCGGTCGACCAGAAGCTTGGCGATGAGTCGCTCGTTGGCGCCGCCCCCGTAGACGTCGGCGGTGTCGATGAACGTGGCGCCGACGTCGACGGCGTGATGCAGGGTCGCGAGGGATTCGGTGTCATCGACCTCGCCGTACACGGGGGTCAGAGCCATCGCGCCGAACCCGACGGCGCTGACCGTCAGCTCGTCTCCGAGTATCGCGATTTCGATCATGTTCGTCCCCTCGTGTCGGTCCATCCGCCGGTCGCTGCAACCGACCTCGGCACGAATGTGTTCCGCGTGTGGGCTTTCACCGCCGTATGATCGGTCCTAGCCTAATGTGATCCACGTCACCTAGGAGGCGCCCATGAGGATCGCAGACGTGTTGAGGAACAAGGGTGCCGGTGTGTTGACGGTCGCGCCCCAGACGCTGGTCAGCGACCTTCTCGCCGGTTTGGTCACCCGCAACGTCGGAGCGATGGTGGTCCTCGGACCCGACGGGCTGGTCGGCATCGTCTCGGAGCGGGACGTCGTGCGCATGTTGCACGAGCACGGCGCCGCCGCCCTGGGCCGCCCGGTCGCCGAGATCATGACCAGCAATGTGATCACCTGCACGCCGGAGGACTCGGTCGACAGCCTCAGCGGGCTGATGACCACGCATCGGGTGCGTCACGTTCCGGTCGTCGAGAACGGCAGGCTGGCCGGCATCGTCAGCATCGGCGACGTGGTGAAGACGCGGATGGAGGCGTTGCAAGCCGAGCGTGAACAGCTCGAGGCCTACATCACGCAGGGCTGACCTGCCGCGCGCCCACCTGGACTGGAGCAATCCCAGACAGGGTGCCGTACTACTAACGCCAGGAGTATCCGGTCCGCAGCCGCGCCGCGACCACCTCGAAGGTCTCGCGGTCCAGGATCGCGCCCTCGCGGCGGATGCCCTCCTCGGGGACGTCGAGCACCCGGTCGAGGCGTACCCAACTCGCGCGGCCCTCGTAGTCCCAGCTGCCGGTGCCGATGCCGACCCAGTCGCGGTCGGCGCCGTGACGTTCTTGGCTCGACAGCATCAGACCGAGAAGGGTGGTGTCGTCCCTGCCGACCACCAGCACCGGGCGGTCCTTGCCCTTCGAGGCGTCCTCTTCGTAGACCACCCAGGTCCAGACGATTTCGCCTGGATCGGCCTTCCCGTCCAGGTCCGGCGAGTACTGGATCGTCCGAGCCCGCTGCGCGGTCGGGACACTGCCCTTCGTGACGGGGCGGCCCACGGTGATGGCGGGCTGCGTCTCCGTCATCGTGCCGGTGAGCGCGGTGATGCCCGCGTCGGTGATCATCTTGATGCCCTGACCGATGGTGCGCGGCACGCCATCTGGTTTCTGCAACTGGCGGATGACCTTCGGTGCTCCGTTGAACACCAGGTTCTCCGCGAACCGCTGAAACGTCTTTCCGAGCGACGCCATGGGATCGAGCATAGGCACGATTGTGTCGTCACGACGGTTGGTCGATACGCTGGTGGCGCTTCGCGAACACGGGCCGATACACGTCCGGGCCCCACCGACCAGGAGATTCCCATCAGCAGCTTCGCCGACAAGACGTTCACTGCGCCGGCGCAGATTCGGAACTTCTGCATCATCGCGCACATCGATCACGGCAAGTCGACGCTGGCCGACCGGATGCTGGGGATCACCGGGGTCGTCGCGGACCGGGACATGCGGGCGCAGTACCTCGACCGGATGGACATCGAGCGCGAGCGTGGCATCACCATCAAGGCGCAGAACGTGCGGCTGCCGTGGGAAGTCAACGGCGAAGAGTTCGTGCTGCACCTCATCGACACGCCCGGTCACGTCGACTTCACCTACGAGGTGTCGCGCGCGCTGGAGGCCTGCGAGGGCGCCGTCCTTCTGGTCGACGCCGCCCAGGGCATCGAAGCGCAGACGCTGGCCAACCTGTATCTGGCGCTCGATCGCGACCTGACGATCATCCCCGTCCTCAACAAGATCGACCTGCCTGCCGCCGACCCGGACCGCTACGCGGGGGAGATCGCCCACATCATCGGTTGCGAGCCCGACGACGTGCTGCGCGTGTCCGGCAAGACCGGGGTGGGTGTCCGCGAGCTGCTCGACGCGGTGGTCCGGCTGGTCCCCGCCCCGGTGGGCGACGCAGAGGCCCCCGCCAGGGCGATGATCTTCGACTCCGTCTACGACATCTACCGCGGCGTGGTCACCTACGTCCGCGTGGTGGACGGCAAGCTCAACCCGCGCGAGAAGATCAAGATGATGTCGACCGGCACGACACACGAACTGCTGGAGGTCGGCATCGTCTCGCCCGAGCCGAAGGCCACCGACGGCCTCGGTGTCGGCGAGGTGGGCTATCTCATCACCGGCGTGAAGGACGTTCGTCAGTCCAAGGTCGGAGACACGGTGACCTCGGCTCGCAACGGGGCCACCCAGGCGCTGACCGGATACCGCGAGCCCAAACCGATGGTGTACTCGGGGCTCTACCCGGTCGACGGCTCGGACTACCCGAACCTGCGTGACGCGCTGGAGCGGCTGCAGCTCAACGATGCGGCCCTGACCTGGGAGCCCGAGACGTCGGTGGCGCTCGGCTTTGGTTTCCGGTGCGGCTTCCTCGGCCTACTGCACATGGAGATCACCCGCGAGCGGCTGGAACGCGAGTTCGACCTCGATCTGATCTCCACCGCGCCCAACGTGGTCTACCGCGTGGTCAAGGACGACGGCACCGAAATCGTCGTGACCAACCCCTCGGATTGGCAAGAAGGCAAGGTGCGAGCCGTCTTCGAGCCCATCGTCAAGACGACGGTGATCGCGCCGAGCGAGTTCATCGGCACCATCATGGAGCTGTGCCAGTCGCGTCGCGGCGAGCTCGGCGGCATGGACTACCTGTCGCCGGAACGAGTCGAGCTGCGCTACACGATGCCGTTGGGTGAGATCATCTTCGACTTCTTCGACTCGCTGAAGTCGCGCACCCGCGGCTACGCCAGTCTCGACTACGAGGAGGCGGGCGAGCAGGAGGCCGACCTGGTGAAGGTCGACATTCTGCTGCAGGGCGAGGCGGTGGACGCGTTCAGCGCGATCGTGCACAAGGACTCGGCCGCGGCCTACGGAAACAAGATGACCACCAAGCTCAAGGAGCTCATCCCGCGCCAGCAGTTCGAGGTGCCGATCCAGGCCGCGATCGGGTCGAGAATCATTGCGCGCGAAAATATCCGGGCGATCCGCAAGGACGTGCTGAGCAAGTGCTACGGCGGTGACATCACCCGTAAGCGCAAGCTGCTCGAGAAGCAGAAGGAAGGCAAGAAGCGGATGAAGACCATCGGCCGCGTCGAGGTCCCGCAGGAAGCCTTCGTCGCGGCGCTGTCCGCCGACGCCGCCAGCGACAAACCGAAGAAGTAACCGCGTGCGTTGGCTGGCAGGGGCCGCCTCGATCCTCCTGCTCGCCAGCTGCGCGCACACCGTCGATGGCGCCGCTGGTCCGGCTGCGACGGCGGTGACCGTCCTGCCCACCGAGGAGGAGATCACGTCCGCGGTAGGAAATTCGTTGAGCACCTTCGGGTTCCAGCCCTTCGTCGGTGGCGCGGAGATCCTCCCCGATGGCTACCGCACGGAGGCCGATGCGTCTCCGATCGATTGCGTCGGTGTCACGGACACCGCGCCGCGGATCGTCTACGAGCCACTCGGACTCGTCGAGGCGGCCCGGCAGAGTTACTTCAACTGGGACGAGGGGGTCGACACGTCCGGTGCCGACGCGGCCGTGCTGCGGTTGCCGACGGCAGATGCCGCGGCGAGCGCGTTCGACGCGTTCGTGCGGCAGTGGCAGCAGTGCGGAGGGACCACGGTCGTGAAGCACCTCGGGGTGACCGGGAACACCGGAGCCGATTCGACGGTCGATGCCACGGTGAGTGAAGTGGCGGTGATCGGGCCGATGCTGTCGGCGACGGTTCGGACGCGCCCGAGTTCGGATGCACCCAAGGCGAGATACGAACGCGTTCTCGGTGTCCGGGACGACACCATCGTCGAGGTGTCGCTGGCCCTCACCCCGCAGGGTGAGCGAGCGTTGACGCCGCGCGGACAGGCGGCGCGCGTCGCACAGGTCATGCTGGACGAGGTGGGTCGTGGCTGACGGGGCGGGACGCCTGGTCGGTCACAATGGCCGGGTGAGGTCGGTCGGCGGGTTCCTCCGCGGGTGCGCCGCGGCCACGGCCGTCCTGGCCGTGGTTGCGTCCGCGGGATGCGCGGGCACCGTCACCGGAAGCGCGGTCCGGGACGACAACGCCGCCCCCACCGACGTGCCGCCGCTGACCGAGTCCCAGCTCGACGGTGTGCTGCTCGACATCGCGCAGCTGAACGCGATCGTCGGCGCCACGCGACTCGAGGTCGTCATCGCCAGCGACGAGATGTCCACCAATTCCGACGTCGTGTCGGACCCGGACTGCCTTGGGTCGATCTTCGGGGCCGAGGAACTGGTGTACCGATCCAGCGGGTGGATCGCGATGCGTGATCAGGTCGCGCACGAGCCGGGCCCCGACAACGCGCACTGGGTGGAGCAGAGCGTGGTGCTGTATCCGTCGAATGCGCAAGCCAGGGACTTCGTCGGCGGCTCGACGAGCACCTGGCGCGACTGCAGTGGCTTCTCCGTGGCGGTCAACGACGGGTCGAACAGTTCGATCTGGCTCATCGGCGACGTGAGCGTCGACGATGACATGGTCACTCAGGTGGTGGTCCAGGAGGACTCGGACGGCTGGGAGTGCCAGCACGCCCTGACGTCGGTGTCGAACCTGTCGATCGAGACGTTGGCGTGCGCGTTCGGCATCCACGACGAGGCCGTCACGATCGCGCAGAATCTGGTGGCCAGCGCCGCGAATCAGTAAGGACACGCGGCTTGCAACCACGATGATTCCAACCGCAGACATCGGCTCGATCTTTCGGTGTGATCGATCGAAATCGATGTCCAGCAACGGCTTTGGCTCGTAGTGTCCTGGCAGTCACCGGCCAGTCCGGTGGCTGCGGCACGTTTTCGTGGTGGGTTTTGTTCGATCCGAGACCTAGGGTTGCCCTTCGGTCCGCCGCCGGTGTCGCTGGCGAGTGCCTCCATGACGAGTCGGGCGAGAACGGATGCTGCGTTGATCGAGATCGAGAACCTGACGAAGAGGTTCGGCGACCGCACGGTCCTGGACGACATCTCGCTGTCCGTACCCAACGGCGAGATCCTGGCCGTCGTCGGACCCAGCGGCGCTGGCAAGACGACGCTCTCGCGGTGCGTGAGCTTCCTCGAGCGGCCGACCAGCGGCACCGTCCGGGTCGACGGCAAGGACTTCACCAGGCTGGAGGGCTCCGAACTGCTCACGGCGCGGCGCAGCGTCGGCGTCATCTTCCAGACCGCGCCCTTGCTGCGGCGCCGGACGGTGGCCCAGAACGTGGCGCTGCCACTGGAATACCTCGGCGCCACCGATGCGTCCATCGACAAGCGCGTCACCCAGCTACTGGACAGGGTCGGTCTCGGCGACCGAAGGGACTACCTGCCCTCCCAGCTCTCGGGTGGCCAGAAGCAGCGCGTGGGGATCGCAAGGGCGTTGGCCCTCGGCCCGTCGTATCTACTGTCCGACGAGGCCACCGCGGGCCTGGATCCGACCACCACCAAGGCGATCCTCGATCTCCTCGGGCATCTGCGCGACGAGTTCGGCCTCGCCATCATCCTCATCACCCACGAGATGGAGGTCGTCCGCGAGATCGCCGACTCGGTGGCCCGCATCGATGGCGGCCGCATCATCGAGAGCGGTGCCGTCGACGACGTCATCCTCGATCCGACGTCCTCGCTTGCACGCGAGCTGCTACCCGACCGGCCGAGCGTGCCGTTCCGCGGATCCGGTGAGGTCTGGGAGGTTTCGTACGCGTCGCGGGACGTGCCGTTGGACTGGCTCACGTCCATCCACACCGTTCCTGGCATCTCGGGGGCCCAGGTGAGTGTGCTCAGCGCCAGCGTCGAGGCGATCCGCGGCGTTGCCGTCGGCCGGGCGTTGCTCGCGATCTCGCCAGGCGCGCCAGAAGGCTTCCAGGCCTACCTCGCCGACCGCGGGCTCCACGTCACCGCGGTCGACCGCGCGTCCGCCGAGGCGAAGTCCGCGGAGACGGCCGCATGATCCTCGCCGCCCAAGAGGACTTCAGCACGCCATGGGCCAACGTTCCCGATCTGCTCCTGCCCGCCTACGGCGAGACGTGGTTGATGGTCGGCGTCACCATGGCCCTGGTCCTGCTCATCGGTACCCCGGTGGGCATCACCCTGCACAACACCTCCGACTTCGGGCTCTTCCCGAACCCCAAGGTGTTTCGCGTGCTGAACACGATCGTCAACATCGGCCGGTCGCTGCCGTTCCTCATCCTGATGACCGCGATCATCCCGGTGACGCGGTTCTTGGTCGGGACCACCATCGGCATCTCGGCAGCGATCGTCCCGATGACCGTCGGCGGGGTGCCGTTCTTCGCGCGACTGGTGCAGAACGCCCTCCGTGACGTCCGCGCCGACGTCACCGACATGGGCCAGGTCTCCGGAGGCAATCACGTTCAGCTGATCCGAACCGTCCAGCTGTCCGAGGCGCTGCCGGCTCTCGCGGGTGCGTTGACCGTCAACGTCATCGCGATGATCGAATATTCGGCCATCGCGGGCTCGATCGGCGCAGGCGGCGTCGGCAATCTAGCGATCACCTACGGCTACAACCGATTCGACCACAACATCATGATCGCCACGGTCATCACGCTGATCCTCACCGTTCAGGTCGTCCAGTTCGCAGGCGACCGCCTCGTCAAATCCCTCACCCGCTAAACCCACTCGCGCAAGGAATACCGTGACCAATCTGACAAGTTCAGCCGCCGACGAGATCGAGATCAAGAAGAAGAACCGCCTGCCGTGGATCATCGGCGCCGTCGTGCTCGTCGTCGCCATCGTCGGCGGCATCGTCTATGCCAAGTTCGCCAACGAGGACAAGCCCTTCGGGCCCAACCTCAAGGTCGCGACGTGGAGCACCGACATCGCCGCGGAGAACCTGCTGAAGTTCATCACCGACGAGGTGGCTCCCAGTCACGGCATCACGATCGAACCGGTGAAGATCGACAACCTCATCGAGATCAACCGCGCCGTCGACGCGGGCACCGTCGCAGGCAACTTCTTTGAGCACCAGCCGTTCCTGAACGACGCCATCGCCGCCAACGGGTTCAAGCTGACGCTTGCCGCGCCGACGTTCACCTGGGATCAGGCCACGTACTCCGACAAGTACCGCAGCTGGGACCAGGTGCCGAACGGTGCCAAGATCGCCCTGCGCGACGACCCCGCGGGCCAGGCGATCGCGTTGCTCGATCTCGCGTACGACAAGCAGATCACCCTCAAGCCGGGCAAGGACACCCTTGAAGGCCTGCCGCAGCTGGCCGACATCGAGTCCAATCCCAAGGACTACCAGTTCGTTCAGGTGCCGATCGGCCAGTTGGCGCGCAGCCTCGCCGACGTCGACGCCATCGTCGTGCACATCTCCGACGTCTACGCCGCGGGACTCACCGAGCAGCAGATCATCGCGCGTGAGCCCGCCCCCAAGGGCAGCGAGGGTGGCCTGGTCGTCAGCGACAAGCACCTCGACGATCCCAACGTTCAGAAGCTGATCGCGACGTTCAAGGATCCGAAGATCGCCGAGTTCCTGCAGACCACCGACAACGAGTTGATCCGCAACACGCTCGGCCCGATCGGATGAGCAACACCCCACCCAAGAGGCCGCTGTACTACTCGGCGTTCGTGATGAACACCGCGTCCCATGTGCTGCACGGACTCTGGCGTGCGCCCGAGGCGCGCAACCACCAGTTCAACTCGCTTCGGCATTGGACGTCGGTGGCGGCGGAGGTGGACAAGGCAGGCTACGACCTGATCTTCTTCGCCGACGTATTCGGGTTGCGCGCGCCGTGGAACGGCAACTGGCGCAAGGCCGTCGAGGGTGGCATCCAGATTCCGGTCAACGACCCGTCCGTCCTCGCCTCCGCGCTCGCCGCGGCGACCGAGAACCTCGGGATCGTCTTCACCAGCTCGATCGTGCAGGACCACCCGTTCAACTTCGCCCGCCGGATGTCGTCGTTGGACCACTACACCGACGGCCGGCTCGGGTGGAACATCGTCACCAGCTTCAACGAGAACGTGTTTCGCAGCTTCGGCCACGAAGGCACGCTCAACCACGACGAGCGCTACCAGTGGGCCTACGAGTACGTCGACGTCGCCTACAAACTGTGGGAGGGGTCGTGGGACGACGACGGCCTGGTGCAGGACAAGGAGGCGGGCATCCATGCCGACCCGTCGAAGATCCACAAGATCAACCACGTCGGGGACCGCTACAGCGTCGAGGGTCCGCACTTCGTTGCGCCGTCGCCGCAGCGGACTCCCGTGCTGTTCCAGGCGGGTTCGTCCCCTGCGGGACAACTGTTCTCGGCGCGCAACGCCGAGGGCGTCTACATCAGCAGTCCGACGCCGACCGATGCCCACAAGCTGACCGCCGAGACGCGCGCCCTTGCCGCGCAGAACGGGCGCAACCCCGAGGACATCACGTTCGCCCAGGGGCTCTCCTTCGTGATCGGCGAGACGCACCGTGATGCGGTGCGCCGCAACGACGAGCTCAAGCGATACCTCGACCTGGAAGGCATCGCGCTGCACGCCCTCGGCGACGCGGGGATCGACGCGGGGAGCCTGCCGCTGGACACCCCGATCAGTCAGCTCGGGGAGTTCACCGGGGTGAAGAGCTTCATCCGCTGGGCGTCCGAGGTGTCCGGCAACGACGATCCGACGATCCGCGACATGGCGTGGGTGATGGAGGGCGCGAATCGAGTGGTTGGCACCGCCGACGAGATCGCGGACCGCCTCGAGGAATGGCGGGAGGCGGGTGTGGACGGCATCAACGTCTATCACGCGACGGTTCCCGGCTCGTTCCGTGAGGTCGCGGACCGACTCTTCCCGACGCTACGGGAGCGGGGCCTGATCTCGACCGACAAGTCGGGAACGTTGCGGCACAAGCTACTTGGCCGTGGCGACCGGCTGCCGGATCGGCACCCCGCGGCTTCCTACCGTGGTGCATTCGGCGACAACGACCTGCTCAACGGGGTCGAGGAGGCCGTCGGCGCGCTCAGCTGAGCTACTTTAGGTCCGGGCCGATCGAAAGTGGTCGAGCCGGGTGCCGATCGGGTAAGAGTGAGAAACGAGCCATCGGCGAACCGCAGGGAGCCCTCCATGACCACACCGTCCATCAGCCCTACCGAGCTTCTCGACCGCCTGAACTCCCAGGCGCCCGCCGACGACGGCGCGCGCCACCTCGTCTCGCGACCGGGCGACGGCGATGCCGTCGAGGGCTAGCCCGGCGCGAACGCGGGGCGCTCGACCCGAACGCGTCGTCGTCGTCGGCGGCGGTTTCAGCGGCGCGCTGTGCGCGGTCAACGTCGCGCGGCTCAGCGATCACCCGCTGCACATCGTCGTGGTCGACCACGGGGGATCGGTCGGCCGGGGCGTCGCGTACGGCCTGCGGCGGCCCGAGTACCTGCTGAACGTCGCGGCGCGCAACATGTCCGCCTTCCCGGACGAACCGGACCACTTCCTGCACTGGTTGCAGACGCGTTCGGAGTTCGAGCGCACGCCAGAAGTCGAACTACGCGAGCGCTTCGTGGCCCGCCAGATCTACGGCGACTACCTCCGGTCGATCGTGCAGCACCACCTGCAGAGTCCCGGCGATCCGACGCTTGCCTCATCGGACTTCGTCGTCGGCGACGCGGTCGACGTCGAACCGTCCGACGGCCAATGCGTGGTGCGCCTGGCGGACGGGTCGGCGCTGCGGGCCGACCGCGTGGTGCTGGCCACCGGCAACGAACCGCCCGCGCCCCTGCCCGGTGCCGAAGAGCTTGCCGCGCACCGTGGTTGGGTCGGCAACCCGTGGGAGCGCTGGGAACACCGCCTGCCTGGACAGGATGGCGGTATCGCCATCCTCGGGACGGGTCTGTCGGCGGTCGATGCCATCATCACCCTGCGCGACGTCGGATGGCTGGGGCGAATCCACGCGATCTCCCGTCACGGCTGGTTTCCGCACGCGCACTTCCGCGGCATCGAGTACCCGGACTTTCCGCCACCCGACGTCGATCTGGCGGCGTTGGCACTCGACGAGTTGCTGGTGCTCATCAAGGAGCACTGCGCGATCCTCCACGAGCGCAACGCCAACCCGGCGATCATCGTCGACAAGCTGCGCCCGCACACGCAGCGCATCTGGAGTGGCTTCAGTCATGACGAGCGTCTGACGTTCGCCAAGGAGCATGCCGCTCGCTGGAACGTGTTCCGGCACCGGATCGCACCGGACATCCATTCCCAGCTCACCAGCTCACAGCTCACCGGACAGTTGCAGGTGCATGCCAACGGCATCGTGAAGTTGGAGGCGGTGTCCGACGACCGCATCCTGGTCCACGTCGAGGACGGTGAGCCGCTGGCCGCCGATCTGGTGATCAATGCGACCGGGCCGTCGACGAGGTTCACCGCGACGCGATCGACCTTGCTGCAGAACCTGCTTCGCCGCGGACTCATCGCTCCCGACGACACCGACATGGGGGTCCGCGTGGACTCCGATCACACGGTGCTGACTGGCGGGGGCGACCGGTCACCCTGGCTGCTGGCCATCGGCCCGATCCTGCGTGGCACCTACTGGGAGACCATTGCCGTGCCGGAGTTGCGCGTGCAGGCGCGACGGGTGGCCGAGACCCTCCTCGGTGCCGCGCACGTGCCAGAGGAGCTAGGTCAGCTACAGCTCGAGTACATGATCTGAGCCGTCCTCCTAGCGGGCGGCTCCCGGCACATGGCGACGGGCCACCTCGAGCCAGGCGTCGAGCTCCGGCGACGTCTCGTAATTGGAGTCGAGTAGGTACAGCGATGGCGCAGGCACACTCGCGCCAATCTCGACGAGCACGGGTCGCAACGTCAGTTCGGGTGCCAACGCGTGCGCCAGCGACCCACCGAGCATGAGCGGGAAGGTGGGAATCTGCCCGAGTTCGCCCGCCCCGAACTGGTCGAGGAACAGCTTCAACAGCCCCGTGTAGGTGGCCTTGTAGGTGGGCGAGGCGACCACCAGCAGGTCGGCGGACTTGACGGTTTCCTTGGCCTCCGCCACCTTTGGATCGCCCCAGCCCAGTAGGCCCGCGCCGAGGTCGACCACATCGATCACGTGCGTGGGCGCAGTGCCGGTCAGCTTGGTCGCGACGAGTTCTGCGGCCGCTCGGGTTCGGGAATTCGGCTTGGGATTGCCTACCACTACGACGCTCATCGGTCAGAAGTACCCGTTCTGCGGAAGAGGTGATCCGTTGACCAACAACGAACCGACGGCAGTCGCCTTCAGGAAGGTCGGGTTGTGGGTCGACACGGTCCGGATGTTGCGCCAGTGCCGGTCGTGACCGTAGCGCAGCTGCGTGGCGGAGGCGCCTCCGACGTCGAGGAGCCGGGCCGCGGCGGCATACGAGAAGCGGTCGACGGCGATCTTGGCCTGCGCCGCCGCGAGCGACGCCGCCCTGGCCGCGTCGGGGTCGAACTCGCCGTCGACCTCGCTGTCGGAGGCCGCCTGCAGCGCCTGCGCCGCGGTGAGCACGATTGCCCTTGCGGCGAAGGCGTCGGCGGCGATCTCGCCGACGACTTGAAGCACCTGTGGATCGTCGGAGGGGAGTGGCTGGCTGGCGTGGCTGAAGTTCCGCTCTCGTCTGCGGGTCAGCGCCACCGCGTCGGACTGGATCGCGGCCAGCACTCCAGCGGTGAGGGCCTGCAGGTAGAGCTGGTAGAAGGCGCCGAAGTAGGTGGGGCTGGCCTCGACGTCGCGGGCGTGGCCCCGCTGCGTCTCGTCGGCGCGGACGGCCACGTCGTCGAAGCGGGTGGTTCCGGTGCCGGTGAGGCGCTGACCGAAGCCGTCCCAGTCGTCGACGACCGTGACCCCGGCCCGGTCGACGGGAACGATGACGCTGTAGGTGGCCCCTTCCTGGTCGACTGCCTGCACGTTCACCCAGGTGGAGAACAGCGTCCCCGTGGAGTAGAACTTGACTCCGTCGAGGCGGAATCCCCCCGAACCGTCCGGGGTCAGGACGGTGTTCAGCTGGGTGGTGCCCGCCTTCCGTCCGACGGCAATGTCGTTCTGCTCGCTGACCGCGTTGCCGAAGAGGTTGCCGTCGGCCACCAGGCTCAACCATCTCCGGCTGGCCGTACGGTCCGGATTGTGCAGCTGCTCTTCGACGAAGCCGAAGTGGGACCGAAGGATGTGTGCGACGTTCGAGTCGGCCGCGGCGAGATCGATGACCAAGCCGAACAATTCGGGCAGGCTAGCGCCAGCACCGCCGTCCTTGGCGGGCAGCCTGAGGCGTCCGATTCCGGCGTCACGCAACCAACCGATCTGCTCGTGCGGAAGAACGCGGTCCCGCTCGCGTTGAGCTGCACCCTTGGCGATCTGGTCGAAGCCCTCGGTGATCTGGTCGAAAATCTGGCTGAGCGTTGACGATTCGGGCGTGGCGGACTCGCGGATCACGCTCGTCACGAAGCACCGGGAAGGTTGAGGGGTGGCACGACGCCCGAGGCTAGTTGCCGGTCACTGGGCGGCCGATGGTTTGGGCCAGCATGATTCTTTCGGGGGCCTGCCCCGCCCAGGCCGACGCGCAGGGACGGCGCGTCGAATCGTCCGTTGGGTTGACCCACTGAATCCGACTGTGTCGCAGGTGATGTCGCAGGTGATGTCGTGGCGTGTCGGCTACGCCCGACGCGACCGAGGCCGAATCGAACCGGGGGCGCCTGCCGGGTGAGCCGCTCCGACGGGGGGTGCTGGCGAGCGGCTCGGTTGTGATGCTGTGGAGTTCCTGGTAATTGTGAGTCATGACGATGCGCCACGCACTGGTCACGCGCCGTGCCGTCGACCTGCTCCGCGTCGCCTCGGCTCTTTGTCGCTGAGCCCCGCGTCCCTCTCGTCCTACGTCCGCCTTCTCATCTGCTGGGCGCCTGCGCGCGCGATCCTGACAACCCACCATCTGGAGCAGTTCCATGAAGACCATCGTTCTGATTGCCATCGTCGGCTTCGCCGCGCAACTCGTGGACGGCAGCCTCGGCATGGCCTACGGGGTGACGACGACGACCCTGCTGTTGGCGATCGGCACCAATCCCGCGGCAGCGTCGGCGACCGTTCACCTCGCCGAGATCGGCACGACTTTGATCTCCGGTGTGTCGCACTGGAAGTTCGGCAACGTCGACTGGGGTGTGGTCCGCAAGATCGCGATCCCCGGTGCGATCGGAGCGTTCCTCGGCGCCACGATCCTGTCCAATCTCTCGACCGAGGCGGCGGCGCCCGTCATGGCGGCCATCCTGCTGGTGTTGGGTCTGTACATCCTGGTGCGCTTCACGTTCCAGGGCATCCCCCGCCACAACCTGGGCAAGCCGCTGCGCAAGCGCTTCCTGGCACCGCTGGGATTCGTGGCAGGCTTCGTCGACGCCACCGGTGGCGGTGGCTGGGGTCCGGTGGGCACCCCGGCGATTCTGGCCAGTGGGCGCATCGAGCCGCGCAAGGTGATCGGGTCGATCGACACCAGCGAGTTCGTCATCGCGATCGCCGCGAGCCTGGGCTTTCTGGTCGCACTCGGCTCCCAGGGCGTCAACTTCGCGTGGGTGCTCGCCATCCTGGCGGGCGGCGTGCTCGCGGCGCCGCTGGCCGCCTGGCTGGTCCGGCACATCCCGCCGCGGCTGCTGGGCGCTTCCGTCGGCGGCATCATCGTGCTGACCAACACCCGCAGTCTTCTGCGCAGCGACCTCGTCGAGGTGGGCCCGCAGGTGCAGAACATCGTCTACGGCGTAATCGTGATCGCATGGGCCGGCGCATTCGCCTACTCATTGCGGGAGTACCTCAGGGATCGCGAGCACGAGTCGTCGGACTACGTCTCCGCCATCGCGGAGACCGCGTCGGCGAACGAGGGTGACGCGAAGGTGGCCAGCTGAGCGGCCCATTGGTCGTTACGCGACGCCGAGGGTGTCGGACACGGCGTCGTAGAGGTCGTGGTATTCGGGGGTGAACCGCAGTTCGCGCGGATCGCGGGGCCGGTCCAGCGACACGGTGAACTCCTCGAGGATCCGGCCAGGGCCCGGGGTCATCACCACGACCCGGTCCGCCAGCAGCAGGGCCTCGTCGACGTCGTGAGTCACGAACAGCACCGTCGTGCGCAGCTGTTCCCAGAGACGCAGGAAGTCTGCGCCGATCTCCCGACGGGTCAGCGCATCCAGCGGTCCGAACGGCTCGTCCATGAGGAACACGGTGGGGTCCGACGCCAGCGTCCGCGCCAACGCGACACGCTTGCGCATGCCGCCGGACAGCTGGCTCGGCGGGTACTCGGCGAACTCGCTCAGTCCGACCCGCTTGAGCAGTGCGGTGACGCGCTCGTCCTGCTCGCCGCGGGGTCGGCCCGCCACCTGCAACGGCAGTCGGACGTTGTCGTGGACGGTCCGCCACGGCAGCAGGGCGTCGTTCTGGAACAGCATCCCCACCCCAAGGGGCGGGTCCTCGACGACGCGGCCGTCGATGCGGACCTCCCCGCCGGTGGGCCGCACCAGTCCGGCGGCGGTCTTCAGCAGCGTCGACTTTCCGCAACCGCTCGGCCCCACCAGGGCGACGAACTGTCCAGAGGCCACCGAGAGATGAACGTCGTCGAGAGCCAGCCGCCGACCACTGCGGGTGCGGTAGGCCAGGCTGACGCCGTCGAAGTCGACGGCGGTCACGGTGCACTCAGCAGACTGAAGTCGAAGGCCTCGGAAAAGGGCGGTGCGGCACCGGGTTCGACCTGACCGACCTGTTCCAGTAGTGCGATGGTGTCGTCGTAGACGGCGGCGTCAAGGACGAGGCCCCTGGGTGCCTGTTCCAACGTCGTCTTCAAGACCTGGTCCAGGGTGTCCTGGCTCAGCCCCGGGGCTTGCTTCTTGGCGGCGTCCAGGCTGGCGGCGAAGTCGGTGCCACCGCGCTCCTGGGTGGCCCGGACACCCTTGACGAAGGCCGCGAGGGTGTCACGGTGCTCTTGCGCCCAGGATTCCTTGGCGATCACCGCCAGTGCGACATAACGGAATTCGGGCTTCCACACGACGCGGAAGTTGCCGGACTGCACCATTGTCGTCAGCAGCGGGTCGCTGACCATGCCCGCGGCCGCACCACCCTTCTCGATGGTCGCCTGCATGGTCGCACCGGTACCACTGCCGACCACACGGAGCCCCTTGTAGTCGACACCGGACTCGGCGGCGGCGCGCTGGAGTTCGGTGTCCGACAGGCTGCCGGGGGCGGTCACCGCGACGGACTTGCCCGCCAGGTCCGCCACCCCCTGGATTCCGGATGACGATGCCGTCACCAGGGAATAGGGGGGCACCTGGCTGGTCACGGCATAGCCCTTGACGTCCAGATCCTTGATCCGGTTGCGGATGATGTGCTCGCCGGCTCCGACGAATGCGTCGATGCTTCCACCGCTGAGAGCCTGCACGGCATCCGATCCGCTGTCGAAGCACACCTGCTCGGCGGTCGTGCCACCGAGTTGGCCTTCGTCGATGGCAAGCGTTGCCAAACTGAGCCCACCGCAAACGATTCCGACCTTGATGGTGTCGGCCTGGGAACCACCCGAGCAACCGGTGGCGGTGAGCACGGTGACCGCCAACGCGCCCGCGATGGACTTCACGATGTTTCTTGGCATGATTCTCCTGACGATGTGTCGGTGGGTCAGCGGGGTATTACCCGGCGTTCCAGGGCTTTCAAGAGTTGGTCGAGGGCGATGGCGACGACCGTGATGACCGCCAGCCCGGCGAACACGCCGGTGACGTCGAGCAGATTCGACGAGTACTTGATGTAGTAGCCGAGTCCCTCACTGGCAGCGATCAACTCGGCGATCACGGCGCCGATCAACGCGATGCCGATCGACAGGCGCAGCCCGGTGATCAGCCACGGCACCAGCGACGGCAGGACGATCCAGCGCAGTGTCTGAGCGCGGTTGGCCCGCAGTGAGCGGGCCACGTCGACGAGGTCGCGGTCGATCTGCTGGACACCCTGATAGACGTTGTAGAAGACGACGAAGAGCACCATCGTCACCACCATGGTCACCTTGGACAGCAGACCCACCCCGAACCAAATGATGAACAGGGGAGCCAGCACCACGCGCGGGAGGCTGTACAGCGCCATCATGTAGGGCAGCAGCCATCCGCCGAGCAACACCGACGAGCCCAGCGCGATACCGAGGACGGCCCCGAGTGGTACGCCGATCGCCATGCCGAGTCCGACTTCGACGAGGGTCTGAGTGAGATGCGGCCACAGCTCGCCGCTGCGCACCAGGTCGACCAGCCGCTCCGCGATGGCCAGCGGGGAGGACACGTAGAACGACCTGACGAATCGATCCGACGACAGCTGCCACGCCCCGACGACGAGGACGGCGATCGCGATCCGGCCCCCGACGACGACGAGTCTGCGGCGCAGGGCGTCCCTGCGGTCCTGGGCGGAGAGCTCCTCGGATGTCGCGCCGTCCCGGTCGGGCACGGCAGCCGCGCGGGGGCGCAACGCCCGACTGAGTGGTCGACTCACGTGACACCGCCGACGTCGATCGAGTCCTTCGCAACCGGGCGGGCGGGATCGGCACTCCACGCCGAGAAGGAGCCGACGTACAACGGTGCGGCGATGCCCAGATGGGCCAGTGCGGCGACCGCGTGCGCGGCCGCGACCCCGCCCCCGCAGTAGAGGCCTGGCACGTTCGACCCACCGTCGTCGACGCCATAGATGGCGCGCAGGGTGTCGTCATCCCGCAGAGTGCCGTCGGCACCGACCGTGGCGCCAGAGCCGACGTGGCGAGCGCCGGGGATGTGGCCCTCGCGGAAGGCGTCGGCGGTCCGGGCGTCGACGAGGCGCCCTTCGGCCGCCAGTGCCGCCGACCCGTCGGCGTCGAGTTGGGAGAGATGGCCCCCGGTGACGGTGACGTCGCCCTCGGGGACGTCCGTCGCGAGCGGCCCCGTCGGATGGCCGGCGGCCAGCCATGCGGGCAGGCCACCGTCGAGGATGCCGACGTCGGGAATGCCTGCCCAGCGCAACACCCACCACGCCCGCGCGGCGACGAAGCTGCCGTCGTAGTCGTAGACGATCACGGACGTGCCGTGGCTGATGCCCCAACGACGCAGTGCGGCCTGCAGGGCGCCGACGTCGGGCAGTGGGCGCTTGCCATCGGTGGCCGGGGCATCCGGGCGGGAAAGGTCCTCGGTCAGGTACGCCACCACGGCGTCGGGCAGGTGCCGCGCGGGTCCGTCCTCGTTCGGTTCGCGTCGAACTTCGATGAACCGCACGGCAGTTGGCTCGGCTCGCAGGCGAGCGGCCACGTCGTCGGCGCCGACGAATACGGGGCGGGTCATGACGGCACCGCCGCCGACGTCGGGGTGACGAATTGGCTTGCCGGCCGCGTCAGGCCGAGGTGATCGCGCAGCGTCGTTCCGGTGTACTCGCGACGGTGGAGACCGCGGCGCTGCAGCTCGGGGACGACGAGATCGACGAATCGCTCGATGTTGTAGGGCACCCGGGGTGGGAAGATCATGAATCCGTCGGCGGCGCCGGTGGTGAACCACTCTTCGAGGGTGTCCGCGACTCGTGTCGGCGAGCCGACGACCTCCTTGAACATGCCGCCTCTGACCACCGCCGCGGTGACCTCGGCCAGGGTCAGATCGTCGTGGCCGTAGAGGTCGGCCGCAGCGGAGACCACGGCACGCGCGCCGGGTGACGACGCGGTGAGGTCGACGACGTCACCGAGGCGGGCGTCGTCGGGATGGCCGGACAGGTCGACGCCCACCGCCTCCGATAGCTTGGCCCGCCCCGCGGGGCCGGTCTGCAGTAGGTGCTGCAGAGTCGAATATTGTTCGCGCGCTGCGGCATCGGTGTCCTCCACGTAGACGGCCACCCCGGGGACGATGAGCTGCTCGGCCGACGTCCGCCCGTATCGGGGGAGACGTGACTTCAGGTCGTCGTAGTAGGCGCGGGCTCCCTCCAGGCCGAGGGTGGAGGAGTTGGTGAACCGTAGGTCGGAGTATCGCGCCCCCAGTTCGCGTGAGCGCTCCGAGGCGCCCGCGTTGATGATCGGCAGCCGGCCTTGCACGGGTCGCTCGATGTTCAGCGGACCGTCGACGGAGAAGAACTCGCCCTTGAAGTCGATCGCGTGCACGCGGTCGGGGTCGACGAACCGCCCGGTGTCGGCATCCGCGATACGTGCGTCGTCTTCCCAACTGTCCCAAAGCATTTGCAGTACCTGGATGTATTCGGCGGCCCAGTCGTAACGTCGGTCGTTGTCCCAGTGCTGGTCTCGCCCGAAGTTGCGAGCTGCCTCGACGTTCTTGCCGGTGACGATGTTGAGGCCGACGCGTCCGCCGCTGAGGTGATCGATGGTGGCGGTGGCCCGGGCGACGTTGTAGGGATCGGAGTAGGTGGTGTTGACGGTGGTGATCAGTCCGATCCGCGTCGTGACAGCGGCGATGTGCGAGGCCAAGGTGAGTGCCTCGGGTCGCAGCACCTCGTTGGGGTTGGCGAACTGCGATCCGGTGAGGCCGACAAGTCGGTCACCTATGAAGAAGAAGTCGAACACGCCGCGCTCCGCCGTCTGCGCGGCCTGCCGCAGCAGTTGGGGATTGGAGTTGCCATCGCTGTGGGAGCCTGCCAAGCGCCAAGCGGCGGGATGGAAACCGGTCGGCCAGATCGTCAGGCCGAGATGCATGCGGCGGTCATCAACCATGGGAGAGTTCACCTTTCGCCCAAAATTGGGCAGTCATCAATACGCGCTTGGATAGCTACCGCAGGCGCGAGAGGGTGCCAGCGGTTTGCACGTGGGGAGGGTGCGGCCGCCTAGAACGGCTGGCGCTGCGGGTCAGCGACGACAGAGACAGCTGTTGACGAGCAGCAGGTCGACATAGCGCCTGCGAACCAGATGGGAGGCGTCGGCGAAGACCCGCCGCGGACATCGCGAGGCGCCGAGGCGAGAACCGCTCGAGAGAGCGGCCTGCTGCAGCCATCGCTTCACGTACGCAAGCGTATACGCTAGATTCGAGCAGCGTCAACCGAGCGGCGCGGGCGAAAGGGGTTGCGAGATCGCATGAGCAGCAATGTATTCACCGGTACGTCCCGAGCTGACGCACACTATCTGCGGGTGAAACAGGATCTGCTCGACGGTCGATTCGAGCCCGGCACGGTGCTGCTGGAGACCACCCTCGGCCAGCTGTACGGGGTGTCCCGAACGCCCATGCGCGACGCGTTGGCACGGTTGGCCCACGACCGCTTGATCGATCGCAACGAGCGCGGCTACGTGGTGCGTGAGCGCTCGGCCGAGGAGATCGAGGCGATCTACGAAGCGCGCATCCCCCTGGAATCGACGGCCGCGGCGCTGGCCGCCGAGCGGCGCGGCCCGATCGACGTCGATCGGCTCGACCACCTGCTCGTGTTGCGCCGCGACGAGCGGGATCACACTGTTCATCCGCGCCTGAATGCCGATTTCCACGTGGCCCTGCGCGACGCCGCCCGCAGTGCCGTGATCGCGTCGTCACTCGGTCGGCTCGACGACATGCTCACCGAATACCGCCCGGACCGCTCGCCATCGGCGAACACCGAGCGAGGTCTGCACGAGCACGAGGACATCATGGCGGCGATCAGGGATGGCGACGCTGCCCGCGCCCGCGACTCGATGACCAGCCATCTCGCGCGCATGCGGGATCAACGCATCGCCGCCCACGTCCGCAGGACCACCGGCCGTCAGCGCTGATTTCGCTGCCGACGGCACACCGGATTCGTCGTACGATCAGCCAGATTCAAAGTCTTCACCAGGAGATGTTGTCGCCCTACGTTGTTCGCGTAGCACGTCGCCAGCGGTGCGATACGGGAATGGGTGATGCGAGCGTGGATACGGCCAACTGGGCTCCGAGTGCCTCCGAGTGGCGGCTGCGCGCCCGCTGTCGAGGCCTGCCCCCTGACACGTTCTATCCACCCGACAAGGAGAGGCGCAGCGCCCGCAGGGAGCGGGAGTTGCGCGCGAAGAAGATCTGCCTGACCTGCCCGGTAGTTGAGCAGTGTCGACGTCACGCGCTCGACACGCAGGAGCCACACGGCGTCTGGGGGGCGACAACGCCACTGGAGCGTGAGCGGTGGGCCAACGAAGTTCACACAGCCGCTGGAGCGTGACGGGTCAGCGGGCCCGCGCGGACGTCGCGGGCACCGGCGACTATCCGGAGAAGCGCTCGTCGAGCCAGTCCGACATCGCGGCCCCCGCGAGCGTCGCCGCAGGCGGATCACCCTCGCGCAGGGGGGCACCGAAGTGCGTGCCCGGCACGCGCACATGGCTGTTGTCGTCGCCGGCGAAGGCATCGACGATCGCCGCCGCGTCGGCGGGAAAGCAAGCTTGATCACCGGTGAGTTCCACCAAAAGAGTGGGAACCGCGACCCCGCGGGCACACCGCACCAGTCCCGCGCGGCTGGAGATGGCCGACCACGTTGACAGCCACGCCTCCGGCGTGGTGTTGCGGCCGAACCCGACGATGCCGTAATTGGTCAGGTCGGGTCGACGGCCGAACAGCGAACCGTATGGGCGCTCGTTGGGATCCAGCGTGAGGTCGACCCCGCGGAGATCGGCATCGGTGCGATGCACGGTGATCACCCCGGTGGCCAGCGCTTCGCGCCGGTGCTTCGCGTCGCCGGTCTCCTTGAACTTCATTGCCGCCTCGCGCGAGCGACGAAGGCGCTGTCGTGCCACGGCGTCGATGCGTTCGACGCGCCGGTACTGCGCCGCCCGGTAGGCGTCGATGAACTCGGGCGGGTAGCTGGACGGCTCGGGAGGTGGCCGGAACCCGTTGTCACTGTCATACGGGTTCAACGACTCCACCATGGACAGTGGGTCCAGTTCGTCGGCCACCGACGGGTCGATCATCCGGAGAAGCAGCTGGCCTTGCCCCGGATGCGGCGCCATCAGCACTAGGCCGTCGGGTACCGGCATCACGGCCTCGGAAAGAGGAATCTTCTTGCCGCCCGGAGTGTCGGAGATGCGTTGCGCTGCAGGAAGATCGGCCTGCTCGATGTAGTAGGCGGCCAGTGCACCACCGCCGGAGTGCCCCACGGAGACCACCCGGTCGAATCCGCGCTCGCGGAGGAAGGCGTGTCCCGCGGCCATGTCCAGGAGGGCTTGCTCGTGTAGCAGGGTGAGGTCGTTCAACCCGCCGCGGGTGTTCTGAGTCCACACGGCGAAACCACGGGAGAGCAGCTCTGGCACCAGTACGTGGTGCGAGAAGTCCTGCCTGGGATGCATCAGCACCGCCACGGTGGTCGCACCGGGTACCACCCGCAGCAGTCCGTTGACGGATGCGCCATCCGCGGTCTGCAGCGTGTGGGCGGAGATCGCCGTGGCGGCGGGCATCGACGCAGGCTCGACGTAGCGGTCCGCGCCGATGCTCGGCACGGGCGGCGCCGTCACCGTGCCACCACCCGTAACGCGTCCTTGTCGTGCTGGACCACCTCGGAACCCTCCAGTCCGGCGATGGCGCTGTACCACACGGCATGACGGCATCCCGTGGCGCGACGATCGATCACGATGTCGCCGTCGGAACTGAGCCGAAAGTAGGGTCCCACCTTGTCGATGGCTATTTCCGGGTTCCGTGTCGCGACCGCGACGAAGCCGTCGTTCTCGGGGACCTCCAGCACGTACATCCTGCTCATGAGTGCACCAACTTTCGCTGGGTGTCCCATTGGCCGGCGCGTTCCACGATGAGTTCGGCCTTGCGGGCGAGCAGCTTGTCCATGCTCGGGTCATCGCCGTCGGCGACGTCGCAGAGTGCCTCGATGGTCAGCTCGGCATCGAGATCCTCCTGGGCAGTGACGGGCCGCAACGCTCGGGTGATCTCCACCATGTAGCCGTTGGGATCGTGGGTGTAGATCGATTCGATGGTTTCGTGCATCACCTGCATCTCCACCGGCCAGTCGGACTCGTCGAGGCGGCGACGGTATTCGAGAAGATCTTCCTCGTCGGCGACATGGATGGCCAGATGCCGGGAATTGACGAAGAACTCCGGCGTGCCCTTCGGCAGACGAGCCCACGAATCCCCGGGGGCGTCGGGGTCGCCGAACGGCTCGAGTCCGAAGTAGTAGAAGAACGCAATGCGGTCGTCGTTGCCGATGTCGAAGAAGAAGTGGATGAAGTCCGGATGTTTCTCCGGTCCCCACCCTGCCGCGCAGATCGAGTGCACGACTGGGAATTTCAGCACATCACGGTAGAACCGGACGGTGCCTGACGGGTCGAACGTCGGGAATGCAGTGTGATCGACACCTTGCACGCGGTGAATTGGCTTTTCAGACATGTTGACTCCTTGCTTGGAAGGTCAGACCGGTAGCGCGGCGTCGGCACGCAGCAGCGCCCCGGCACCAGGGATGTCCACGGGCAGGCCAAGGCCGCGCAGTAGGCAGTAGACGCCGGCGGTCGAGGCCGACAACGCCGGAAGGCCCAGTTCCCGCTCGGCGGTCTCGACGATGCTCAGCGACGGCATCTGCACACATGCCGAGACCACCACCGCCTCGGCTCGCGTCAGGTCGAGGTCGTGGGCCGCCTCTAGTACCCGCTCGGCGGCGATGCAGCCCACTTCGGCGTTGTCGGCGACTTCCAGCGCCCGCCAGTCGACCACCTCGATGCCTTCGTTCTCGAGGTAGGCGACCACTTTCTCGGCCATCGGCCGCAGGTAGGGCATGACCAGCGCCACCCGTTGCCAACCCGCGTCCTTGAGCGCAGTCACCAGCGCCCCGGCGCTGGAGAGCACCTTCGTGCGTGAGCCGCCTGCGGCGAGCTGTTCGGCGATGGCCAGTTCGACGTCGTGGTGCTCGCCGAGTCCGGTCGCCATGATGGCGACCAGACAGGCATAGAGCACCGCGTCGACGCCGGCGTCACCAATCTCCAGCACGCAGCGCTCACGTTGGGCATTCATCGCACGCAATTGCTCGGCGGTGACCGAGTGCAACCGCATGCGGCTGGAATGGAACGTGAACTCGACGCCGGGTACGCGCGACAGGATCGCCGGCATCTCCGTTTCCACGGTCACGTTCGAACTCGGGACGATCAATCCGATGCGCCGGATATCGGGCATTTGGCTGCTCACCTCACCTTGACTTGACGTATACGACAAGTCTCAGACACAAGCGTGAATATGTCAACATCTCCGTCAAGTCTTGACGCGGCGCGGGTCTTTTGACCGTTGTGTCGAGTCCGGGCGCATAATCGGTGACATGGCAAAACCGACGCTGCGCAGCGGAACCCGACACGACCTGGTGCTCGAACAGCTAATGGATGCCGCCGAGACGTTGTTCGTCAGGCAAGGGGTGGCTGGGACGTCGCTACAGGAGCTGGCGGAGGCGGTGGGGCTGACGCGCACCGGGGTCTACCACTACGTCAGCGGCAAGGAAGAGCTGCTCGAACACTTGGTCCGCGGATTTTCGTTGGCCGCCGCCAACGAAATTCAGGCGCTCGCCGACGACGTAGACCGAGACGCCGGTGTGCGATTGCGCGAAGCCGCAATCGCCATGGCGGCCCGGGTCGCCGCGCATCCCCAACGCTTCAGGTTGCTGTTGACGAGTGAAGAGGCATTTCCCCCCAACCTGGCCCGGCAGCACCGCCGTGCCCGGCGCAAGACGTTGGCGGCCATGTCGTCGTTGGTCAGTCAGGGCATCAAGGACGGTTCCATCAAGCCCGTCGACCCAGAACTCACCGCGTTCGCATTGGCAGGCGTCGCGAACTGGGTGGCGTTCTGGTACCCACGGCACGAGCCCGCCGCGCAACAGACTCCGCAGCAGGTCGCCACGGCATTGACTGACATTGCCTTGAACGGAATTCTCACCGGGGCAAAGGAACCGAGTGGCGAGCATGCGGTCTCGCAGGCAATGGCTGTGTTGCACGAGGACCTGCAGCGCTTACAGCATCTGCTCGACGCCGCGGGCGTATCCGGCCCTGACGGCGGCCATCCGGAAACGTCGTGACGTGACCCACCGCTGCGACTGATGATCGGCCCGCCTGGTCCAGGTCCGCCTACGATCGGTCAGGAGTAGACACAACCGTCTAAATATTGACACACACCTTGACACTGAGACTAAACCGTCACTACTTTGACTGTTATGTCACATTCGATCCGCCGCAGCGAGGCACAGCACATCGAGATGACCGATGGCGTAGTGCCCTATCCGTCGGAGGCCGTCCGCCGTTACCGCGCCGCCGGTGCGTGGCACGAGTCCTCGCTAGCGGCCGAGATCGACTCGGCGCTACGGGCCCATGCTGACAACGTCGCATTGGTCAGCGGCGACACTCGGTGGACGTACCGGCAGTTGCGCGAACGAGTACGGGCGTTTGCCTCCGGCGTACTCGATTCGACATCACTTCGACCGGGCGACGCAGTGATGTTCCAGATGGGCAATGTCGAAGAGACGGTGGTCAGTTACCTCGGGGCGTTGGCGGCGGGACTTCGGCCGGTCTGCACGTTGCCACAGCATGGCGTACGTGAAGTCGGTCTGCTCGCCCGCCACGTCGGGGCGACCGGCCTCATCACTCAATCCGATTTCGGTCGGCGGCAACTACCGGCAATCGCCGCCACGCTACTCGGGGAGGGAGCCGTCGAGGTCGTCATCGAGGCGCGCGGCGCGGAGATCGCGGGCGCGGTGGGCTACGAGGCGCTGGTGGCCCGTGGACGCGAGATCGGCCCGACACCGGTCGTCGTCGACCACGACGACGTCGCGTTGTTCCAACTCTCCGGCGGTACCACGGGGCTACCCAAGGTGGCCCCGCGCCTCCACGAGGAGTACGCCTACAACTCCCGGCGGTGGGCTCAAGTGCTGGGGTGGGGGCCGGGCACCGTTGCGCTCTATCCGCTTCCGTTGATGCACAACGCGGGAATCGCGTTGGCACTGCAGCCCATCCTGCTCTCCGGCGGGACGCTAGTGCTGGCGCCGTCGGCCGACGTGCACACCATCCTCGATCTGATCGAGGCGCAGCGCCCCGACACGCTGCCGCTGATACCGCCCGCCCTGGCAATACGCCTTCTGGAGGAGCCCCGAACGCTCTCGGTCGATCTGTCGTGCATCAAGGACTTCATCGTCGGTGGACAGCGACTGGCAGTCGACGTCGCGACGCGACTCCGAAGCGAACTCGGTATCGATGTCCGCCAAATGTTCGGAATGGCAGAGGGCATGTTCACCCTCACCTCGACAGGCGCGGGTGAAGCCGAACGATATCGGACTGTGGGACAGCCCATCTCAGATCTAGACGAGGTGCGCATCGCCGATCCGGCCACCGGGCTAGAGGTCGACGATGGCGTGGTCGGCGAATTGTGCGTCCGCGGGCCCTATACGATCCGCGGCTATTTCCGGGCGGCCGAGCACAACAACCGTTCCTTCACTGCTGATGGCTTCTATCGCACCGGCGACCTCGCTCGTCGGCACCGTATCGACGGCCGCATCGCGTACTCCATCGACGGCCGCATCAAGGACGTCATCAATCGCGGTGTCGAGAAGATTCATGCGGAGGAGGTCGAAGAGCTCATCCTGACCCACCCCGACGTCACCAACGCAGCACTGGTGGCAATGCCCGATGCCGTTCTCGGTGAACGGGCTTGCGCCTACCTCGTCATGGATCCCGACAGTGCACCACTGACCATCGCCAGTCTCGGTGAACACCTGACTCGGTGTGGTCTGGCGAAATACAAACTGCCCGAACGGGTGGAGATCGTGGCGACCTTCCCGTTGTCCAACGTCGGGAAGGTCTCAAAGAAGGACCTCCGCACCGACATCGAAACCAAACTGCAACGCGAGGCGAACCAGGAGACAGCGCTATGAGCACCAGAAGGATCGCCGTCATCGGAGGCGGCCCAGCCGGCTTGTTCGCCGCTCGCCTGGTCAAGCGGGCCGACCCCGCGGCCGAGGTCATCGTGCACGAGCGAAACGGCCTGAACACCAGCACGTTCGGATTCGGGGTTGGCCTGACCGAATCGACGATGTCCAAGGTGGCGGCTGCCGATGCCGACGTCGCCGACCGCATCCGAGCCGCCGGCTACGCCGGGCACAATTTGGAACTGCACAAACCGGACGGCGGGGGCACGCAGCGCGTCCTCTTGCACGGCGCGCGCAACCTTGCGATTGGTCGGGCCGAACTGCTCGACGTGCTGCGGGCCGCGGCGATCGAGGCCGGCGTCGACTACCGGGCCGGATCGAAGGTCGACCTCGCCAACATCGACGCCGACGTCGTGATCGCCGCCGACGGTGTGCGAAGCGCGGTTCGCGCCAAACTCTCGACCGAACTCGGCGTGCACGAGACACTCGGCCGCGGACGGTACATGTGGTGCGGAGTCGACTTCGCGGTGGACTCGGCGTTCTTCACGGCGCGCACCGGCGACGACGGCGGGTTCTTCGTCGCGCACGCCTACCCATATCGCGCCGACCGCAGCACCTTCCTGATCGAAGCCGACGACACCACCTGGCGCGCCGCCGGCCTCGACGTCCACGACGCACGTACCGGACCGGGGCAGACGGACGTCGGCAGCATCGCGGTCCTGGAGGACGTCTTCGCCGACGACCTTCGTGGGCGCCGCCTCCTCACGAATCGAACTCGCTGGGCACGGTTCTCCACGCTCGGTCTCGACACTTGGTCCAACGGCAACGTGGTGCTAGTGGGGGACGCCGCCCACACCGCTCATTACACGCTGGGCTCGGGAACGAAGTTGGCACTCGAGGACGCGATCGCGCTGTCGGACGCCCTGGCCGGCCACGCCGTCATTGCCGAAGCCTTCGCCCACTACGAGCGACACCGCCGCCCGGCGATCGACCGCTTCAAGCACCTCGCCGGTCGAAGCCAGCGGTGGTGGGAGACCTACCGAATGCGGGTAACGGCACCGGCGGAGCGCGTCGCGTTGTCCTACATGACTCGATCCGGGAACCTCGGCATCGTTGACTACGCCCACGATCACCCGGACGTAGTCGGGGCAGCGCTGAAGCTTCTCGGCACTGAACCACCCCGAGATCCTGATCTGATGCAGGACTGGGTACTGGCCGGCCGCGTCACGACTCCCGCTGAGCTGCAACATGATTCCGAGCTCGTTGCGCAGATCGTGTGGTCGGAGACAGATCCCTGGAGCGAGTCGGCCGACGTCGTCGTCAACGGGCTCCGCACCCGCCACCCAGGTGCAGTGACCTACCTGGTCGGCGCCAACGACGAGGCCGCCGTCGGCGGCCGCCTCGACATCGCCGAGAGGATCAAGCTCGAAACCTCACGGCGGGTCGTCGTCGCGCTGCCGGAGACGGCGCGCGCCCAGGGCGCCGCCGCCATCGCAACGGGTCGGTGCGACGCCCTGGTCATGCGCGAGTAGACACCCACCGCGCGGCACAGCCGCTCGATCGGTCGGAATCCCACACGTAGTCGGTGCGGCCCGCTCCCGCCTGGCCTACTCAAACCACCACCGCAACGGATGAGGACAAGCGATGACGACACCTATCGACGCACCGCCGAGGCAACGGATCGTGGTCGTCGCAATCTGCTTCGCGGCCATCATCTTCGATGGCTACGACCTGATCGTCTACGGGTCGACCATTCCGGCTCTGCTGAACTACGAGCCATGGTCGCTGACCCGCGCAGACGTTGGCGCCATCGGCAGCTACGCACTGCTGGGGATGTTCTTCGGGGCCATCACCGCAGGCACTCTCACCGACCGGTTCGGCAGGCGGGCCCTCTTCCTCGGATGCCTGATCTGGTACTCGGCCGCGATGATCGCCGTCGCGATGGCACCGACACCAGAGCTGTTGGGACTGTTCCGGTTCGTGGCCGGGCTCGGCTTCGGCGGCATCGCTCCCGTGGCCATCGCTCTCGTCGTCGAGATCGCTCGCCCGCACGAACGAAACCGGCTCAACGCCGTGATGCTTGCCGGGTTGCCGGTCGGGGGAGTGCTCGCCGCGCTGCTTGCCATCCTGCTACTCGAGCACGTCGGCTTCCGCGTGATGTGGGGGATGGGCGCATCGGCGTTGATTCTCGTCGTTCCGTTGGCGTGGCGGTACATTCCGGACACCGCACGACGGTCGGGCGGCGAGACGTTGCACTCCTCCCCGGCGCACACGCCGCGGCGGCAGCTGACGTCGAGACGGACGCTGATTGCGCTGACGTGCTTCGCGATCGCCAACTTCGTCGGCTTTCTGCTGGTGTTCGGCCTCAACATCTGGCTGCCCGAACTCATGCGAGCCTCCGGCTACGGCTTGGGCTCGGCCCTGTTGTTCCAGCTCGTCCTCAACGCCGGTGCGATCGTGGGAGGCATCTTCGGGTCGGCGCTCGCCGACCGTTTCGGGAGCCGACGGGTGGCGGCCAGCGCATTCTTGCTCGCCACCCTCGCGACGTCCGGCATGGCCATGAATCCGCCGCAGCTAGCCATGTACGTGGTGGTCTTCATGGCAGGGGCCGGCTCCATTGGAACCCAGATCGTGCTCTTCGGTTATGTCGCGACGTACTTCTCTGCTGACATCAGGGCTACCGCCCTCGGCATCTCGACGGGAGTGGGCCGCCTGGGCGCCGTCACCGGGCCCCTGCTGGGCGGGGCGCTGCTGTCGGCGAATGTGTCACTGGGATGGATCTTCTCGATCTTCGGGGTGATCGCCCTCGTCGGAGGGCTCTTCAGCTTGCTGGTGCCGCGGGTACGCTCCCAGCGCGTCGTTGCGCCCCTCGCGGTCGGGGTTCACAGCGCGTGATGCTGCGCGCGAGACACCGGCGACGTGTTGCCGAGGCGCTCGGAGTGACGCCTTGAGGCGGCCCGGTCACCTGGGGTTCTTCTCGCCCGCCTCGACCGCCACGGCCAGCTTGTTCTCCGCGGGTGCCACGGGGCAGGTCGCGAAGTCGGTGAACGAGCACGGTAGGTTGGCCGCCCGATTGAAGTCGATCGTCACTTCGCCCCCGGTGATCGGTGCGGCGACCGAAAGCGACCTGGCGCCAGGGTAGGTCGTCACGCCGCTGGTCTCGTCGGTGAACAAGACCTGCAGCGCGCCGTCCCTGCCACGAAAGGCGACGAGACGCCGTGCCGATCCACCCAGCTGGAAGTCCAGAACGCCGACGGCGTCGTGGTGATGTTCGAGACCCTCGACGACGGCACCCGTCGTGACCGTCCGCACCTCGTCGTAGGGCGTGAACGTGCCCGTGACACTCCACTGTTCGCGCGCAGGGTAGGTGGGGATGCCGTGGTACTCGGCGAGGTGGGGAGACTTCGGATCGTGGACCCGCAACGCGACGGACCCGGTTCGACGGATGACCTCGATGCGGCGTTCGCCGTCCGCGACGAACAACCCGGGCGCGCCTTCGATCGGCTCGACCCGCTCGGTGCCCTCCACGCCTTCGACGTAGGCCGCGTCGGCGTCGGCGCGCCACCGGCCAGGCAGGTCGGCGATGGTCTCGAATTCCTCGGTGAGCCAGAATAGGCCGGTAATGCTCACCCAGCCGAGTGGATCGCCGTAGTAACTTTCGCGATCACTGTGCCACTGATTCCAGGCAGCCTCGAAGGTGTCTGCGGACGTGCTGACGGTGGTGGTCATGGTGTTCACTCCTGATCGTGGGTCGGGCATCTTCGTCGGTCGGGCATCTTCGTCGGTCGGTCGGGCATCGTGGTTCGGGCGGAACAATCAGCTGGCGGCGCTGCTGTCGGCCCGGCCAGTTCGTCTCCGCGTCAACGGCTCTCGTAGGCCGAGGTGTCCACGCAGGGTCGTGGACGTGTACTCGGTTCGGTAGGCACCACGATCCTGGAGTTCGGGAACCAACCAGTCGACGATCTCGTCGAGTCCGCCAGGGACCAGATACGGCGAGATGTTGAAGCCGTCGGTCGCGCCGGCCCGCACCCAACGGGTCAGTTCGTCGGCGACTTGGCCCGGTGTGCCAACGAATCCCGACCGCAGCGATGTTTCGATGGCGACCTCGCGCAGCGAGAGGTTCTTCGCCTCCGCGAGCGCCCGCCACTCCTTTGCGATCGCGATCGGGTCCTTGCCGTCACGGGCGGCGCCCCGGGTGACCGAGATCGGCGCGGGCACCGGATCATCGGCGGGAAGCGGCCCGTCGGGGTCGAGATCGGACAGGTCACGGCCCCACACCAGTCCGACGAGGGAAAGTGCCGTCTGTCCGGTGTACTGACCGTCGAGGACCCAGCGTCGCTTCTCTTCGACCTCGGAGGCCTTCTCGGCCAGCACGATCTGAGTTCCCGGCAGGATCTTGATGTCGTCGGCGGGTCTGCCCGCGGCCCGCAACCGGGCACGGATGTCGTTGGCGAACGCAAGAGCGTCGTCGAAGTGCGTGCCGTGGCGCGAGAAGATGACGTCGGCGTTGGCCGCCGCGAAGTCGCGGCCCGCAGGCGAGTCGCCGGCCTGGAAGATCACGGGATGGCCCTGGGGGCTGCGGGGCACCGTCGCATCGAGTGACACGTCGAATTGCGACGTGGTGACTGCCAGATGGCGCACGGCATCTGGTGCGGCCCAGGATTCGCTGCCGGTCGTCGTCGCGATGGCATCCTCGGCCCAGGAGTCCCAGATTGCGCGGGCGATGCCGATGAACTCGCCCGCTCTCTGGTAGCGCAGCGCGTGGTCGAGGAACCCGCCACGCCGGAAGTTCTCCCCCGTCCACGCATTGTCGGTGGTGACGGCGTTCCACCCGGCCCTGCCGCCGGACAACAGATCCAGCCCTGCCAGGCGGCGCGCGAGGTCGGCGGGCTCGTTGTAGGTCGTGTTCTGAGTGGCGACCAATCCGATGTGCTCGGTGATGCCTGCCAGCGCGGACAGTTGTGCGATCGCGTCTGGGCGGCCCGCGATGTCGAGGTCGAGGAGCTTGCCCTGTTGCTCGCGCAGGCGAAGTCCCTCGCCGAGGAAGAAGGCGTCGAAGAGTCCGCGCTCCGCGGTGGTCACGATGCGACGGAACGTCTCGAAGTCGATCTGCGAGCCGCTTGCAGGATCCGACCAGATCGTGGTGTGGTTGACCCCCTGGAAGAACACCCCGAAGTGCACCTGGGCGCCGTTCGAGTACTCGGGTGAACTCATCAAACCTCCGAATAGCGGTTGGCGGGGCGGCTCAAGCCAAGGTTCCCCCGCAGTGAGGACCCTGGGACCGGGCGGTGCCCGATGCCGGATCGGAACAGCGCGGGAAGGACGTAGCGGGCCAACACCGGCAAATCCTCGTCGATCACCGTCGGAAAGATCCGCACACCCTCGGTGTGATCGGCGAGATCGGTGAGCAGCTCGACGAATCCCGTTGGTGAGCCCGAATATTCGAGACGAGGGGGCGTCGTCGCCTGGTGATGCCGGTTCAATGCGGCGAGGCGTTCGGCGGCGCTGGCATCCGGCGTGTCGAGGGTGACCTCGATCTCGACGAACGTCAGCCCGTCGCTGGCCCGCGCGGCATCGACGGCCTTGCCGTGCTCCGGTTCCGTGACGAGCACGACGTCGACTTGCTCTCGGTCGGCTTGCGTACCGAACACGACCAATTGACCCTGCGGCGGGCGCGGCACGATGGCGGGGCCCTTCACCGAGAACGACTCGCCCTCGAAGTCGACGTAGTGCACCTTGTCCCGATCGAGGAACCGGCCGCTCGCGTAGTCGCGGATGACGGCATCGTCCTCCCACGAGTCCCACAGCCCGCGAACGACCGTGATCGAGTCCCGTTGCTCTCGATCGAGTTCGGCGCCATCGACGATCGCCGGCCGTCCCCACGCGGCGGCCGCAGTCGGCGTCTCGATGCGCCGGGCAATCCAACCGCCCCGGCCGCGTGAGGCGTAATCCAGGGTCGCCAGCTGCGAGGAGGTGTGAAACGGCTCGGCGTAGGTGGTCTCGACGACGGGGACGAGGCCGATCGTCGAGGTGGTAGCGGCCACGAACGACGCGCGGTTCACCGCGTCGACTCGCCCTCGAATTCCGCTGTCCGGCGCGAGGATCGAATCCTCGAACGTGGCGAAGGTGAATCCCGCGTTCTCGGCCGCAGCCACCCTGCGCGACAACGTGCGTCCACTGAGGGACGCGCTCGGTGGATGACCGGCGCGGCGCCAGGCCGCGGGGTGGGCGCCCTCTCCATCCAATTCGACGGCCACACCGAAAATGCTCACGAAACCACCTCTTTCGCATGTGCTTGGGCAATCAGCGGCCGACTCGGGATGCGTTCGCGGAGAGCGGGAGCGACGGCGGACTGGAACAACTCGAGGCTGCGACGCTTCTGATCGACCGATATGCCGTCCGCGTCGGCGCTGAGGTGGATGACCTCGTGGCCAAGCTGATCGTGGTATCGCCCCACCTTGTCGATGACCTGCTCGGGACTGCCGACGAGGGCCGAACTGCGGGCGACCAGATCCTCGATCGACTCGAACACCACCGGCATGCCTGCCCGACGCTGGGCAGCGAGTCGCGCCTCGAACGTCGGCCGGTACGTGGCCAACGCCTCCTGCGACGTGGGGGCGACGAAGAATCCCGCGGTTCCCGCCCCGACGAGGGCATCCTCGGGCCGCCGCCCGTAGAACTCCCATCTCCGTCGGTAGTGCCGGACCAGCTCGGCGTACGGCTCGATGGGATGGGTGACGTTGGCGGAGAAGATCGGATCACCATGCCGGGCGGCCAGATCGACGGACTCCGTGCTGGTCGCGCTGCCGTGCCAGATGCGGATGCGCTGCTGAAGGGGGCGGGGGACGGCCTTGGCGTCGCGCAACGAAGGACGAAAACTTCCCGACCACGTCACCTGGTCGCTGTCCCACAGCGCGCGGAACAGCTCGTAACCCTCCCGGTTGCGGTCCCACTGATCGGCGGTGGTGACGTGAAACAGCTGGGCCTGCGCTGCGCCGTTGCCCTTGCCGATGATGAGCTCGAGCCGTCCCCCGGACAGATTGTCCAGCGTCGAGTAGTCCTCGAAGGCACGCACCGGGTCGAGCAGGCTCAGTGTCGTCACCCCGGTGAACAGGCCGATCGTCGACGTCCGCGCGGCGATGTGGCTCAGCACCACCGGTGGCGATGACGAGATGAACGGGTCCTCGTGACGCTCGCCGACGGCGAACCCGTCGAAGCCGAGCTCCTCGGCGAGCACGGCGGTGTCGACGACGTCACGAAGCCGGGCGGCGGCAGTCTTCCTCTCGCCGGAGACGGGGTCTGGGACGTGCGAGATCAACGTCAAGAGAAGGAACTTCACGACACGCCACCGCCGGAGCCCAGGTCCTTCTCGAACGCATGGGCACCGACCTGTTCGGCGGGCAACGAGCGGTCGTAGAGCGGCGTGTACCCCGCTGACAAGTAGAGCGCCACCGCCTCGGGTTGGCGCCACCCGGTCGTCAGGTAGACGCGGGTGTAGCCCCGTTGCCGGGCGATGTGCTCCAGTTCGGCGACGACGAGTCTGCCGTAGCCCCGCCCACGGTGTGCCGATGCCGTCCAGATGCGCTTGAGCTCGGCCGTCGTGGTGTCGTACCGGCGGAACGCGCCGCCCGCGATCGGCACTCCGTCGGCCAGTGCGACGATCAGCGTCCCACCCGGCGGCTCGAACTCCTCGGCCGGATACGCCCTGAGGTCCGCATACTCCGAGCCCACCATGGGCCCGTAGCGAGCCCCGTACTCGAACGCCAGTTCGTCGAGCAGGGGGGCTGCGAACGCATCGGATTGCCGGACGGCAACGAACCGTGGCGGGTCGACGCCCGCGTCCGTCGTCGTCATGCCTGAACTCCTCCATCTGCCCAGCGGGATGCGAGGGCACCGGTTGGCTCGTACTGAGCCAGAACCGAGCCGCCCGCGATCTCATTCCCGCGAGTCGGCGACCCGCTGGCCTTCACTCAGACGGCACCGTCACGATCCTCCAGCCGGAATCCCACCTTGAGCGTCACCTGAAAGTGGGCCACCTGTCCGTCGGCGATCTCTCCGCGCACCGAGACGACCTCGAACCAGTCCAGTCCGCGCAGCGTTTGCCCGGCCCGCGTCACGCCGTTGCGAATGGCGGCATCGACGCTGTCCGGCGAGGTACCGACGATCTCGACGACTCGGTATGTGTGCTCGCTCATCGCATCTCCCTTGTTCGATCCGCCGTCTCCCGGCGGCCCGCGACCGCTGATCGCGTCGGCTACGAGTCAAGCGCACCCAGGGCACGTCGCGCGGGCGTTCGGCTCGGGCAGATTTCATCACCCGGCTTCAAACCACGGTGATTTCAATCGGCACTCGAGGGCGGTCGTGGACGCCGCCACGACGAAAGACCGTGGCCGCCAACTGATCGAGGTCGACGGCGGTCGCCGCGGCCGGCCCGACGCCCGGGTCGCCAAGCGATGACGAGACCCCCGACTCGACGTCGCTGAACTAGCCTCGCGTCGGAGTCCGAATGTCTGGAGTGCTGACGCGATGACCAAGGAAGAGCTGCTCCGCGCGTGGTGGCCGTGGATCGCGTTGGCGCTTGGCATCGTCGTCATTGCCGTCGGCGGGATGCTGTTCTCTGCCACAGCAATCAGTTAGGAACACGTGCCAAAGCCAGCCAAGAACCGCCCGCTGTACTACTCGGCGTTCGTGATGAACACGCCGTCACACGTCATCCACGGGCTGTGGCGAGATCCCAAGGCCGCCAACCACGAGATCAACTCACTCAAGCACTGGGTCGACCTCGCCCGCTACCTCGACGGCGCCGGATACGACCTGATGTTCTTCGCCGACGTCAGCGGGCTGCGCTCGCCATGGAACGGCTCGTACGAGCTGGTGGCCAGGGAAGGCATGCAGATCCCGACGAACGATCCATCGGTGCTGATCTCGGCGCTGGCCACGGCCACCGAGAACCTCGGACTGGTGTACACCAGCTCGATCGTGCAGAGCCTGCCGTTCGACTTCGCGCGGCGCATCTCCACCCTCGACCACTACACGGGTGGTCGGGTGGGCTGGAACATCGTGACCAGCTTCTCGGACAACACCTATCGCAACTACGGGCACGACAAGCTCATCGAACACGACCTGCGCTACGAGATCGCCGAGGAGTACGTCGACGTCCTCTACAAGCTGTGGGAGGGGTCCTGGGACGAGGATGCCCTGCGGGCGGACAAACAGGCCGGGATCCATGCCGACGCAGCAAAGATCCACAAGATCAATCACGTCGGTGAGCACTTCTCAGTGGAGGGTCCGCACTTCGTCACCCCGTCGCCGCAGCGCGTTCCCCTGCTGTTCCAAGCCGGTGCATCGCCGGTGGGGCAACGTTTCTCGGCGCGCAACGCCGAGGGCGTGTTCATCTCGAGTCCGGATCCCGAGTCGGCCCGCGGGCTGATCGACGAGACCAGAGAACTGGCGGCGGGGTACGGCCGAGATCCCTACGACGTCAAGTTCTTCCAGGGCCTCTCGCTGGTGGTCGGACGGACCTCCGAGGAAGCCAGGGAGAAGGAGGCCCAGATCGAGGAGCTGTCCAGCATCGAAGGCGTGCTGTGCCACATCCTCGGCGATCTGGGGATCGACGCCGGCGCGCTGCCCCTGGAGACGCGACTGTCCGACCTCGGCGAGTACGGGGGGATTCAGGGCTGGTCCCGGTGGGCGGGGGAGGGCGCGGGCACGTCCGAGCCCACGATCGCCGATCTCGGCCGCGCGTTCGAGCGCAGCAGCCGCATCGTGGGGTCGCCCTCTGAGATCGCCGACAAGCTCGAGGAGTGGCGCGACGCGGGCATCGACGGGGTGAACGTCTTCCACGCCGTGCGACCGGGCACCTTCTCCGACATCGCCGAGCTGCTGTTCCCCGAGCTCCGCAAGCGTGGATTGCTCTCCACCGACAAGTCGGGGACGCTGCGACACAAGCTCTCCGGCGGTGGTTCCGACCGCGTGCCCGATACGCACCCCGCCGCGAAGTACCGCGGTGCGTTCACCGACAACTCGTTGGCCGACAAGGTATCCGAGCCGTTGTCGCTGCCCGCGCGAGTCTAGGGGTCAGCTGAGCGCGGTGCCGTCACCGTGGACCACGGACTCCACGGCACCGCGCAACTCCTCCAGCTCCTGGCGCTGCGCGGGGGTGTAGTCCCGTGCGGTGTCGTCGAGCACGCACACCGTGCCGACCACGGTGCCTGCCGCGTCGTGGACGGCGAGCCCCAGGTAGTTGTGCAGACCGAACTCGACTTCGTCCTCGTTGCCCGCGAACGTGTCGTCCGACCGCGAGTCCCGCACGAAGAGATCCTCGTTCGTGTCGACGATGCGTTCGCAGTACAGCGGCACCCGGCTGGCGTCATCGCCCGCCTTCCTTCCCGCCGCGCCGACGGTGTAGTGCTTGGTGGCCTCGCCCGCGGTTGCGGCGACCACCATGGAGTCGGGTTCGGACCGCATCACCAGGACGGACTTGACGCCCAGCAGCTCGGCCACCTTCTCCAACTGGGGGGCGAGCGACGAGAGGCCTGCGGTGGTGTCGGTGCGATTCGGCTCGGAGGTCATCGCACGATCATGGCTCGTCATCGCCGCCCGTGTCGACCTGGGTCAGACGAGACCCCGCGCCCGCAGCACTGCACCCGCGCCCTCGGCGAACCAGTAGGCCTCCTCGACGTGCGGTTGCCCGGACAGGATGAAGTGGTCGATGCCCAGGTCGTGGTACTCGGCGATGCGGTCGGCTACCTCGGCGTGACTGCCCACCAGAGCGGTACCCGCCCCGCCGCGCACCAGCCCATAACCGGCCCACAGGTTCGGGGAGACCTCGAGCTGCGAGGTGCGCCCTTCGTGCAGTGCTGTCATCCGTTGCTGCCCAACTGAATCCGATCGGGCGAGTACCCTCTGCGCCGACTCGATGCGTTCATCGTCGATGGCGGCCAAGAGACGCTCGGCGTGAGCCCATGCTTCGGCCGAGGTGTCCCTGCTGATCACGTGCAACCGGATGCCGAACTGCAGGGTCCTGCCGTAGCTGGCGGCGCGCGCTCGCACTCGAGCCAGTCGCTCGGCGATCTGGATTGGGGTCTCACCCCATGCCAGGTACGTGTCGACGTGCCGAGCCGCGACGTCCTCAGCGGCAGCGGAGGCGCCGCCGAAGAAGATCTGCGGGGGATCCCAGTCGCCATAGTCGACGTTGGCGCCCTCGATCCGGTAATGCTCGCCATCGAGGTCGAAGGTGTCGACACTGGACGCGGCGGCGACGCCCCTGAGCACGCGGAGGAATTCGCCGGTCCGTTGATAGCGCTGGTCGTGATCGAGGTAGTCCCCGTAGCGGGCCTGCTCGACCGGATCTCCGCCCGTGACGATGTTCAACAGCAGTCGCCCGCCGGAGATCCGCTGAAAGGTGGCCGCCTGATGGGCCGCCAGTGTCGGCGAGATGAATCCGGGACGGAAGGCCACCAGGAACTTCAGCCGGGTGGTGACCTGGCTCAGCGCGGCCGTCGTGACCCATGCGTCCTCGCACCAGGAGCCCGTCGGTGTCAGCACCGACTCGAAGCCGAGAAGCTCCGCCGTGCGGGCGATCTCGCCGAGATAGGCGATCGTGGGCGGTCGGATCCGGCTGGCCGACGGGCCGACGGCGAATTGGGAGTCGTCGCCCGACCCGACGATCTCCCTGCTGTCGCCGTTGGTGGGCAGATACCAGTGCAGATGAATGCTCATGCGTCGTCAGGAGCTCGCGACGGGGGTCAGGCGGCTGCGCCTGAGCAATTCTCCCCACGCATTGAACGCCTCGATGTCCTCGGCGGACGATCCGGAGGTACCCGTCGCCAGCGCGACCAGCGCACCGGCCAGACTGCCGATGCCGATGCCGGTGTCCTTCACCACGCGGACGAGTTCCGCGAAGGCCGCGTCGGGCGAGCAGCCGCGCTGGCCCACCAGAATCCCGATGGCCAGGTCGATGACCTTGCGAGACGTGTCGCGACGACGTGATGCCGGGTTGCTCATCGGACCATCATCGCGCGCGGCATCCGCCGTGGACAGAGATCAGCGCACCGTGATTCGACGTCGGTCCGATCAGGTAGGTCTCTCCGCGATGCGGCGCACGGCCTTCAGGAACACGTCGATCTCGTCGAACGTGTTGTAGAACGCGAACGAGGGCCGCACCGTCGCCTCCAGGCCCAGCCGACGCAGGATCGGCTGCGCGCAGTGATGCCCGGCCCGCACCGCGATGCCATCGGCATTGAGGGCCTTGCCCACCTCGAGCGGTTCGTGCCCGGCGAGCACGAACGACAAGACGCTGGCCTTCTCCTCGGCCGTGCCGACGAGTCGGACGCCCGGGATGTCGGCCAGTCGGGGCGTCGCGTACTCCAGTAGCGCGTGTTCGTAGGCCGCGATGCGCTCGACACCGATCCGTTCGACGTACCTCAGGGCTTCTGCAAGCCCCACCGCGTCGGCGATGTTGCCGGTGCCCGCCTCGAACTTGTTCGGAAGGCCTTGATAGAGCGACCTTTCGAGCGTGACGTCGGCGATCATGTTTCCCCCGCCCTGCCACGGCGGGGTCTCCTCCAGTGCATCCTCGCGCCCGTAGAGGACGCCGATGCCGGTGGGTCCGAAGATCTTGTGCCCGGAGAACACCAGGAAGTCCGCGCCGAGATCCTGGACGTCGATCGGGATGTGCGGAATCGACTGGGCAGCGTCGATGAGGACGCGTGCGCCGTAGCGATGCCCCAGTTCGACGATCTTCTTGGCGGGCGTCACGGTGCCGAGCGCATTCGAGACATGAGTGGCCGCAACGAGTTTGGTCTTGGGTCCCAGTAGCTGCTCGAACTCCGACAGCAGCAGATTGCCGGCATCGTCGACCGGTGCCACCCTGAGCACCGCCCCCGTCCGTTGTGAAAGCAGCTGCCACGGAACGACGTTGGCGTGGTGCTCGAGATGGGTGATGACGATTTCGTCGCCCTCGCCGAGGTGTTTGCCACCCCATGCGTAGGCCACCAGGTTGATGGCCTCGGTGGTGCCGCGGACGAAGATGATCTGCTCACTCTTGGGCGCCCCGATGAAGCGCCGGACGGTGCTACGGGCGTCTTCATAGGCGTCGGTGGCACGCGCGGCCAGTTCGTGGGCGGCGCGGTGGATGTTCGAGTTCTCGTGCGCGTAGAAGTAGGCCAGTCGGTCGATGACGGACTGCGGCTTCTGGGTGGTCGCCGCGTTGTCGAACCAGATCAGGGGCCTGCCGTTGACGGTTTCCCGCAGGATCGGGAAGTCCGCCCGCACCGAGTCCACGTCGAAGATCTCGTGATCGTCACGAAGTTGTGGGATCGGCTCGGCTACGGGGAGTTTCGCCACCGAAGAGAGAAAGCCGTAGTTGACCTCGTCCCCCGCGGGCTTGGCGGGCGCGGCCGTCAGGCCCAGATCGGCCACGGACGGAGCACCCGGCAGCCAGGTGGGCGCCGACCCGCGCGATGCCATGGGAACCGCCGGAGAAGTGCCTGCCAACACCCCCGGCACCGTCGGCACGATCCCCGAACTGGGCACCGCGAACGGGCTGAAGGCGCTGCCGACCGTGTACCCCGAGGACGGCCCGGCCGTCGTGTCGGGGACCGATCCGCGCGGCGCGACCGGTACCGACTGCGGAATGCCGTCCGGCCCAGGCGAACTCGGTGCCGGTACGTCGAGGCCACCCAGCGGCAGCAAGGGAACGGGCGGCGTCAGCGTGTTCGACGCGCCCGCCGCCGTCACCGCAGGCGCGGTCGCCGCGGTGGTGTCACCGCCGCCGCCGCGAGGTGCGACCGGCGTGGTCACGGGCGGGCTGTCGGGGCCGGGGCGGCTGGCGGGCGGTGCGGCGGGGAACGTACTGGCGGCGAACAGCTGAGTGGCAAGCGCGGCGAGCTCCGCCTCACCGATCGGCAGGTCGCTCTCGGCGTCTACCGAGCGGTACTCACTCGTACTCATAGAACTGGTCCACCGCCACGTCGTCGAGCACTGCCAGGGCATCGTCGGTCAACACGGCAAGTGACGAGTACAGCGTGACGAGATAGGACGCAATGGCGCTGCGGTTGATGCCGGTGAAGCGCACCGACAGTCCCGGCGCCTGCTCGCCGACCAAACCCGGCGGGAACAACCCAACCACGCCTTGGCGCTCCTCGCCCGTGCGCACCAGGATGAACTTGGTCTTGCCGTCCTCGACGGGCACCTTGTCCGACGGCACCAATGGAATGCCACGCCACGTGATGAATTGCGCGCCAAACAGATTGACGACTGGCGGCGGCACGCCACGGCGCGTCGCCTCCCGGCCGAACGCGGCAACGCCCAAGGGATGGGTCAGGAAGAAGCTCGGCGTCTTCCACACCTTCGTGATGAGTGAGTCGAGATCGTCCGGCGTCGGTGCCCCGCCCAGCGTCTGAATCGTCTGCTCGGGTGTCACCTGCGACAGCAGGCCGTACTCGGCGTTGTTGACCAGCTCGGACTCCTGATGCTCCTTGATGGTTTCGATGGTGAGCCGGAGCTGCTGGGTGATCTGGTCGTGCGGGCTGGAATAGAGGTCCGACACCCTGGTGTGGACGTCGAGGAGGGTGGAGATGGCGCGCAGCGTGTACTCGCGCGGGCTGGTCTCGTAGTCGACGTAGGTCTGCGGCAGCGGATCGTCGTCGCCTGCGCCCTCGTCGGCGTGGATCGCCACCTGCTCGGGGTTGACGACTCGGTTCACCCGGTAGATGCCTGCCTCGACGGGCACCCAGCTCAGCAGGTGCAGGAGGAAGCGAGGGGTGATCGTCGAAAGCTGGGGGACGGTCTTGGTGGCGTTCGCCAACTGCCGGGCGGCGGAATCGCCGAGGGCCTGCGACTCGTTCTGGGCGGACGTCATGTCTACCTCCTGGGTCTGAAGAGGGTTCGTGCCGTGCGGCACCGTGCGGGTCGTCGGGCTTCGTGCGGATCGTGAGGCTTTGTGCGGGTCGAGTTTTCGTGCCCAACCCTATGCTGCGCCGGTGCCCTCGACAGCGTTACCGCGCACGCCGACGAAAAGTAGAGGTTTGAGGTACGCGGCGCATCACGTATGGTGGTCGCCATGCAACAGTCCGCACTGCCGCTGCGCTATGCCTTTGCGCGCTGCATCGTGCCGTTGTGCTGTTGTTGTTGATTTTCTGAAGCCCTCGTTGTCCTGCGCTGACGCCCGCCCTCTCGGCGGTGCCATGTCGCGCGATCAGCACTCAGAAGGTCGACTCGATGAACGTCATCTCCCTCCCCGCACGTGCCAGTGCGCCGATAGCCGTCAGCCGCCGCGAGGTCGCGGGCAACGCTGACGTCAGCCGTCTGACGCGTTACCGCATGGGCACCTACTCCCACACCGTCGGCACGCTGACGTTCACCGACGGCTCGGTCGCTCGGACGGACCTGATCAGGCTGAACCCCAACGTCGAGGCGTACTCTCTGGACTTCGGGGGGATCGCGCCGACGCGGCCCTCGCACTACCGGGCTGCGGGCTGGACGGCCGTCGCGAACATCGGCGCGCGGGCCCACGAGCCGGAGGTCGATTGGATCCTCCGCAACTCCTTTCCGACGATCCGGCCCGCGGAGTTGAGCAACCGGCTCCGGGCCGCGGGCTATCCATTGGGTCCGGCCAACATCGCCGAGCACGAGGCGATCGCCGCCACGCAGGCTGCCATCTGGTACTTCACCAATGGCATGGAGCTGGACCGCCGCCCCCGAAACGTCCCCGCCGCGGTGCGGCGACGCCCGGACTCGGTGGTGTTCGAGTTCGACGGTGCCCATCCGCTGGGCGGCTATACCGTCGACGTCCGGTCCGGGCGGGCCGTGGGCCTGCGGCTGCAGAAGTCCGTCGACGGATCGAACTGGCGCGACGTGACGTCGTCCACGCTGACCACGGCTGGGCCGGGTACCTACCGCAAGGCACTCGGTGCGGGCAGCACGCTCTCCAGGCACACCGCGGGCAAGGCCGCTCAGGGATACCGGTACTACCGTCTGCTCACCAACGGCGCTCGACTGGGCGAGGTGACGTTCTGGCTCGACGGAGTCAGCCACTTCCGCAACCTGGATCGCGTGGTTCATCTGTACGACCACCTGCTCGCGGGCGCCCGCTGGGCCAGGCGTCACGCCGTGGCGCCCGAGCTGTCGGTGGTCGACGCCGTGGTCGACGGTGGCTTGATCGGCCCGCTCCGGTTGCATGCCAATCAAGTTGCGGCCCTGCAAGTTTCGCATGGCACGCTCCTGGATGCCGACGGCGCCGCCGTGACCGACTGCGAGCCCGGCGCCCAGTTCTACGTGCGTCCGGCCCCGGGCCGTCAGGCGGTGACGGTCACGGCCACCGTGCCCGCCCGCGCCGACGGCTTCGGCGGCCGGGTCATCACCGGAGTGGCAATCGACCATGCCAATAGCCGGGATGCCAATAGCCGCCTCACCCCGGTGGCGTTGGCCGTGCCCGCGCCGCTGGTCGTCGACTTCCACCTGCAGTGGGCTGCGGGCGCGGAGACCCAGCTCCCTCAGCTGCGCGCCGTCGGTAGCTGACCCGTCATACCCGTCACACGGGGGCGTTGGCCGGCTGGAACACCCCGGTGCTGTCGGCTTCCTCCTCGGCGCGGATCACGTGCACGACGGCGTTGATCAGGGCCAGGTGGGTGAAGGCCTGCGGGAAGTTGCCGAGGTGTCGGCCGGTTCGCGGCTCGATCTCCTCCGCGTAGAGATGCAGCGGACTGGCGAACGACAGCAGCCGCTCGCACAGATGCTTTGCCCGGCTGATCTCACCGATCTCGACCAGCGCCGACACCAGCCAGAACGAGCAGATCGTGAACGATCCCTCCTCTCCTGACAGGCCGT
>NZ_JBEVLO010000070.1:0-44244 GCF_040509115.1 Mycobacterium sp. | reverse complement strand
ATCGGGCCGACCGCCGGATCGTGACCGTCAGTTCGCGACCGCCGAGACTGGGCGACGCGCCAACCAGTGTCATGACCATCAGCATGCCGATCAAGAATGCCAGTGTCACGGGGGATAACCCCCCACTTTGTCGTGCAGCGGTTGCGAAGCTTCCCCGCCGTGTCTAGCGCACGGATGCCAACCCGCGTACGTCGTCGAACAGCCCCGACTACGGCCCGAATGCGATCCGCCGATGCACCATCACGTTGTCGGGCATCTCGGCGCGGTGCGGCGCGTTCTCGGGATGTCCGTCGCCGTCGTACAGCTCGTCGATGCTCACGATCGATCTGGACGACCCGGTGAAGCTCTTAAAACTCTGCGGCCCGCACCGACGACTGTTCCTTGGGCCGCACCGGGCGCTGATCCCCAATTTCAGCGCCTCCAGCGTTCACCACAGCCACCCACATTGCCGTCATTCGCCCGAGGTCAACGGTTGTGGCGTGCTGGGTGTCTTGCTAAAGTGTTCGGTATGCCAGAATCGCGTTCGGCTGAACAGAACATCGAGGTGGACGGAGCGGTGCTTCTCGTTCGGAGCCCAGCCGATGTCGCGGTGGAGAAGCGCACGTACACGGTGTCGCCCGCTGCGGGGCAGGTGGTGATCCGGCCGCACTTCGTCGGGATCTGCGGTACGGACCTCGAGATCGTTCGTGGCGACCTGGATCCGGCGTACGTGCGTTATCCCTTGGTGCTGGGACATGAATGGTCTGGCACGGTACTGGCGCTGGGCGACGGTGTGACCGGGCTGGAACTGGGCGACCCCGTGGTGGTCGAAGGCATCCTGCCGTGTATGACGTGTACCCAGTGCAGGAAGGGTGCCACCAACCTGTGTCTCAACTACGACGAACTGGGGTTCACCGCCGATGGTGCGGCAGGACCTGCGGTGGTGGTCCCCGAGTACTCGACGCACAAACTCCGTGACGCTGGCCTGCTCGAGCTGGGTGCGCTGGTCGAACCTGCGGCCGTGGTGCTGCGTGGGCTCCTGGAGATCGGACTGGACCCAGGTCGCCGGGTCCTGGTCATCGGCGACGGGACGGTAGCGTTGCTCGCCGCGAACCTGGTACGGATGTGGTCGCCGGCGACTGTCGTAATGGCCGGATTGCGCAGCGAACAGCGTGATTTGGCGATCAACATGGGCGTTGACGAGTTCTCCGTCGAGCCGCCCGCCGAGCGCGCCTTCGATGTGGTGATCGAGGCAGCCGGTAGCACGGCGGCTGTCGAAACGGCGCTGCGGTCGGCCGTCCGCGGCGGTTACATCCTGCTGCTGGGAATCAGTGGTCACGGCAAGGCGGCTCAACTCTTCGTCGATGACGTGGTGAACAATGACCTCACGATTCGGGGCAGCTTCAGCTACACCGCTGCTGCCTGGGCAGGTACCGTCCGTCTACTCAACGCCGGATCATTCCGTCCGCAGTCGCTGATCACTCATCGCTTCGGGATCGGCTCAGCTGCTGCAGCATTGGATCTGCTGGCGGTCAGCGACGGCCAGCCACGGGGCAAGATCCTGATCGACATGTTGGACCTAGGATGAGCGTGCTGCCCACGCTGGACCTTGATTTCATCCGTGCTCAACGGTGCATCGCGATCGTTCGAGGCACTTCGACGGCGCACTTCGACGAGACCGCCCGGACCTTGGTGTCCTCAGGCGTCCGCATGTTGGAGTTCCCGTTGACCACGCCAGGGGTGTTGGATGCCCTGCAATCAGTGGCCGAAGAACATACCGGATCGGCTTACGTCGGTGCAGGTTCCGTTACGACGATGGCTGGCGCTCGCGCCGCACACGCGGCAGGTGCACAGTTCCTTGTTACGCCCAATTTCGACAGCGCCGTCGTGAAATACGCACGAAGCGTTAACATTCCAGTCTTTGCCGGGGCTCTGACGCCCACCGAGATCCACGCCGCCTGGGCTGCGGGTGCCACGGCGGTCAAGGTGTTCCCGGCTTCACTAGGTGGGCCTGGATACATCCGCGAGCTACGCAATGGGCCGTATCCGGAGATTCCGTTGATACCGACGGGCGGCGTGGCCATCGCCGACGTCCCCGCATTTCTGGCCGCAGGTGCTCTGGCGCTGGGGATGGGCTCGGCGTTGCTGGGCTCCGCGACCGACGGTGGAGCGCAATCTGCACTTCGCGTCCGCGTTGCGGACTTCCATTCGAAAGCCCGCTGCTGATGGTTGCCATGTTGACATTGGGGGAAGCGTTGGGTGTCGCGGCGACGACTCCTGGCGAGCCGCTCGGGACTGGGTCCGCAATGCGGTTCTCCACCGCCGGAGCGGAAGCGACGGTGGCCATCGGAATGTCGAGGCTGGGACACACGGCTGTGTGGGTCGGCGTAGTCGGCGACGACGAAGTGGGGCGCTGCGTGATCAGGGATCTCCGCCGTGAGGGGGTAAACGCCGATCTGGTGCGCGTAACCGGTGATGCAACAACCGGCTTCATGCTCCGAGACCATCGAACGCCGGACCACGTTGGCGTCTCGTACTACCGAACGGGGTCAGCGGGCGCGCAACTGTGTGGGCACGACGTCGACGCCGCCTTCCACCGGACCGGCGATATCGGGCTGGTGCACCTCACCGGTATCACCCCGATGCTGAGCGGGGCTGCCCGCGGCGCGGTTCACCGCGCGCTGGAGCTTGCCAGGGAACGCGCAGCGACTGTTTCGCTGGATGTGAACTACCGCAGGGCACTCGGCGATACGTCGGCCGCCCGCGCCGAACTCGAGGCGATGCTGCCGTATGTCGATATCCTGTTCATCGGTGAGGACGAACTCTTCCTGCTGACCCATGAGACCGAACCGGAGAATGCTGCAAGATTTATGGTGACGCTGGGACCGCGCGAGGTGGTGGTCAAGCTGGGTGAACGCGGCGCCTACGCACTCGACGCCGACGGAGCTACCGCACGCGAAGACGGGTTACCGGTCACTGTCATAGATGTGATCGGTGCGGGCGACAGCTTTGCGGCCGGCTACCTCGCGGCGTGGTCCGAGAACCGTCCTCTGACAGAACGTCTGAGGTGGGCGAATGCCTGCGCCGCGTGCACAGTCGGTACCCGCGGCGACTGGGAAGGTCTGCCGTCGCGGGCCGAACTGCCCATGCGCGCACAGGTGGGGGCGATCATCCGTTGAGGCGATGCGGTTCGGCAGACAGTCGAGGCAGCGACACGCGTGGAGGCCGGAGATGAAAACGTATGACGCGGTATGTGCGACATCGCAGACATACGAACTGGCAGAAGGCCCGGTGTGGGATCGGGCTGGCGCCCGACTGCTGTGGGTGGACATCCCTGCCGGCAACGTCCATGAGGGACTGCTGGAAGGTGAGAGCATCACCCCGACCGAGACACATCACGTCGACCTGACGGTGGGAGCGGTGGCTTCGGCGCCAGGGGGTTTGCTGGTCGCCGGCCACCACGACGTGTGGCTGGTTGACGAGTCCGGGATTTGCCAAGTCGCGCAGCTGATTCCGGAGGGCAAGCGCCGTCGTCTCAACGATGGCAAGTGCGATCCGGCGGGCAGGTTTCTCGTCGGTTCACTCTCGCTCGGCGAAGAGACCGGTGAGTCGCTGTACGTAGTCGACGCACGCCGAAATGTCGAAGTGCTCGACGACGACCTGCAGATGTCCAACGGACTCGCGTGGTCGCCGGATGGAGGGACGCTCTACTCGGTGGATACCACTCCCGGCATCGTGTGGTCGCGGAGCTACGATTCAGCGTCCGGGGTATCCGGGTCCCGCCACGAAGCGTTCCGGGTCACCGGAGGATTGCCGGACGGCATCTGCATCGATGCCGACGGAAACCTGTGGGTTGCGGTGTGGGGTGCCGGTGAGGTGCGGCTGTATACACCCGACGGGCGGCAGATCGCGGTCGTCGGGGTGCCCGCGCCCCACACGAGCTGTGTGACTTTTGCGGGACCGGGTCTCGACCAGCTCGTCATCACCACCGCACGCGTCGATCTCGTCGCCGAACAACTCGAGTCCTTCCCCGACTCGGGTGGCCTGTTCATCGCCCGTGTCGAGACCCCAGGGCTACCTGCAGCCAGTTGGCAGCCATGACGAGGCGAACTGGCTCGCAGAACCATTCAACTACCGAGGAGTCATTGTGATAGCGACAGAAACCGTCAACGGGATCGAAGTTCAGGTGGTCACGCTGACCGACGGCGTCTACCGTGCCGTCCTGACCGATGTCGGTGCCCGGCTCATCGAACTGCACGTTCCCGATGCCAACGGAGTGCTCGCCGACGTCGTGTTGCAACGGCCCACATTGGGCGAGATGGCCACCGACGAGAACTACTTCGGCTCCACTGCCGGGCGGTACGCCAACCGGATCCGCTCAGGACGGCTGGAGATCGACGGTAACCCCGTCCAGCTCTCCGTCAATGAAGGCGACAATCATCTGCACGGAGGCCTGAGCGGGTTCGATCGCAAGGTGTGGAGCATCGAAAGCGCGCGGACGGCAAATGAAGTCACCTTCTGGCGAATCTCGCCCGACGGTGAAGAAGGCTATCCAGGTGCGCTGACGACGAGCGTGACCTACCGCCTGCAGGACGGGGCACTGACGGTCGACATCCGTGCCACCACAGACGCCGTGACTGTGGCCAACATCGTCCACCACTCGTACTTCAACCTGGGCGGCCATGATGCGGGCACCGTGCTGGATCACGTGCTGGAGATCAGAGGCTCCCACTATCTGCCGGTGGACGACGACCTGTTGCCGACTGGCGAGATTCGCCCAGTCGATGGCACCCCCTTCGACTTCCGCACGCCGAAGGCGATCGGCAGGGACATCGCTGAGGTCGAAAATGCGGGTGCGGGTCGGCCGACGGGCGATATCGTTGGCTACGACCACAATTGGGTTCTCGACGGTAGCGGCATGCGCGAGGTGCTCGTGGCTACCGACCCCGCGAGCGGTCGCCGGTTGACCTTGTCCACCAATCAACCCGGGCTCCAGCTCTACGTCGGCGGTTACCTCGAAGGGGTGACCGGCAAGCCCCCGGTGAACACCTATCCCGCCTTCGGCGGGTTCACCCTCGAGACACAGCTGTTTCCGGACAGCGTCAACCACTCCGACTTCCCGGACGCCGAGCTCCGTCCGGGCGCGTTGTATCACAACGCTATTCGATTCGATTTCTCAGCCAGCTGATCGTGCCCGTGGCATCGATGCTGGTGCGGACGGACAGCACGCGCGGCCCGTGATCCACGCATTCGAGCGTGAACTGCTGGCTTGCGTCGTCGCGTGGGCGCCGTACGGAGGGCCACCGCGAGAGGACATTCTGCCGCGATTCGGAATCCTCGAAGGCGATCTGTGGGCACATGTCCGCGAGATTGCGCTCAGAGGTCTGAGCGGTCACTGGCCCCGTGCATGCGTCGACCGTTGAATAGCGTTCTCTACCAATCGAACACGGTGATATCGCCCAGGTGTTGCATCACTATGTGATGACTGTTACGTTATAGTCAGCCCGAACAACGTTCGCGAGGGCCGAATATCATCGAGCGGGTGCTCCGTTGACGCACAGCGCGGCCTGGCTCGATCGCTGAATGAGTTTCGTCCGTTGTGTCGGCAATTCGTAGCAGAAGTCCCGTGCTCCGGGCATCGGCGGCGGCAGTGCTTTAACGTTAAATGACCGTTCGAGACACGGGAGAACACAGTGGCCGAGGCCAAGTCTCTGACATCGAGGGAACCCACTGCGGCGGCCGACCCGGTTGCGCTGGGAGTGCGCGAACTCTCGAAGAGCTTTGGCGGCGTGGCGGTGTTGAAATCGGTCTCGCTGGAGCTCAGAAGCGGCGAGGTGCATGCGCTTCTCGGTGAGAATGGTGCTGGCAAAAGTACTTTGGTGAAGGTGATGGCGGGCGTCGTAACCGCCGACTCCGGCAAGGTCTACGGCACTGCGCATGCGGATGGCGATGTGTTCATGGTCTTCCAAGAGCTCTCAGTGGTGCCGCAGATGTCGGTGCTCGACAATCTGGTCCTGGCCAGTCGCGGTCGGCGCGGACCCGTCGTGCCGTTCCGTCGGCTGCGACGCCGAGCGCAGGAGTGCCTGGCCCGGGCGGGGCTGGGGGATGTCGACCTCAGTCGGCCCGTGGAGGGCCTTGCGCTGGCTCAACGCCAGTTACTGGAGATCGCGCGCGGTTTGATGGCCGACGCTCGGGTCTTGATCCTCGACGAGCCAACCGCCACCCTGTCCGATGTCGAGATCGCCAAGGTGCACGACGTCGCCCGTAGCCTCTGTGCGGCAGGAACTTCCGTTGTGTACATCACCCACCGGCTGGGTGAGGTCTTCGAAGTGGCTGACCGGGTGACGGTGATGCGCGGCGGCCGGGTGGTCGCCAGCGGCGAGGTCGGCGAATTCGACATGCCGACGTTGATCACCGAGATGCTAGGGGCGGAGCACGAACAGGTCCATCGGCCGCGCACGGGCGCCGGTGCTGTCGAGAGCGGCCGGCTCCTGCAGGTACGTGAGCTGTCGATGGCAGGCAAGTTCGCGATGTTCTCTGCGGCTTTCACCGCTGGCGAGATCACCGCGGTGTTCGGTCAGATCGGCTCCGGTGCAGACGATGTGGCGCGTGTGCTTGCCGGCATGAACCGGCGGACAGGTGGTGCCATCGAACTCGACGGACAGCCCCTGCGCCTCGGCAACCGGAGCGTTGCTCAACGGGAGGGCGTGTCCTATATCTCGCCAGACCGCGTGAATGAGGGTGTGTTCCTGGATGCCACCGTTGCGGTGAACGTGAGTTCTGGTGCGCTGCGGCACGTCACGAGACATCGAATGATCAGCCGGGCTCGCGAACGAGAGTTCGCCAGGACCATGGCTGCCCGGGTGGCGCTGGATCCGGCCAGGGTGGACGAACCGGTTCATGCATTCAGCGGTGGCAACCAGCAGAAGGTGGCGATCGCGCGCGCCCTGGCCGCAGATCCGACCGTGCTGATTCTCGACGAGCCCACCCGTGGTGTGGACATCGGCGCGCGCTCAGAGATATACCGCCGGATCCGAGTACTCACAGAGAGAGGGGTCATCGTGGTGGCCTACTCCAGCGACATCGTGGAGATCCGGGAGCTCGCGGACCGGGTGATCACGATGTACCGCGGCGCACAGGTGGGGTCGCACGTCGTATCCGACGTCGACGATGCGCACCTGATGGCCGAGATCCTGCACGGCGGGACCTCATGACCGCGACCGCTGTCACCACGGCAGAGCCGCAACTCGCCTGGCGTTCGATGATCCGCGACGGGGCCGTCGTGGTCGGGTTGATCACCGCAGCGGTCTTCATCGTTGCCGCACTTCTCGTGCCGAATTTCGCCACCGCGGCCAACGTACGTGCGCTCTTGTTGTCCGTCGCACTCACCGGTATCGCCGCCGTCGGTCTGAGCCTGATCACGATCATCGGCCGAATCTTCGCCCTGTCCATCGCGTCGATGATCGCATTGTCCACCATTGTGTTCGCCCATGCGCTGACGTGGGGTCCGTGGGTGGCTCTCTTGCTGACCATGGCAGTGGGCGCACTCCTGGGCTCCTCGCAGGGCTACGTCGTCGGATTTCTGAAGGCGGACCCGATCATCACCACCATCGCCTTCTCCGCGATCGTGCTCGGAGTCGGTCAGCAATGGACGCAGGGCCGGACGATCGTCGGCCAGGGTGGCACCGGTCTACTCAACGCCAATGTGTTCAACGTGCCGTTCCAGGTGCTCGTCTTCGTGGCAGTCACGGTGCTGGTGTGGACGTGGCACCGGCGCGGCGTCACCGGTCGGCGTATCACGCTCATCGGTCTGAACGAGCGAGCAGCGGTGATCTCAGGGGTCAACCCCGCGCCCTACGTGCTGACCAGTTTCGTGGTGTTCGGGGCTCTTGTCGGACTTGCCGGGGCCCTGCTGGCTGCGCAGTCGGGTCAAGGAAATGTGCTGTTGGGAGGCACTTTTGGATTCGACGTGATCATCGCTGTCGTGGTCGGTGGCGTAGCGGTGACGGGAGGCCGCGGTAGCCCGCTCGGCGCTGCGATCGGAGGCCTGTTCGTCGGTCTGCTCGGCAACGTACTGGCCCTCGTCGGACTCGCATACGAAACCCAGTTGATGGTCAAGGGGGCGTTGGTGCTCGTAGCTGTGGTGCTCATCGGAATCTCAGACCGGCTGGGTTCGGGGCGAAAATGACCGAGACATTTCTCTACTGGCACCTCCGAACCCTGTTGGCATGGTCGCTGGCACTGATCGCGATGGTGTTCTTCGCCGCCACCACGAAGGGATTTCTGTCCCTGGGCAATCTGTTCGCCCTGGGACAGGCGTTCGCCGTCCTGGCCTTGGTCGCGTCCGGGCTCACGGTGGTGATGCTGATGGGCCAGTTCGACCTCTCGATCACCGCGGTGTTCCCGTTGACGGGACTAGTGGCCGTCAAGGTCAGCGACTGGCAGGGTCCGGTGACCGGAATTCTCGTCGCGATGGGGGTCGGGTTGGCCATCGGGGCAGTCAACGGACTGCTGACCGCGGTCTTCCGGATTCCCTCGCTGGCGGTGACGATCGGAACAATGGTGTTGGCCATCGGTGTCGGTCATTTCATCACCGGTGGTGAACTGGTCCAGGCCGAGAACTACCAGTTCGGGCTGACGCTCACGAACCCGGTCGCGGGGATCTTATCGGTGCAGAGCCTCATCGAACTGGCCGTTGTGGCGGCGATTCTGGTGATGCTTGGCGCGACGTGGCTGGGCCGCTACGTGTATGCGATCGGTGAAAATGCCGAGCGGGCAAGCGCATCAGCGATACCGGTGAGACCGGTAATGGTGGCCGGCTTCCTGATCTGCGGGTTGTGCGCGGCGCTGGGCGGAGCGCTGCAGGGTACGGCGCTGGCCACCGGCCAAGCCGGCACCAACGACGCCTTTCTCCTGCAGGCGGCCACCGCCGCGGTACTGGGCGGCATCGCATTGACAGGTGGTCGGGGGAGTCTGGTCGGCACAATCGGGGCCGCGCTTCTGCTCGCGATGATCAGCAACGGATTGAGTCTGGCAGGTGCTGACTCGGCCGCCGTGCAATTGGTCAACGGCGTCATTCTGCTGGCGGTGGTACTGATGCACGCCCCACTCACGAAGGTTGTCAGTTTGCGACCGCAGCAGTGGTTCTCCCGTAACAGCAAGGAACAAAACACAACCCGGATCGAGGACAGTCATGTCGGTATTTCGTAGGTTCAGTGCGCTGGCTACCGTGGGAGTGCTTGCGGTTGGTCTGGTGGGGTGCGCCTCTTCGGATTCAGAAGATTCGGCCGCCGCCGGCGACCTCGCCGGCAAGAAGATCGCATATCTGGACGTCACTCAATCGTGCGCCTATTGCGCGACGCAGGCCGAATCCTTCATGGGTGAAATGCAGGGCCAAGGCGTGGAAGTCACGCAGTCGGTCACCAATTTTGATGCCGCGGAGCAAGCGCAACAGATCAACCAGGCCATCAGTACCCGACCGGATCTGATCGTCATCTTTCCGACGGACACCACTTCGATCATCCCTGGACTTGCCCGCATCAAACAGGCCGGAATTCCAGTGGTGGTGACCAGCTACCCGCCTGCGACAGAGGACGACAGTCTGTGGACCGCCTGGGTGGGACCCGATGACCGCAAGCTCGGAGCCCAGTCAGCCGAGCTGCTGATCGACGGGTTGAACACTGCGGGTGTCGGCGTGAACGGATCGGTGATCATGGTGACTGGGACGCCAGGCGCGTCGTCGACGATCGCCCGTAGCGAGGGATTCACCGACACACTGGCACAGAAGGCGCCCAGCCTTCGGCTCGTCGGTCAACAGCCGGGCAACTGGGACCAGACGCAATCCACGACTGCCGCCTCCCGACTGTTCTCGCAGTTCGGCAGTGACAACATCGTCGGGCTCTATGCCAACGCCGACAACATGCTGGCTGGCGCGCTGGTCGCGGCAGAACGCGCCGGATACCGGCCGGGGGAGAACCTGATTGCCACCGGTTCGGACTGCACCGCCGAGGGATACACGAACATCAAGTCCGGCAAGCAGTTCGGGACCAACCTGCAGGACCCCATTGCAGACGGCAAGGCGATCGCCGGACTGGCCACCGCCGTGCTCCAGGGGAATGACGTGCCCAAGACGACGTTCATCGACACCCCGGCAATCCGCCAGGACAACGTGGAGCTATGCGCACCGGCGCTCGGGTGACGGTTCCGTTCTGGCGCGTGAGAGAGAAGAGACGACTGTGACCGATGACCTGTGCTTCACCTCCGCCACCGAACTCCGCCGCATGCTGCAGAGCCGGCAGGTGTCGGCGACCGAGCTGATGGCAGCGACCATTTCGCGAATCGAACGCCGGAACCCGCTCATCAACGCCTTCACTCTGGTGCGGTTCGACGAGGCGTTGGCCGAGGCAAGAGTGGCGGACGATCGGCTGGCAGCAGGCCGCTTGGTCGGCCCTCTGCACGGCCTGCCGATCTGCTTGAAGGACCTCTACGAGGACAAAGCGGGCGTCCGGACATCCATGGGCGCAGCCTCTTTCGCCCATTATGTGCCAGCGGTCAGCTCGACTTACGTGCAGCGGCTCGAAGATGCCGGCGCGATCGTGGTCGGAAAGACCAACGTCCCGGAGTTCGGCGCCGACCCTGCGGCGGCAGTGGCCGACAACTCCACCTTCGGGGCCACCATCTCTCCGTTGGCGCCCGGTCGCAGCTCGGGCGGGTCGTCTGGGGGAAGTGCGGCAGCTGTGGTGGACGGCATGGTTGCGCTGGCCCAAGGCTCCGACGGCGGTGGCTCCCTACGTATTCCCGCGTCGCTGTGTGGCGCCTACACCATCAAACCGACGTTTGGCCGAGTCGCCAATGCGGTACGGCCCGACGGGTTCTCACCGGGGACCCCCAAGTCGTGCTACGGGCCGATCACCAGGACCGTCGACGATGCCGCACTGATGCTGGCCTCGATGCAGGGCTTCCACGCCCGCGATCCCCACGCTGCCGGTAATGACGGGTTCGATCCCGTGGCTGCGGCCCGACGCGGCGACGTCCGTGGGTTGCGCATTGCGTACAGTCCAGATTTCGGGGGTTTCCCGGTGGACCAGCGCGTCTCCGCGATCGTGGACGACGCAGTGCTGGCATTCCGTGACGGCGGTGCGGTGGTCGAGAAGATAGATCTGCAGCTGCCCGTTGATCAGTATGCGCTGAGCGACATCTGGCTGGCGCAGGTTGCCGTGGTCAACGCGTCACTCGTGGAGATGCTGGCAGAACAAGGCACTGATGTGCTGGCTCACCGTGAGCAGTTGGGTGACGAATTCCTGTCCTGGGTGGAGCGCGGCAGATCGATGTCGGCACTGGAGTACGTGCGCGGTGACCGGGTCCGCACGGCTCTTCTGGACACGCTGGAGGACACCTTCGACACGTTCGATGTCATTGTCACGCCCACCCTGGCGACACCGCCGTTCCCGGTCGGTTCGGCCCATCGGGAAACGCAGGCGCCCAATGAGATCGCCGGTGTCAAGGTGGCGCCCGCGATCGGATGGTGCCTGACCTACCCGTTGAACTTCACCGGACATCCGGCAGCGTCGGTTCCTGCGGGAATGACCGACGATGGTCCGGTGGGAATGCAGATCATCGGACGTCGGTTCGACGACGAGACGGTGCTGGCGGCCAGCAAGGCCTTCGAACGAGCGCGCCCGTGGTACTCCTGGTACGACGGCCTGCGCTGAGGCGATTCTCCGTTTAATGGAATAGCCGTGTAATATTTGGAATGTCACTGCGGGAACGATGGTTTCGCGTTGACCGATCCAATGTCACAGCGGAAATCTGGAGCCGTACATGAAGCTCATGCGAATCGGTGTCGCGGGCAAGGAAAAGCCGGTGGTGCGTATCGACGACCAGCACTACGTCGACGTCTCAGATGTGTTCGGGGACTTCGATGAACAGTTCTTCGACGACGGGGGAGTGGACCGGCTTCGCAGCGTCGTTGCCAGCCGGCTGGACCGGCTCGTGCGGTTCGACGACGAACGTGTCGGCTCCCCAATCGCCCGTCCGCACCAAATTCTCTGCATCGGACTCAATTTCAGTGACCATGCCGCAGAAACCGGACAAGCGGTCCCGGACGAGCCGATCCTGTTCACGAAGTCTCCGAACACGCTGATCGGACCGTACGACGAGGTTCGTATGCCCAGGGGCGCCACTCAGATGGACTGGGAAGTGGAGCTGGGCATTGTGATCGGGCGTCGAACCAGCTACCTGGACCAGATCGCGGATGCCCGCGAGGCGATCGCCGGCTACGTGCTCGTCAACGACGTCAGTGAACGCGACTTTCAGATGCACCGCGGGGGTCAGTGGTCCAAGGGCAAGTCGGCCGAGACGTTCAACCCCGCCGGGCCGTGGCTTGCCACTGTCGACGAGATCGTCGATGTCGGCGGCCTCGCCATGTGGTTGGACGTCAACGGTGTCCGCCGCCAGAACGGATCGACGTCGACCATGATCTTCGACCCGTACGTGATCGTGCACCATCTCAGCCAGTTCATGGTTCTCGAGCCCGGCGATCTCATCAACACAGGGACGCCGCCGGGGGTGGGCATGGGATTCAATCCTCCGGTGTGGCTGCAGCCAGGCGACGTCATGGAGCTCGGCATCGACTGCCTCGGTACACAACGCCAGACCGTCATTCCACCGCGATGAGTCGACGCAGTCGGAGCTGCCGCACAACAGTCTCGTAGTTCCACAAATCTCAGAAACCGACGTTCTCCACTTCGACACCGTCGGCGACCGAGCCGATCCGGTGGTAGCTGGCGGGATCACGGTGGCGCAGCCAGATCGCTCGCAGCGCTCCGGCGAGGGCGGCGAAGGCGATGACCGAGGCCATCAGGAGATCGATCGCCGGGCCCGGACTTCCGATGAGGAGGCCGAAGTTGTTCAGTGCCACGGCCGTGATCGATGCCAGACCGATGATGGCGAGTATCGGCGCGACAATGGTGTGCCAGACCCGCTTGTCCACATTGCTTCTCCGGAAGAATGCGAAAACAGCGATGCCAGCGCAGAGTTGAAGAAGAATCACCGCGATAGAGCCGAGTCCGCTGGCCCAGACGAACATCTCGGTGTAGGGATCGGCCCCGACGAGGGCGAATGCGGCGACGATCACCAGGGCGGTGGCGGCCTGAACCAAGCAGGCGATGTAGGGGGAGCGGTGTTTCTGGCTGGTGCGCCCCAGCGTCGGCCAGATCAGCCCCTGGCGACCGAGTGCGTACAGGTAGCGGGCCAAGGTGTTGTGGAAGGCCAGGACGGCCGCGAAGATACTGGTGACAACGAGGAGGCCCATGAGGCTGGTGGCCGTACTGCCCAGCTGGGCCTCGACGGCGTTGGCGGCAAAGCTCTCCGGGTCTTCTTGCGCGCGCCCGACGACGACATCGAGGCCGTAGGCGTTGATCATCAGCCATGCCGACGCGCCGTAGAACAGACCCATGATGCTGACAGCCAGGTACGTCGCCCGCGGTACCGTCCGTTTGGGATCGATGGCTTCTTCACCGTAGATCGTTGTTGCTTCGAAGCCGATGAAGGTGTTGTAGGCGAAGATGAGGGCGATGCCCACTGATCCGCTCAGGACAGCGGCCGGCGCAAAGGGTTCCCAGGACAGACCGGTGAATCCGTCGCCGGACGCGCCGCCGGTGACCAGTACGGCGACATCGAGCACGAGGATCAGTGAGGTCTCCAGCACCAGAATGACGCCAAGGACCCGGCCGCCCAGCTTGACCTCCCGCATGCCCAACAGCACGACGGCGGCGACACCGAGCGCCGAGTAGATCCACCACGGAATCGAGACGTCGAAGTAGCTCTGCACCAGTCGGTCGACGAAGGCGCCGAGGGCACCGAACATGCCCGCCTGAATTGCGGTGTACGCGAAGATGGCCATGGTGGCGGCGCCGAGGCCGGCCACACGGCCCAATCCCTGCGCGACGAAAGTGTAGAAACCCCCTGCATTGACGATGTGGCGGCTCATCGCGGTGTAGCCGACTGCGAACAGCAACAACACCGCGGCGGCCACGACGAAGGCCCCGGCCGCGCCGACGCCGTTTCCTGCGCCGATGATAACCGGGAGGGCGAGGACCACACCGGATAGTGGCGCGGCGGCCGACACCACGAAGAAGACGATGTGGCCTACGCCGATACTGTTCGAGCGCAGGCGATCTGCTTGCGGCGGCTCCGCAGAACCAACGGACTGTGGAGCGTCACTTCTCTGCGACATGAGGGCAGCTTCCTTGGTGAATGCGGGCGTACGTGCCGGCGTCCTCGACTGGCGCGAGCCTGGTAGTGGTGTGGACGGCGGCGCCGTTACGTGGTGGCGGGGAGACTGCAGCTATAACGTTCAAGTGAATTAGAAACCGATTGGGCGGTGATGTCAACAGGAAGATGGAAACGAGCTGAACAGCCTGTTATTGGATGCGGTGCCACACTTCCGACTCCTGGCTACGGGCGGCTCTGTTACGTTAAAGACACGTGAACAAGCGCTCGCAATCGGGGTTGTCTGCCGGGGGCGGGCTTGATCGTTCCCAGCGAAAGAAGGAGGGGAGGTTGCGCCCGACTCTGAAGGATGTCGCAGCGCTGGCCGGGGTGTCTGTGCAGACGGTCTCGAATGTCATCAACTCCCGGGTCGCCGAGATGCGCCCGGAGACGCGAGCTCGCGTCGAAGACGCCATGCGGACGCTCAACTACTATCCCAATTCCCAAGCTCGGGGCCTGCGGTCGCAGAAGACGAACACCCTGGCCTTCCTGCTCCTGGACCCCGATCCGCGTTATCTCGCCGATCCGATGACCGATCTCATCATCGCCGGAGTAGGTGCAGTAGTTCGCGAGCGCGGGTACATGCTGCTGGTTCATGCAGCGCAGCCTGATTCACTCGATCAGGGCCTGTTCATGCCGATTCATCAGAACAGGGTGGACGGCGCTCTGCTGCTGCTCTCAGGGAAGAAGGCCCTGCGGCAGCGCTACGTCGATGAGATGAAGAAGGCGACGCCGAACTTCGTTGTCTTCGAGGACGTGGAGGACACAGACGTCCTCTGCGTGACCGCCGACAACCACGACGGGTCCTACGCCATGACGACGCGTCTCATCGAGACGGGTCACTCCAGGATCGCCTTCATCGGGACAGCCGTCTCGTGGCCCATGATCGATGAGCGCTACGACGGTTACCGGGCAGCGCTGCAGGATGCGCGCATCGCATTCGACCCCGCGCTCACCCGTTTCGAGGGCAACTGGGATGCGGCGAGCGGCGGCCGTTCGACCGCGCAGCTCTGCGATGAGGCGGACCCACCCACAGCGATGATCGCGGGCAACGATCTCCTCGCCATCGGTGCGATCAAGGTGCTGAAGGAGCGCGGGATCTCGGTGCCGGACGATTTTGCGGTCGCAGGATTCGACGACTTCGCCTTTGCCGAGCACACCGACCCACCACTGACCACCGTGCGAGTGCCGGGATTCGATCTCGGGCACCTTGCCGCAACCCTGCTGATCGATCGCATCGAAGGCGCGACACCGGAGTCGGGGAGGCTGTTGCGACTCCCGGTGGAGCTCATGATCCGAGGATCAGCGTGACGCCGGCGCGTCAACCCAGAGAAGTCGTGCCGCCGTCGAGCGCGAGGGCAGTACCCGTGGCGTAGGTCGCGGAGGCCAGGAACAGAATGGCCTCGGCGACCTCCTCGGGTGTCGCAAAGCGTTTCAGCGGAACGCGTTCCACGGAGGCGGTGCGGATGGCCGTCGGATCAGAGAATGACTGAAACTCCGCCTCCAACATCGGAGTGTCGATCGGACCGGGACACACTGCGTTGACTCTGATGCCGCGCGGTGCGAGCTCGGCCGCCAGCGCCCGGGTCAGTCCGAGAACACCGGCTTTGGCGGCGCAGTAGTCGACGAACCCGGCCATGCCGATGGTGGACAGTTCCGATCCGACGTTGACGATGACCCCGGACGTCATCCGTGCTGCTGCCGCTTTGGCGACATAGAACGTTCCGGACAGATTGACAGCGATGGTGCGGCCCCAGGTGTCGGCATCGAGGTCGGAAAGGGCGTGCGGGTAGGCGATCCCTGCGGAATTGACCACCAGGTTCACCTCGGCAAGCGCGTCAAACGATCGATCGATGGCGGCGGCGACTTGATCGGGGTCAGACACGTCCGTCGGGACGGCAAAGGCGTTGGGCCCCAGCTCCTGCTGGAGCTGGTGAAGTACGTCCGACCGGCGCGCCAGTAGTGCCACGCTGCCTCCGCGTCGAATGACCGAACGCGTGAGCGCCAACCCGACCCCGGACGTGGCTCCGGTGATGATTGCGCGGTGTGGTGGCATGGTGCCCTCCTGTTGGCGACGGGTGTTGTCCGGCATGGATTCTCGACCGGTCACAGAAGGCACCGTTGATCTCGAGCTGTGTCCGCGAGATGTTCGGATGCGCGCAGTGCCAGCGCGGTGATCGTGGATGTGGGATTCACCGCACCGCTGGTCACCATCACGCTGCCGTCGACGACGAGAAGGTTCGGGATGTCATGAGCGCGGCAGAATTCGTCCACCACTGACGTCTTGGGATCAGTTCCCATCCGTGCGGTACCCAGTAGATGACCGGAGGCAATGTTCGGCTCGTCGACCACATGCCAGGCTCCCGCCGCACGGTGCACTTCGCGCATCCTGTCCATTGCGAATGCAAGGCTCTGCCGAGAGTTCTCGCTGATGCGGTAGGTCAGCTTCGGTGCCGGCAAGCCGCTGGTGTCGGTCAACGTTTCGTCCAGTGTCACCGAGTTGGTCTCTTCGGGCAGATCTTCGATGCAGGCAGACCAGCTGAGAACGTGGCCGGCGTGGTTGGCAAGGTCGTGAGCTGCAGCACCCCAGCGCAGCTCGAAGGGTCGATCGTTGAAAAGATCAAGTGCGCGAAGCACTCCCGGTACGGGCATCAGGCTCCACTTCGACCCCCGGACGAAGCCGCGGGACCGGTCGGTTTCGTAGAACTGTAGTGAGTAGAGCAGTTGGCCGGCCGGGCCGTTCCAGCTCTGGACGTCGTCGGAGTAGACCCCGATGGTGGCACAGTTGGGATGAAGCATCAGGTTTTTGCCCACCAGTCCGGACGAGTTGGCCAGGCCGTCGGGATAGCGGTCATTGGATAGTAGAAGCAGCCTTGGCGTGCCGACGCCGTTCGCGGCCACGACGACGGCATTCGCCTTCACACGATGCTCGCGTCCCTCGACATCGAGCCAGATCGCGCCGTCGGCGAGGCCCGTCCGTTCAACAGTGATCTGGGCTACCCGCGCGTGTGTGATCAACTCGACGCCCAAAGCTGTTGCGTGAGGCCAGTAGCCAATGTCAAAGGATGCCTTGGCTCCGGCGGGGCAGCCATGTTCGCAGACACCCCAACGCACGCAGGAGCCCATTGCCTTGAAGGCGGCTGATGGGATTGCGTGCGTGCCGGGCCACCAATGCCAGCCAAGGTGATTCATCGCCGCGGCCATTTTCATCCCGGCGGCGCCGAGTGGGTGGGGAGGCATGGGAAAGTCCTGATCGGGGTAGGCAGGATCGCCGCCGAGCCCCGCCACGCCGATGAACTCGTCGACGCGGTCGTAGAACGGATGCAGGTCTTCGTACTGGATGGGCCAGTCGGTACCAACGCCATCGAGTGAACGCACGCGAAAGTCAGAGGGCAGCAGACGATGCCAGTGGGCGCCATAGAGAACGCTGGTGCCACCGACGCCGGCGAACATCGGAGCGCTGACGTCGGCGTCCGCGAGATCGAGGGGATAATCCTGCCACCGTCGTCGCGTGTTGGGCTCCCAGTTCCAGGCGGTGCGGGTCAGCAATTCGAATTCTGGCTGTCCACCGGGTATTTCGGAGGGAGCTACCCAATCGCCCTGCTCCAGGCACATGACGGACAGACCCCGATCCGCCAGCGTGTGTGCCGCGACCGCCCCCGCCGGTCCCGCTCCCACGATCAGAACGTCAACCTCTGTGCTGTACCGCGCTGCGGGTCCAGGTGTCATGTTCGCGTCTCCTCTCGCAAAGTGGGTGGAGCGACCCGGGCGTTGCCGCCGACCTGCCCTATACCGTGCGCAGGGTGGAGTCGCGGTTGAGTACCGGCTCGAGAATGCCGCTGCCCAACTCATCAGCGGCCTGGTCGAAGGGCGCGGCGCGCCGTGGCCCAGTCCGGTAGCCGATCGACTGAAGTGCCTCCAAGGACATGAAATACGCACCGACGACAGTCGTCGAGATCAGCTCGAAGGAATCGCGGTCGGTTTCGGCGAAACGTTTGAGGGCGTCCCAGTTCAACGTTTCCGGGAGGCGACGGAGGGCCTGGTCCAACAGGATGCTCTCTGAGCCCAGAGCCTTGACTGCGGTGGTGAGCAGTTGGTCGAAGTTGGTCAATGCCGTTGCCGCAGGTGCGTTCGGGGTCCCCGGCAGCAGGATGTCGGCTACGCACCTGAGCCGGGACGTGCGCTTGGCGGCAGCGGTCCCAACCTCGCTCATGGGCGTTCCGGACGGGGCGTCAACTGCGTCCTACGGTGGGCTCGACGAAGGCCACGTCTTCAGCGGTGCGTGGCACCAGGAAATCGAGGTCGGCGCCTTGGGGGGCCTGCATCACGTGACGTTGATAGAGGGCCGGCCAGCCACGGTGGTGGCGGGTCGGCGGGTGGGGCCGCTTCGACAGCCGCGCTGCGATGAGCTCGGGTGGCAGGTCCACCTCGAGTCGGCGTTCGACGATGTCGATGGTGACGATGTCCCCGTCCTCCACTGCGCCCAAGGGACCCCCTGCGGCTGCCTCCGGTGCCACATGGAGCACACAGGTGCCGAAACTCGTGCCACTCATGCGGGCATCACTGATCCGAACCATGTCGTCGATACCCTTGGAGGCCAGCTTCTTCGGTATCGGGATCATGCCCCACTCCGGGAACCCGTCGCCGCCACTGGGCCCGCAACCCGTCAAGATGAGCACCGATTCCGCGCTCACGGGCAGCTCCGGATCGTCGATGCGGGCGAGCATGTCATCGTATCCGCGGAAAACCACGGCTGGCCCCGTGTGCGTCGTGAGATCGGGCCGGGCGGCGGCGGTCTTCAAGACGGCGCCATCGGGTGCGAGGTTTCCTCGCAGGACGGTGAATGCCGGCAGGTCGGTCACCGGGTCGGACCGCGAGCGTATGACGCCGGCGTGCGGGGTTCCGGCAGCAGAAACGACCGGGTCTGCGGTGGCGTCCAACTCCCCCAGAACAGCCTGGATGCCTCCCGCGGCGTCAAACGCAGCGATGTTGTGGCGGCCGATGGGCGCCACGTCGGCCAGGACCGGTGCTTCCCGTGCCGCGGCGTCGAAGTCATCGAGTGCGAGGGCCAGCCGACGTCTGCCCGCAATGGCGCAGAGGTGGATGATCGCGTTGGTCGATCCGCCGATCGCGGCCAGAGCCTGCAACGCCCGGTGGAATGCCTCCGGTGTGAGGATGCGCTCGGGTCGGATGTCCTGGTGCACCAATTCCACAATATGCGAACCCGATTCGCGAGCCTTGGCGTCGAGCCGGGGGTCGTCGTGCGGCAGTGTGCTGGCCCCCGGGAGCATCATGCCCAAGACCTCGGACATCATCGACATGGTGAGCGCGGTGCCCATCACATTGCACGCGCCCTGGCTGCAGCCAAGGGCCGCTTCCAGACACAGCCAATCGTCGTCACCGAGGCGGCCGGCGCGGCGGTCGTCCCAGTACCGCCACAGATCGGTGCCCGCCCCTACCTCCTGCCCCCGGAACAGGCCGGGACGGCGATACCCACCACTGATCTGGAGTGCGGGGAGGTTGGCGCTGGCGGCGCCCATCAGTTGAGCGGGCAGGGTTTTGTCGCAGTTGCCCAACAACACGACACCGTCGAGCGGGTTGGCCCGAATGGTCTCCTCGACCTCCATGGCCATCAGATTGCGGTACAGCATGGCGGTGGGCTTCATGAGGTCCTCGCCCAGCGACATCGTCGCCAGCTCGACCGCGATCCCTCCCGCAGCTTCGATGCCGGCCCTCACTTCCCCGGCCAGCCGGCGCAGCGGGAGATTGCACGGGTTGAGGTCGCTCACGGAGTTCAGCACACCGATCACCGGCCGTCGATCGATCGCATCCACGGGGTGACCCGCGGAGCGCATGGCAGCCCGATGCTCCATGCCGACTTCGTCGTCTCGAGCGAACCATTGATCGCTGCGTAACTTCACGCGTCAGACCTCGACTCCGACAACTCCGGCGAGCCGCTCGAAAAGGCGGTCCACCTCGCGTTCGGTGGCCGAATCAAGGTGATAACCGACGGGACCTCGAGTTGCGATCTGGGGCAGTACACCTTGCCGGTGCAACAGGTGTTTTTGCACTGCCACAAAGGAATCGAGGCTGTTCTGGATCGACACGATGGTCGCCAACGGCCCCTGGATCCTGTCCACCTGAGCATCGTCACCGTCCTTGAGTGCTTTCCACAACGCGACCAGCGCCCAGACTATGTCGGGGCCCGGCATGGTGCCCACGATTCCGCGCTTGAAGCTGTCGACGAGCGCGAGGCCGCCGGTGCCTTCGTAGACCTTGGCGTTGCCGTTGGTCGCGTCGAGGAGTTGGGTGAGTCGTGGGCCGATCGGCTGAGCTTCGGGCTTGAACAACGCTCGGTCGCCGTACTTCTCGAATAGGAGGGCTTGCAGGGCAATGGTCAGTGGACGGCCGAGATAGCCGCTGGCATCCTGAACAACGACGGGTATGTCGATCGCCTCGATCAGCGTGGCGTAGTACTTGTACAGTTCGTCGTCATCGCACGCCGTTCCCATCGGCGGGATGGCCATGACGGCATCGGCGCCGACCGCCTGGGCATGTTTGGCGTATCTGACTGCAGTGTGCAGGCTTTCCGCTCCCACGCTGGTGGTGACGCTGACCCGACCGTCGACGAATCGGCACACTGCTTCGGTGAGCGTCTCGCGTTCCTCGCTCGACAGCCTCAGAATCTCCGAGACCATCCCGAGGACGACACCGTCGGCTCTCTGGTCCACCACAAAGTTGATCTCCGCCGCCAGGGACTTCAGATCGAGGTCCCCGTTCTGATCGAAAGGGGTTGCAAGAACTGGGAGTACCCCTTCGGGTAGGCGATGCATCTTGTCTCCTTGGTTTCTGGTCATGACTGATCGTCAGGATTGGGGGAACTGAACCGGTTGCGGCATCGGAATCTTCGAGACCGCGCCGAGCAGTTTGTCGAACACCGGCCTGCGCGCCACCTGGTAGGACAGCTTCTGTCCGATGGGGTTCTTGAGGAGTTGATCGGTCAACTTGGGTCGCGAAATCCGACCCGGGCGAGCGAGCTTCGCGAGTTTCAGGTCTTCGAGGATGGCGTAGGCCGCGTTGTGGCCGTTGGCCCCCATGACGCCGCCGCCGGGGTGGGTGCCTGCGCCGCACAGGTAGTAGCCCTCCACAGGCGTGCGGTACTCGGACAGCTCGTGTAAGGGTCGGCCGCTGAAGAGCTGATCGTCGAACATTGCGGCGTGAAAGATGTTGCCTCCCGTCAACGACCATTCGTCTTCGAGGTCGTCAGGAGTGATGATGTATCGATCGAGGATGTGGTCTTTGAGGTTGGGCGCGTAGTCGTTGAGTCGATCGACGATCTGATCGGCCCAGGCGGTCTTGGCCGTCCGCCAACCGCCCGGGGTGGACAGTTCACCCGGCAGCTGTTGCACACCGAGGGTCAGGGTGTGCAATCCCTTCGGCGCCAGCGTCGGGTCAGTCGTGGATTGGATGACGGCTTCGATGGCGTAGTCGTGGGCGACGACCCCCTGTTGTTCTGCTGCCCAGGCATTCTCGAAGTTCTCGACGGAGGCACCGAGCATCTGATGGCCGAGATGCTGGGGTCCGAGCCCGTCAGGGAGGCCGATGTACTGCGGCAGCTCGTCGATGAGGAGATGTATACGTGCCATGGAGCCACGCTGATCGATATCGGCAATGCGTTGGCGCAAAGCCGGATCCAGGACATCGGTGTCCAGGAACCCGATCATGGATCGAACCGGGTCGGCGTTGGAGACGACCTTGGTGGCGCGGTATTCGTCGCCGTTGTCCAGCGCGACGCCGGTGACCTTTCCGTTGGACGTGAGCACGTTGCTGACCCGACAGCCGGTTTTGATGTCGACACCGTGATGGCGGGCGGAGTCGGCGAGGGCATTGGCGAAGCCGCCCATACCGCCCCGCACAAAACCCCAGACCCCGAATTCGCCGTCGAAGTCGCCGGAGGAGTGATGTCCGAAGACATAGGAGGTGCCCGGTGTGGACGGTCCGGCGAACACCGACACCATGCCGTAGAACGTCAGAAATCCCTTGATGAGGTCATTCTCGAAGTACCGGCTCATCAGATCGCGAGTCGAGGATTCAAAGAAGTCGTGATAGAGGTCAAGCTCCCCGTTGCGCTCGAACTCCGCGCGGATGAATTCGCGGGTGGGGGGTGCTGACATCAACCAGGGGCGCATGTAGTCGCCGAAGCGGCGCAGCCGCGCGCCCCATTCGAGAAAGTTCTTGGCGTCGGCGCTGGAGTGCTTCTCGAGCTCGCGCAGCGTATCGGCAACCCGCTTGTGCAAGAACAGATGCCGTCCGTCAGGGAACAGGGCGAAGCCCATGGTGGACGGGCTGTACATGTGGAATCCGAACTTGCGCAGTTCGAGGTCGACGACGATCTCGGGGCGGATCATGTCTGCGATGAAGGCACACGACGACCACTTCGCACCCGGAATGAGTTCCTCGGTGACCGAGGCACCGCCTACGACGTCACGGGCTTCCAGTACGAGTACCTTCTGCCCGAATCGCGCTAAGTAGTTCGCGGTCACCAGGCCGTTGTGCCCAGCGCCGATGACGATTGCGTCGTATGGCGTGGCGGTCATGTGTTCACTCCTGTGTGGTTATCCTGCCGCCCAGTCAAGATGGACGGCACATTTTGTGTTGCGGCGGGGTGTTGCTAGCCCATCGAGAGCACGGTGGCCGGATCCGCCTTTCCAGTTCGTCCACCTGTCAGGAAACGAAAGCCGAGCAGCAGCAGCCCGATACTGCCGACGGTGATGCAGGTGAACAGGGCGTTGATGGTCGGGGTGAAGCCGAATCTCAGCTGGTTGTAGACGTAGACCGGCAAGGTGGGCTGCTCGCCCGTCAGGAAGAAGGTGACCAGCACCTCGTCGAAGGACAACGTGAAGCCGAGCAGGCAGGCTCCGACGAAGGCGGTCTGCAGCTGCGGCAGCACTATCCCCACGAAGGCACGCACGGGTGGGGCGCCGAGATCCATTGCGGCGTGCAGGATGCTGGGGTCCATCTGGCGCAGCCGGGCGAGCAGGATCCCCATCACGATCGGCGTGATGAACGCGGTATGGCCGAGAACGACCGTGGTGAGGCCGAAGGTGAGCCCCAGAGTCCGGAACACGATGGCCAGGGACAGCCCCAGGATGACACCGGGCAGCAGGAACGGAAGGGCGAGGGCACCTTGCAACAGTGCAGCACCCCGCGGCTTGCGGTACGCGAAGATCAAGGCGAAGAGCGTGCCGAAAACCGTCGACAAGGCGACGGCGCAGACGGCGACGATGAGGCTGCTCCGGAATGCAGCGATCAGGTCGGGGGAGTCGAGCAGTTGTCGGTACCAGGACAAACTCAGATTCTGGATGGGGAGGGTCTGGATGGGTGAATCGTTGACGGAGAACAGCGCGATCATCAACAGCGGCAGATAGAGGAAGGCGTACGTCAGCGCGAGGTAGGTGTAGGCGGCGGTGTTGGCGATCCGTCGACGAGACGCCGAGGCGGGGACTGCGTCAGTGGGGATGCCTGCGCCGATGTCGCCTTCGAGTGTGCCCCGCGCTCGCCCCAGGCGGGCCACGATGCCGGTGACGGCGACGACCGCCAGCAGCAGGACGATTGCGAGCGCCGCTCCCAGCGGCCAGTTGTTGGCGACCCCGAACTGGGACACGATCACCGATCCCACCATGGTTCCGCTCAAACCGCCGACCAGTGACGGCGACAGGTAATCGCCGACGGCCAAGACGAACGCCAGGATGAAGCCGATGGCGGCACCTTGGCGGGCCAACGGCCAGATGACGGTGCTGAAGCGGCGAAAGCTGCTGGCACCGAGGTCGGCCGACGCTTCGAGCACAGAGGGGGGTACCCGTTCCAATGAGGTATAGCAGGCCACGAACACGTAGGGCACTGTCACGCTCAACAGCGTGAGGAAGACGGTGAAGCGCGTGTAGAGCAGAAAACTGAGCGGGGTGTCGATGAGACCGAGGTTCAGCAACCCGGTGTTGAGAACACCGTTGTCGCCGAGAATGATCTTCCACGCGAAGACTCGAATCAGCAGGCTCACCCACAGTGGCACCACGACGAGCATCACGGCGACCAGACGGCGGCGCTTGATCTTCTGACTAACGATGAACGCCATGGGAAACGCTACCAGCGTAGCGAAAAATGCTACAGCAACGGCGATTCCGACTGTCCGGACGATGAGGCTCATGTTGGTGGGCGACGAAATGACCGCAGCATAATTGTGCGGGGTGAGCGTCCGGTCGATACCCAGGTCACCTGAGGTCCACAAGCTGTAAGTCAGCATCAGGCCGTTGGGTGCGACCACCAGCAGTAGTAGCCAGGCATAGATCGGCGCCAGCGCCAGGAGTCGGCTCGGGGCGGCAGTGCTGGTCTGCTCCGGCACCCGGGTAGCGGTGTCAACCATGGACCCTCCTCATGTCGAAGGGGAGGATCTGTATCCGCACTTCATCACCGGGGCGGCAGACGGCCCCGCTGCCTGCGGGTACCTTGGCGACCAGTTGGTGGCCATTGACGTCGAGAACGACTTCGTCGGCGTCACCGAGGAAGACGCGCTGATGCACCCGACCGGGGAAGGTGTTCGCGGTGTCACCGACGTTGTCGGCCGGCAGTATTCGCACAGATTCGGTGCGTACCGCCACCGCAGCGGGGCCGTCAGGCCCGGTGGAGTCGTCCAAGCGCAGCTTCAATCCGCCCCATTCGAGCACTCCACTGTGTACCTGGCAATCCATCAGATTGGATTTGCCGATGAAGCTCGCCACGAATCGTGTGCTGGGTCGGTAATAGATGTCCCGCGCTGTGGCGCACTGCTCGATACGGCCGCCGTTCATCACCGCGACTCGATCGGACATCGCCAGCGCTTCGCCCTGATCGTGGGTGACGTAAATGAAGGTGATGCCCAGCCGGGAATGTAGATCCTTCAACACCACCTGCATCTTCTGCCTCAGCTGGAGATCCAGCGCACCCAGAGGTTCGTCGAGCAGCACGACTTTGGGTTTTGAGACAAAAGCTCTGGCCAGGGCGACCCGCTGCCGCTGGCCCCCGGACAGTTCGTGCGGAAGTCGCTTGGCGTACGTGTGCATGTCGACAAGCTCGAGGGCTTCCTCGGCCACCGCGCCGATTGCTGCTTTGTTGGTGCGGCTCTTCATCTTGAGCGGGTATTCGACATTTTCGGCAACGCTCATGTGGGGGAAGAGCGCATAATTCTGAAAGACGGTGTTGACGTTGCGTCGATTCGGCGGCACCCTCGTGACGTCCACTCCGTCGAGGACAACGGTGCCCGAATCGGAACTTTCGAAGCCGGCAATCAGCCGCAGCGTCGTGGTTTTGCCCGAGCCGCTGGGGCCAAGGACGGAGAAGAACTCCCCATCCTTGATGTCAAGTGAAAGGTCGTCCAGCGTAGGGTCTTTGGCCCCCACGTAGGTCTTGGTCAGCCTCTGTAACTGGATGCTGTATTTCTGGCTTCCGTTCTTTGCGGGCAGGGTCGCCGCGTCCATCAGGCGCCGGCCTTGAATTCGTTCCAGACTTCCAAGCGCCGGGAGATGCTTTCCGGCGCAACCATCGGGCGCATCGCCGACCAGAAGGCGGCGTCTTGCTGGTCGAGGATGTTGGTTCCCTGGAGGATGTCCTCGGGAACCTTCGCCTGCTGTGCTTCGTCGGCGCTGAGGATGCCGTTGTTGGACGTGGACTCCACGAAACGGGCTTGCCACGGCAGTTCGAGGCAGGCATCGATGAAATCGTAGACTTCCTGGCGTTGGCCACTCGGGCTGATCAGCGCGTTGTCCTGCCATTGGGGAGTGCCTTCTTTCGGAAGGCTGTAGGCGAAGTTCTTCCCGCTCTTGTTGAGCTGTGTCACTTCGCTGATGTTCTGGCAGTAGCCGATGACGCCATCGCCGGCAGCGAAGATGTTGACCGCGTCATCAAAGCCCTTCGCTATCGTGCGGATCTGGGGACGAAGGTCCTGTAGTGCCTGGCGAACCTTGTCGAATTCTTCGTCGGAGAGGTTGTACGGGTCCGGGGCGCCGACATAGAGTGCGACCATCGGGATGGTCACATCTGCGGCGTCGAAAAGCACCACTTTGCCCTTGAAGGTGGGATCCCACAGAGCTGCCCAGCTGTCGGGTGCGGTGGTGATGACGTCGGCGTTGTACATGAGCGGCTGCGTGCCCCAGTTGTAGGGGACGGCGTAGAGCTCGCCGTTGTAGGTGTTGTTCTTCTTCCAATCCAGACCCGGGGTGATGATGCCGGTGTTCTTGAGTCGGTCGGCAACAACGGGAGCGATCAGGTTTGCGTTCACGAACCGAGGAATGAGTGAACAGTCGAAAACCATGATGTCCGGCTTCACAGTTCCGGACTGGACCTTGGCGAACAACTCGTCCCCGGAGCCGATGGTGACCGACTCGACCTGCACTCCCGCCTCGTTCTGGTAGGCGTCGAGCCACGCCCTGTCGTGGTACGTCTCCCAGGTCAGCAGAGTGATCTTGCCGGTACCGGACTGGAGCTCGGTGGGCTGAACTTTCGGGGCGTCTGTGGAGGACGAACAGGCTGCCAAGAGTGCAGCTCCGCCCGCAGCCAAGCCAAGCCCGAGAGCTCGCCGGCGATTCATGTAACCGAATACAGGCGGGTGGTTCTGCATAGATGCTCCCAAGAAATGTTCGGATGAGCCGAACAGCTGTTCTGATAGACAAAATCTAGGACCTACGCAAGTGGCTGTCAACCGTTCGTTCCCAGCTATCGATGCAATTGTCTGGTTTTGGTTGCGTTGGTAACCTGTTCGTCATGACAACCCAGCGTTCTGTTGAGCCGAATGCCGATCGGTCCGGCAACGATGCCCAACCTGCCCGAAACGGACTCCAGGGACTATCGCGGGCGTTACGGCTACTGGATGCGCTGGCCGCCGCCGGCGCAGAGGGGCTGTCCCTCACCGAGGCATCTGGCCAGATCGGGGGCACCAAGAGCACGGTACTGTCGCTACTCAGGACGTTGGTGGACTTCGATTACGTCACGGCTTTTGATCGTGGGCCACGCTATCGGCTCGGCCCCGCGGTGGTGCGTCTCGCCGATGGTCACCGAGAGTCGTTGCCCTGGTTGGAGATTGCCCGCCCCGTGGCTCGCGCTCTCACCGAGCGGTCCGGTTGGACCTCGCGTATCGCTTCTCACATCGATGGTCATCCGGTGTTCGAGGACCGGGTTGACGCCCCGGGGGTGATCCGCTTCTTCACCCCGCTGGGGATCCGGGAGCTCCCGCATGTGAGTGCTGCGGGGAAGTCGATCTTGGCCTGCCTCCCGGAGGAGCAAGTGCGGCGGATCATCGACGAAACCGGCTTACCTCGGCGTACCCGCAACACCATCACCGACGTCGAAGTTCTCCTCCGCGACCTCGAGGCCGTCAGAGAGCGGGGTTATGCCCTTGATGACGAAGAAGACGACGAGGGAGTCTTCTGTCTTGCCGCAGCCTTTCAGGCTTCCGGCGGAGCACCTTTGGGCGCTATCAGCATCACCGGTCTGAAATCGGAGATGCCGGCATGGCGAGTGCCGGAGTTCGGCGCCATCGTCTTGGAGGCTGCCAATGAGATAGCCCGGGCCGTCGGAGGTCGCGTGTGGACACCCGGTGGCGGGCGCGGCGCTGGCGGCCCTCGATAGCGGCGCCGGCCTACGTCGGTTGGTCTACCGATCGGCCTTTGCAACCAAGGCCCAAAGAGGTTTTCAGCCAGCCGGTTTCGCTCTCTCCTAGCTTCAGTACGTCGCGCGACCACCGCTGATGTCGTAGACCGCTCCCGTGGAGAAGCTCAACTTGTCCGAGGCCATCCACGCGACGAGTTCGGCCACTTCTTCAGGCCGCCCCACTCGCTTCATGGGGATCAGCCCGGTGATGTGGTCCAAGACAGCACGGGCGGTGGTGGCGTTCATCGGTGTGTCGATGACTGCAGGCGCTATGACGTTGGCGAGAACGCCGAATGGTGCCAGCTCCTTGCCGAGGGATTTGGTCAGGGCGATCACCGCCGCCTTGGAAGCGGAGTAGGCCGACATGTTCGGATTGCCGTCTTTACCCGCCATACTCGCGAAGTTGACGATGCGACCCCACCCGCGCTCTTTCATCCCGGGTGCCAGCGCTCGGCATAGGTTGAATGTGCCGTTGACGTTCACGCTGAAGGTGTGCTGCCATTCGTCGTCGCCGATCTCGGTCAGCGGCTTGTTGGGCCCGACAATGCCTGCGCTGTTGATGAGGATGTCAACCGGCCCGACGCGCTCTGCAGCCGCGTTGACAGCGTGGGAGTCGGTGACGTCGACGATGAGGTCCGCGTCGCTGGACAGGTCGACCGTCACGACTTTCACGCCGTCCGCGCGCAAGCGTAGCGCTGCCGCGAGTCCCAGACCGCTGGCGCCGCCGGTGATCACCGCGGTGCGCACATGTCCCGTACTCGTCATCCTGGGCCTCCATTTCGATCAGGTTGTCGTGCTGAATGAGCCTGACACCCTTATATATTCCAGTAATAGGAACACTATCGCGATAAATGGAATCATGCCAGGGTTTGAACGATCGGTTTGCCGCTAGGTTTGTCGACATGGCAACCGATGGTGACGACCGAGCCGTTTCGTCTCTGGTGGGTTCGGATCGGGTTCTCGCAGTGCTCAGAGAAGTGGCACTGCATCCGGCAGGGGTGGGACTGGACGAGCTTGCGCGGGCGTTGGATTCACCGAAGCCCACCATTCACCGAGCTCTGACTGCGCTCAGGCGGGCGGGCTTCGCCGCGACGTCCGGCCGGGGAAGCTACGTGCTGGGCGATGAATTTCTGCGCCTGGCCTTCACCAATCACGAGGCGAGGCCCGACCACATCCGGGTTCAGCCGATACTTGAGGCGCTAGCGGCGCACTACGGCGAAACAGCGCACTACGCGGTGCTCGACGGTCGGACGGTCGTGTATCGCGCCAAGGTGGACCCGACTGTCGGCGCAGTGCGGTTGACCTCGACCGTCGGAGGACGGAACCCAGCGCATTCGACGGCAGTCGGGAAGGTACTGCTCAGTTACTCGCTGCCAGACGATGATTCCGTGCAACGCTGGTTCAACGCAGGCGAACTCGAGGTTCGCACACCGCGTACCAAAACCAGCCTCGACGACCTGGCTGCCGAACTCAGCCGCAGCCGGGAGCGTGGCTACGCCACCGAGGATCGGGAGAACGAAGAAGGGATCAACTGCATAGCGGTGCCGATCTTCATGGCGTCACCGACCATGCCCACCGGGGCCATCTCCGTGAGTGCGCTGACCTATCGGCGATCGCTAGCCGAGCTGATCGATGATCTTCCTACCCTCCGCTCTATCGTCGCGACCTACGGTGGCTCCGAGGAGGCATGAAGATCGGTCACGGGGCCACCGTGGCACGGTCTCTCTTCGCCCGCCCAGGTGCGGCGGAGTCGGCCCAGTGGCGGGTCTCCCGACCTACCGCCCGTGGTTTATCCGGGTTTGTTGAGCGGCGCACACCGACATACTCCATTCAGCGCGGGAGACTCGGTGCGCTGATGCACAGCTACGAGACGATTCGCGCGTGAAGCCGAAGGAGGTGGTGCGTGGACACGTCGGCGGAGCCGATCGACGAGCGGGAACTCATCTTGCAGACAGCTTGCGTGCTGCACGCCAACGGTCAGTCCACAGCGATGACGCTAGTAGCTGTTGACCGTCTCAACAGGGGGCTGGGTTCGGCCGCCACCTTGATTCCGACCTGGGACGCTGTGTTCGTCAGGGACACCCATACCGACCGACCGATGCAGCTCGTGGCCGCGCAACCGATCGACATGAATATGCGCCGGGTTGCGGCGGTGATGCGGACAGTCGACGACATCGAGCGTGGTGTGGCGGGCAGCCGAGAGCTCAGGGCGGTTCTGTCTGCAGCGGCTAATGTGCCGCCGGCGCGAACCCCGGTCTTCGTCGTTGCGTGCGCGGCTGGAGCTGCCGGGTTGTCCTTGGTCTACGGTGCACCGCATTGGTCCGTGGTGGCGATGGTGGCAGCGGTGGCGGGTCTCGGTGGCCTCGTTCGCCGAGCGTTGCTCCGCGCCGGCGTGGGCATATTGGGGCAGTCATTCGCGGCCGCCCTGGTAGCGGGAATCGCGGGGGTGGTCGCAAGCCGCCTCGACCCGCATACCGCTCTTGGGCTCGTAGCCATCTGTCCTGCAATCGTTCTCGTCCCCGGGCCGCACATTCTGATGGGCGCGATGGACCTGCTGGGCCTACGAGTGGCGCTCGGAGTCGCCAGATTGAGCTACGCGATGCTGGTGTTGTCGGCGATCGCGGCTGGACTCATCGTAGGTCTCGGCGTTGGTGGGCAGAGTCTCCAGCTGGACAGTCCCGGCCCGCATGACGCGTTGCTTGCCGACGTCGTGGGCGCCGCGATTGCCGCTGCGTGCTTTCCCATCTTTTACTCCATGCCGTACCGGTTCATCGTCTGGCCGGTGACCGTGGGCGCCACGGCGCACGCGCTGCACTGGTGGGTGCTCAACGTCGCTCACGGAAGTCTTGGCACGGCAGCCCTGGTCTCATGTGCGTTCGTGGGAATCGTCCTTGGTGCGGTCGCCTACTTTCACCGGTTCCCCTTCGCTGCAGTTGGATTCGCTGCAGTCGTTGCATTGGTCCCCGGAATTTATGTCTTTCGCGCGTTGGCCGGCCTGGTGCAGTTGCCCTCGAAGGCATCCTCGACGGTGATCTCGGCGATCGCTGCCGACGGGGCCACGGCCGCGGTGGTAGTCGCGTGTATGGCGGTGGGCCTCACCGTGCCCACAGGGATACGTGACGCCTTGATCGCCCGGCGCGAACGCCAGTCGAAATCACCATGGCACGCAGGCCACGTGGCGACGCCGATGACCGTTCACCCGAACACTGGTGCACACCCTGGCCGTGGGTCGCCGGGGTTGTCTGCGGGCCCGGCGATAGCCGCCGATGAGTGCGAAGACCATTCCTGACGTGCGTGTTCGGCACCGCGAGTGCCGCCCTACCGGTTCCAATCGAAAGGAACATCCGATGAAAGCTGTGGTGATGAACGGCACAGGCGGCCGTGACGTACTGGAATACACGGAGTGGCCCGACCCGGTCGTTGCCCCCGGCCAGGCGCTGGTGCAGATCTCGTTCGCCGGGGTGAACTTCATGGATATCGGTGTCCGACAGGGCATGCCATGGACCCAACCGTCGGTCTATCCCCAAGTGATCGGCGTGGAGGGCGCGGGTGTGGTCGAGGGGATCGGTGAGGGTGTCGGCAACGTGGCCGTCGGTGATCGCGTCAGTTGGGTGTACGCACCAGGCAGCTACGCCGACCACATCGCCATCCCTGCGTCAAAGCTGGTGCGCATTCCCGATGCGATCGACGACCGGACCGCTGCCGCGGTGATGATGCAGGGCTTGACCGCCAGTCACTTCGCGACGGATTTCTATCCCGTCCGTGCCGGCGACATCGCGTTCGTGCATGCCGCTGCCGGCGGTCTCGGATTGCTGTTGACGCAAATCATCAAGATGCGCGGCGGGTCGGTGATTGGGCGGGTGTCGTCCGAGCGCAAGGCAGCGTTGGCCCGCGACGCCGGCGCTGACCACGTGATCGTCGACGCTGCAGGTGATTTCGCCGAGGAGGCGCGTCGGTTGACCTATGGTGAGGGCGTGCACGTCGTCTACGACGGTTCGGGACCGACCACGTTTCAAGGCTCCCTCGACGTGCTACGCCGGTCGGGCACCTTCTGCTGGTACGGGCCCGTGCTCGGTGGACCAGACCCGATCAATATTGGAAGTCTGCCAAAGAGCATCAAGATCGGCTTCGCGAACTACAACGACCACGTTCCGACACCGGAGCTGCTGCGTGCGCATACGGCTCAGCTGTTCGACTGGGTGCTCGAAGGGCGACTCAAGATTCGGATCGGTGGTGAATATCCCCTGGCTGAGGCGGCGCGTGCACACGGCGACATGGAGGACCGCCTCAGTACGGGGAAGTTGCTGCTCTTCCCCTGACGCGCGAAGCGAACTTCCCGCGTGTCCCCCTGGGGGCAGCGGCGTCACCGCGTTCGTCAACGCCCCCTTCACCGCCTTGCGGCGCGGGGCACGTTTCTAATCCCCTGTGAACGAGTCAGCCATGTGGGCAAGGAGACTCAGGCGGGCTCGGCGACCTTCGGGAACGGGAAGAAGTGGGTAGATGTGAATGGCGCCCGGTGCTTCGTGGTAACGGAGTGCGCCTTCGTCGAGTCGGTCGCGAAGCAGTCGGCAATCGGGCATGAAGAGGTCTCGGGTGCCGACGTAGAGGTCGATGGAAGGCAGGCCGGCCGAGTTGCCGAACAGCGGGCTCACCCGCGGGTCGTCGTCGCGGAGGTCGCCGACCCATTTCTGCCCGATGTAGCGCAGTCCATGAGGGCTGAGCCAGGGATCGTGCGGAGCCACCACGTGGACGTCGGGATTGCGTAAGGCGATGTCGAGCCACGGGGAGATCAGGGTGATCCCGCGCAGCGCGAGCCGGACCACGCCCATCGAGTTCTGCGCAGCGGCCAGCGCTAGCCCACCGCCAGAAGAGTCGCCGACAAGGTATACCGGACCGACGGTTGCCGCGCTGTGTATGACCGCCTGTACGAAGCCGCTGGCCTCGACGGCATGATGTCTGGGTGCCAATCCATAGATGGGGAGATGAACGGGTCGATGGCAGGCATCGGCTATGTCAGCGGCGAGATTCCAATGAGCACTGCGAATTTCGTTGACGTAGCCGCCGCCGTGGAGATAGACGATGCTGCCCGAGTCGGCTACCGGGGTTCCCTGGTCCCTGGGTTGTAGCGTGTAGCAGTGAAAGGCACCGAAAGTGGTGCGGGATAACTGAAGTCTCTTGTCGGCTGATAGCGTTTCTGGCGGTCGCGGAGCGGATTTGGGTCGAGCGAGAAAGGCCGCGGCGGCGCGGACCGACCCGTAAGTCCTGGGCTTGCGCAGCACCCGGGTGTAGGTGGCCGCGACGTGCATCTGCCAGGACATCTCAGCGCCGTCCGGCCGTCGGGCTCATTGCCCGGCCGAATTCCGCGAGGGGGTGCGCGAGGGGGTGGAGGTCTCCCGCTGTGTCGGCACCGAGGGTCGAACGTCGTAATGTTCACCGACACTGAGCGCCAGTTGCTGTGGAACCTGACCCCCGAGAAGACCGATCAGATGAGCTAGACAGGCGTCGAGACGTTGACCCAAAGCGCATCCCGAGCTGTCACAGGACGCGAATTGCAGACTGGGCTGATCGACGGTCAATCGTGTCACCCCAGTGGGATCAACGTAGATCAATGTCCGCAGGCGACCATTGAGCACCGTCGACGGCTGACGACGAAACAAGGTCTCGGTGAGCGCATAGTTGCCCATCAGGTACTCGGTGGCCTTCCAGCGCGACGGCGAACCGTGAAAGGTCGCTGCGAGGTCGTCTCGGTAGTAGCGAAGGAAACCGTGGGGTGCGTTCGCCTGGGCGACCAGGAGCATCTGATGCCAGGACCTGGCACCGGCGAACGCGAGGTCATCGAGTTTGGGCACCAGTAGCTCGTAGCGTCGGCGCGCTGACTCATACGAATCTGGGAGTGCGATCACCAGTCGGCGTCGGTGGTGGTCATCCACGGCGCCAGGCTCCTGCGATCATGACAGCACCGCGATCAGAGCGTGGTGGGCGGCACCGAGGGAATCAGACACGGCTATGAGTCAAGCAGCCGACGGCGCGTACCAACTAGCATGGGCGACCCCGGTTGTCTGTTCCCCGGGATGAGCACGGGTACGAGAGGGGGCCCCGCAAGGCGGTCGCAACTGCATGCCTACCCTCGCAACCACCGACGTCGGCATCTTCTATAAAGACCGGGGGCGCAGGACAACCCAGAGTCAGGTGATCTCCAGCGCGATCCTGCGCAGGTCTCGGCGCGTTCGGACGCCGAGCTTGGTGAAGATCCGACCGAGGTGCCATTCCACGGTTCGGGGGCTGAGGAAGAGTACCGCTGCGATCTCGGTGTTGGTGTGGCCGTCGCGGGCAAGCTTGGCGATCTGATGCTCCTGCGTGGTCAGAACCGCTGCTGTGTTCGATTCGTGGTTTGCGACCACCATTCCCGTCGCACGCAGTTCGTTCCGCGCGCGCTGCGCGAACCCTTTAGCGCCAGCCAAAGTCAATTCATCGCAAGCAATTTGCAGATGCTTGCGCGCGTCACCGCGGCGCTTCGCGCGTCGCAGCCATTCTCCGTATACGAGATGTGTCCGATGAAGGAAGAACCTGACCGGGCTGCGTTCGAAGTGATCGATTGCCTCCAGAAACGCCCCTTCCGCGTCGGTGTCGTCAACTAACCCCTTTGCACGGCAGGCCATGCCGTGGGCGGTCGAGGTGCCGCTGATTCGTGCGAGCTCGACGAGCTCACTGCAGGCGTCTTGCACGGCCTCGCTCGCGCCGCTTCGAGATGCCGACTCCGCCAGTTCGGTTAATAGCAGGGCACGGAGGCCGAAATCGTCGTATTGCAGACCTGCCGACGCCGCGGCGAATGCTTCTTCGTAATGACCGAGGCCGTTCTCCAAGATGGCAGTTCCATGCTGAGCGACCGTGATGTCGAAGCCCTCGCCGCGTTCGCGTCCCGCTGAAATGGTTTCGGCGAGCGAGGCGTGGCAGTACTGCTCGTCACCCAAGCAGCCACCGAGTTGGGCGCGGATCCCTTTGGGCAACGGTTGTCTCGTCACCGCGCCGATAACGGCGGCTTCGTCGATCAATCGTGCCGCTTCCTCAAGTCTTCCTGCCCACAAGTTGGAACCTGCGCGGGTGTAGAGCGCGATCGGCAGCTGACTCAACGCGCCCGCGGCGCGCAGCGTTGCCACCAAATGTGTGGTGTAAGCGTCGTAGGTGTCGTGGTCGGCAAGGTCCAGCGCTGGGCGCCACACGAAGTCGAGGGCACCATGTGTCACCTGGCCAGCGGATAGATCCTGCATGTATCGACTCAGTGCCTGTTTGAAAATGGGCGCGGCAGCGATAGCGCCTTGCTCGACGCGGATGATCGCGGCCTCAAGGAGCAGATCGACCGCCCGTGGTGTCGATGGTGGCCGAGGAGCGAGTCGAGCGACTCGGGCGATCCCTGCGGCTGAATCCTGCTCGGTTGCGGCGAACCGACCTATCAACGTGGCCGCGCTCAAGGCGTTCAGATAGATCTCACGCGCGACGAGGGGGTCAAGCGATTCCATCTGTTGAGCGGCGGTGAGAAGCAGGGCAGGTACCTCTCGCCCGCGGCTGGTGGCATAGGCCAGACGCGCGCGGATGGTACTGCTACGGGCATGAATCATCGGATCTGCGCTGAGACTCCGCGCCAGCGCAATCAGTTGCGCGGTTTGTTCGGTGGCCCCTGCGTCGAGTTTCGCCTGTGCGGCGTCCACGAGACGTCGCGCCCGACCATCGTTGTCCGGCGTGAGCTCGGCGGCCTTGGCTAAGAATGCGCCAGCGGCCGCCCAGCCGCCGCGCGCACTTGCCCGCTCCGCGCTGCTCTCCAGATTCTGGGCGACGTCCTCGTTGGCGGTGATCGTGGCGTGGGCGCGGTGCCAGGCGCGGTACTCCCCGGCGTGGGCGTCGACGATCGACTGTGCCAACGCACCGTGGGCGGTACGGCGGTCCGCATCTGATGCCTCGTGATAGACCACTGCCCGAATTAGTGGGTGCGAGAACCGGATTCCCGGACCGACGGTGACCAGACCTTCGCCAGCTGCGGGGCTTGCCGCGGATCGGTCGATACCTAGCAGGTCGGAGGCCGACCACAACCAGTCCGACCGGCCGGCGGGATCACAGGCGGCCACGAGAAGCAGCATTTGGGTGTCGGATGGAAGCTCTTGAAGCCGCCGACGGTAGGTCTCCTCGATGGCGTTCCTACCCGATGTCACTTGCCCGAGCCCGTACCCGCCAGCTAGGCCGTCAGAGGTGATGGCCTGCGTCAGCTCCTGCAGGGCTAACGGGTTGCCCTGGGCCTCGTCGAGAATGTTCTCGAGAACTTGTTCGTCAATGCGGCCGGGTAGGCCGGCGGCCAGCAACGCACCCGCATCGACGCGGTTGAGTCCGGTCAGTGTCATTCCCGGCAAGCCATGCAGTTCGTGGACGTCGTATGAATCGCGGACGGCGAAGACCATAGCGACGCGGTCGGCGGCGATCCGCCGGGCGACGATGGCCAGCGCCTGAAGTGAGGCAACGTCGACCCATTGCGCATCGTCGATCACGCAGACGGCGGCGCGTTCGGCACTAGCCTCGCTGAGCAGGGTCAACAGGGCCAAGCCCACCAGCAGTCGATCTGGCACGTCGCCGGTGTCATAGCCGAGTGCCACCCGGAGGGCACCGCGCTGCGCTCGTGGCAGCCTGCCGATCGTGTCTGTCAGAGGCGCGCACACTTGCTGGACCGCTGCGTATGTCAGCTCAAGCTCTGACTCCGCGCCGACGATATGAATGACGCGAACATCGGCGGATTCGACGAGACCGTGTCGCAGCAGCGCCGTCTTACCGATGCCGGCTTCACCCTTGACGACCAACACGCGGCTTTCGCCTCTGCGTGCGGCATCGACCAGTTCCGCAAAGTGCTGCCGCTCTAGATCTCGCCCGACAAAGGAATCACTGGCGCGCATGCGCACTCATCTTGACTGGGAGAGTAGTTCGCAGTGTTGGCTGCGGATTGCAACAGTGTCGTGGGATTGCAACAGTGTCGTGCCGCCCGCCAATCAGCACCGGATCTCCCGACAATGACGCTCAATGCAGCACGCTTCATCACCAGGCACCCTCACCTTGACTGAGTGAGCGGCCCACCGTGGCGAAGGACGGTACGCCTCTGACAACCCTGCCCCTCACTCCCGAATTCCGCCTGTCGAATTAGGTATATGCGACGCGGACACAGACTTCTACTGAACTTGGTGAAGTCCGTCGGCAATTACGGGGGGCGGGCGGGCCCCTGGGCAAGACCACCGGCTTTGCAAGGATCCAGGTCTCGGATCTTAGCGTTACTATCCCGCTATGCCGTTGGTCGTCTGGCAGTTTGCCAAATGCACCATCGTGCGTTCAGTTGGATCCAGAGCGGTGAGCGAGGCCTCGTCAGCTGAGCGCCGACGATCTACGTGCGGCCAAAGATCACCCATCGTTGGCGCCTGCGGTAGGCGGCCAAACGGCCATTGGGCGGGTGGCATTTGAAGGCATCGGCAGCGAATTCGGCAATTGAGACCCGGGGAATGCGTCGGGTTGTCATTGCAGGTGGTTTGGGCACGCTCATCGAGTACTACGACTATGCACTGTACGGTTGCGCGGCCACGATCATCGCCCCGTTGTTCTTTCCTGCCACCGACGGTGTGGCGTCGCTATTGGCCGTGCTCGCGGTTTTCGCGATGTCCTACGTGGTGCGTCCGGTGGGCGGCGTCTTCTTTGGCTGGCTCGGTGATCGGTACGGCCGTCGGCGTGCGTTGCTCGCAACGGTGGTCGGGATCGGCGTCGCCAATGCCGCCATGGGCGTGTTACCCACCTACGCGACGGTCGGAGTGGTCGCTCCGACATTGCTGGTCGTCGTTCGCGTTGCACAGGGCTTCTTCGCTGGCGGCGAGGTGGGCGGCGCGGCGACGATGATCTCGGAGGGGGCGCCGTCGGGACGAAAGGCCCGTTATGGCGCATTCGTTCCGATGGGAATCAACAGTGGATTCGCTCTGGCGGCGGCGTCGGTGGGAGCGATTACGGGTGTGCTCACCAAGGCACAGCTCGACAGCTGGGGTTGGCGAATTCTCTTCCTGCTCGGCTTGCCCTTGGCTCTCGTCTGCTTTGCAGCACGACGGGCGCTGCCCGACATCGACGCGACAGTCAGAGACGCAGTGGTGCCACGCGTTCCGCTGGTGTCCACCGTCCGCGACCACCCGGTGGCGCTGGTCCAGTCGATAGGGCTGGGGGTGAGCGTTCAGGGGACTGCCTATTTCAGCCTGACCTTTCTCAGCATCTACATGGTCACGTATCTCGGCTACCCAACGTCCGCGGTCTATTGGATTTCCGCCGCCGTCACGCTGTGGGCGGTGGCATTGATGCCCTTGGCAGGGCGGTTGGCCGACCGGGTGGGCACGCTAAAGGTGGCAACGATCGGATTAATGGGGTACGCCGTCCTCACCTACCCCTGTCTACTGGTGATGGGCGAAGGGCACCTCGGCTGGGCGACTGCCGGATTCGTACTCATCTGTTCGAACATGGCGGCTCTGCAGGTCGCCACCTACACGATCATCCCGCCATTGTTTTCCCGAGACGTGCGCTACACCGCGACGGCGCTGGGGACCAACGTGTCATCGGTACTCGCCGGTGGTACCGCACCATATGTCTCGACCTGGCTGGTCGAATGGACCGGTGACCTGATGTCGCCGTACTACTTCGTCGCGGTGACGTCGATCATCGGATTGCTCGCAGTAACTTCGATCGGGCGGCGGCGCAGGCGAGCGGTGATCCCGGCGGCGGAGCCCCCGGTGAGCAGCCAGCAAGTTGACGAGGTGCCGCCGAGCGAGTGAGTGAGAGCCCGTGGGGGCCGGCTTCCTAAACCCGTATAAACCCCGGGACTTCGTGTACCGATCGCGATGTGAGGCGTTTCCGCCTGCTTGGATTCGATACGAGGACAGTCTCTGATCGATCGGCAGCTGAAGTTTGCTGCATTGAGTGCAAGGGTCCCAACGTGACGAAACCGAGCAAGCGTCTAAAGCGGACGGTGAGTCCTGAGATCGGCAGCCGCCGGGTACGACGCGAACACGATGTACACGTGGGGATGCACGTTCGTCCCACCCGCGCTCTGATCGGAAGGAAACGGGAGCAGCGGGTGGTGGCCGACATGCTGGCCGGGATGCGACATGGCCGCAGCGGAGTAATGGTTATCAGGGGTGAGCCTGGCATCGGTAAGACGGCCTTATTGGCCGACGTGCTAACGCTTGGGTCCGACGCGCGCGTCATCACCCTCAGCGGCGCCGAATCCGAGATGGAGCTGGCCTATGCCGGCGTGCAGCAACTCTGTGCGCCGTTCCTGGATCTCCTCGACAAGTTGCCAGACCCTCAAAGCAACGCACTGCAAGTAGCTTTGGGGTTGCGCGACGCTGCGACAGGCGGGCCACCGGACCCGCTGCTGGTGGGGTTGGCCCTACTCACGCTGCTCGGCGAGGCCGCTGGCGAGCGCCCGATCGTCTGTGTTGTCGATGACGCCCAATGGGTGGACGCGGCGTCACTGGATGCACTCGGACTGGTCGCGCGGCGGCTCATGGCGGATCCGATCGCCGTGTTCTTCGCTGTTCGGCATTTGGGCGCCGAACGCCAACTCAGCGGCTTACCCGAACTGGAACTGGGGGGCCTCGACGACGCTGATGCCCGGGTCCTGCTCGGTGAGATGGTGCCGGGTCGTTGGGACGAGCGTGTGCGCGAGAATCTCCTCGCCGAGTCGGGTGGAAACCCGCTGGCACTGCTGGAACTGCACCGGGCTTTGGATCCAGTGGAACTCGCCGGGGGGTATGGCTTGGCCAACGCGACGTCGCGAGCATCACGAATTTCGTCGAGCTTTGAGCGCCGAATACGTGAATTGCCCGCCAACACAGTGTTATTGATGTTGATCGCGGCTTCAGAGTCGGCGGGCAGGTCTGATTGGTTGTGGGCGGCGGCCGAGCGCCTCGGTCTGGATGTGTCGGTCGCAGGGCCTGCCGAAGAGGCGGGTCTGATCACCGTGTTCGGCGGGATTCGCTTCCGCCATCCGCTGATCCGGTCGGCGGTCTACCGCACCGCGCCGATCTCGGCGCGGCGCCGGGTTCATGGGGCCTTGGCACAAGTCATCACGGGTGCAGCTGCAGACGAGCATCGGGCATGGCACGCCGCCAAGGCTGCAGCGCGGCCCGACGAGCAGATTGCCGCTGAGCTGCTGCTGGCTTCTGAGCGGGCCCGGGCCCGGGGAGGAGTCGCCGCTGCTGCGGCGTTCCTCTCCCTGTCGGCCGAATTGACTCCCGACCCGGAACTACGGGTGGAGCGTCGCCTGGATGCGGCCAACGCAAAGTTGGACGCCGGGGCGCCAGCGGCGGCTTCGGATTTGATGGTGTCCGCTGCCGCGGACAATACCGCCGAATACGTGGGTGCACGAATAGCTCTGCTGCGGGCCAAGTTGGCGTTTGCCATCAATCGCGGCTGCGACGCCCCTTCGCTGCTGCTGGCGGCAGCCGAGCGCCTAGGGCCCTTGGATCCGGCGTTGGCAAGAGAGACTTACCTCGAGGCACTGCTGGTGGCTATGGCGCTGGGGCGACTTCCCGACGGCGGGCATGGCGTGCTGACATCAGTCGCCGAGGCCGCACGTTTGGCCCCGGCGGCTGCGGAGCCGCCCAGGGTGGTCGACTTGTTTCTCGACGGTCTGGTGGTCCGACTGACCGCCGGTTACGTCGCTGCGGCCCCCTTATTGAGGAAGGCTCTGCAGGAATGCCTGCGCGAAGGCGAAGCGGGGACGACCGACCCGCGCTGGCATTACCTGACTCACCGCGTCTGTCTAGACCTCTTCGATCGGGCGACGAGTAACACGCTGGCTGTACGACAGGTCAAGTCATTACGTGCGGCAGGCGAATTGAACGTGTTGCCCGCGGCCCTGTATCAGCATGCCGGGCTATGCATCACCGACGGACTCTTTGACCAGGCCGCAGACTTGATCGCGGAAGCCGAAACCATCACGGCTGCGACGGGTGCGCCACCGTTGCCATCCATTCGGCCCTATCTCGCTGCTTATCGCGGGCAGGAGGAGCTGTGTCGCACACTGCTGCAGTCAGCGATTGACGAGGCCACCGCTTTTAGCCAGGGCGGCGAGGTGACAGTGGCCCTCTGCGCGAAGGCGATACTGCACAACAGTTTAGGGCAGTACAACGAGGCGCTAGCAGCGTGCGTAGCAGCTGCGCGGTTCGACGATACCGGGTACTACGGCTACATTCTGGTCGAGATGATCGAAGCGGCGACGCGCTGCGGGGAAGAGCAAATCGCCGCCGGTGCCCTCGCGCGTCTCACCGAACGCGCCGACGCTAGCCGAACCGATACCGCGCTGGGTCTGGCAGCTCGCTCCGCTGCGCTGGTCGCCGGTGACGACCCCTCCGCGGAGGCGTTGTACGAGAAGGCCATTGAGTTGCTGGAGCACAGCTACACTCTTTATGCGGTGCGTACCCGCCTCGTGTATGGCGAATGGTTACGTCGGGTTCGGCGGCGACGTGACGCCCGGGTTGAACTCCGGATTGCCTACGACTCGTTTGTTGCGATGGGCGTTGAGGGCTTCGCGGACCGGTCCCGGCGCGAGCTGACAGTTGCCGGCGAGGCTGTCAGTGCTCGCCCCGCGGGGCAGGCGGTGAAATTGACAGCGCAAGAAAGTCACATCGCCCGCCTCGCACGCAATGGTCACACCACCTCTGAGATCGCCGGACAGTTGTTCTTGAGCCCGCGGACCGTGGAGTGGCACCTGAGCAGAATCTTTGCCAAGCTCGGGATCGCCTCGCGCCGAGACCTGCGCAACGTGGAATTCGACAGCGGGCTCTAGAGTCACCCGGCGCAATCGATGGTCGGCGGCCGGTAATCCGCAACCCCGAGCCGTTCATACCCGTAGTTAGTACGGGCGTTGCCCGGTATCTCTAGCCACGACGGTCGCTCTCGGCATATACCTACTGCAGAACCGCCTTTCAGAGGACGCACACATGCCAGAGACACACCCCCCACTCCCGCCGTTCACCTACGCAACGGCCCTCATCAAGGTCCAGGCGGCCGAGGACGCCTGGAACTCCCGGGACGCCCACCGGGTCAGCCTCGTCTACACCGAGGACAGCCAATGGCGCGACCGCGACGACTTCATCACCGGCCGCGATGCGATCATCGACTTCCTCAACCAGAAGTGGGAACGCGAGCGCGAGTACGCATTACGCAAGAGCCTTTGGTCCTTCACCGACAACCACATCGCGGTCCGGTTTCAGTACGAATGGCAATCTACAAGCGGCCAGTGGTACCGCAGCTATGGAAATGAACTGTGGGAGTTCACCGACTCGGGCCTGATGCGGCGGCGTGAGGCCAGCATCAACGACATCGAGATCGAGGAAACCGATCGTCGCTACTTCGGCCCCCGAGACCCTCATACGCATCTCGAGATGGCGCTGCGCTAATCGAGCGTCTGGGTTCTAGCCGGCAACGACAATGGCGCATTCGCGGCAGCCAGCAACGATGCCCGCTCCGCATGAAACGACGATTTCGGTTTCGACCAAACGATTCAACACGACCGCTCATCAACCCAACTGCCGCCTAGGGGAAGGAAGCCCAATATGACCACCCTCGATATCAACGCCCACAACGCAGTACCCACCATCGACGGCGACGAGGGCGCGACGGTCCTGGGCCCAGACAACGTGGCCATCGGGGTGCAGAACCCCGGCGCCCCGGACACCGACTCGGGCAGTCTGCCCAACCTCAAGTGGTCGTTCGCCGCCTCCCACAATCGGCTCCTCAACGGAGGCTGGGCGCGCGAGACGACGGTTCGCGAGTTGCCGGTGGCTACTACCCTGGCTGGGGTCAACATGCGACTCAAAGCGGGTGCCTACCGGGAACTGCACTGGCACCGCGAAGCCGAGTGGGCGTTCATGCTGGCCGGCAGCGCCCGCATCGCTGCCATCGACCCGGACGGCCGTAACTTCATCGACGACATCGGCCGCGGTGATCTGTGGAACTTCCGCGCCGGCTTCCCGCATTCGATTCAGGCGCTGGAGGATTGCGAGTTCCTGTTGGTCTTCGACGACGGCAACTTCTCGGAGAACGAAACCTTCCTAGTCACCGACTGGTTCGCCCATACGCCTAAACGCATCCTGGCCAAGAACTTCGCCGTGCCCGAGTCATCGTTCGCCAATATCCCCACTGCCGGCGAGATCGAACACAGCCGCTACATCTTCCCCGGTGACGTGCCCGGCGCCCTCGTCGATGACATCACCGCAGTGCAGTCCCCAGTCGGCACGGCGGAGCGGATGAGTCACCGCATGCTTGCCCAAGACCCCATCGAGGTCCCCGGGGGAAGCGTGCGCATCACCGATTCGCGCAACTTCCCTTCCGCGTCGACGATCGCCGCAGCGTACGTCGAGTTGGCGCCCGGTGCGGTCCGCGAGATGCACTGGCACCCCGACCATGACGAGTGGCAGTACTGGATCTCGGGGCACGCCCGCATGTGTGTCTTCGGATCGAGTGGCAAGGCAAGGACCTTCGACTATTACCCCGGTGACGTCGGCTACGTACCCAACGCCATGGGCCATTACTTCGAGAACGTCGGCGACGACCCGGTGATCATGCTCGAACTGTTCCGCAGCGATCGCTTCACCGATGTGTCGGCCAACCAATGGCTCGGCCTCACCCCACAATCCGTTGTCGGCGCCACGTTGAATCTCGACCGCAAGACCCTGGACGCCTTGCGCACCGACAAGCCACTCATCATGCCGAGCGAAAAGTAGGGCACGCCATGAAGATTGAAGGTTCGGTAGTCTTGGTGACCGGTGCGAACCGGGGGCTTGGTCGGCACTTCGCCGAACAAGTGCTCGCCCGCGGTGCGGCGAAGGTCTACGCCGCCGCACGCCACCCCGATAGCGTCACTCTCGACGGCGTCGTGCCACTGCATATCGATCTCACCGACCAGGCAAGCATCGATGCCGCCGCCGAGGCAGCCACCGATGTCACGTTGCTCGTCAACAACGCCGGGGTCTACACCCCCGGAGGGGTCTTGTCGGCGCCGATGGCCGACATCCGTGCGGAAATGGACACGAACTACTACGGGACCCTGGCGGTGACCCGTGCATTCGCACCGCACCTGATCGCCAACGCGCCTGCAGCCGTATTGAACGTACTGTCGGTGTTGGCCTGGCTCCACCCCGAGGGCTTCGGTGCCTACGCAGCGGCCAAGGCCGCCTCCTGGGCCCAAACCGACGTCGTGCGTGAGGAACTGGCATCGCACGGCGTTGACGTCACGGCACTGCACGTCGGATT
>NZ_JBEVLO010000069.1:0-8275 GCF_040509115.1 Mycobacterium sp. | reverse complement strand
TCAGTTCGGTCACTAGTGCCGCGAGAGATGCGACAGCACCCGACGCCGTGCCGTCGTGAGGCCGGTAGGAGCTCCCCACCACCTCGCCATGGGGGTCGACCACGACGGCGGACACTTTCGTGCCGCCGAGGTCCGCGCCCACGCTGTAGCTGCGTCTTTGCGCCCCGCCCATTGGCTATCGCACCGTCCATCCACCATCGACGACGAGTGTGTGCCCGGTGATCAAGGAAGCTCCCGGCGACGCCAGGAAGGTCACGGCCGCGGCCACCTCCTGCGGCACTCCGACGCGATGGAGGCCGGCAATTCGTTCGAGGGTGTCGTCGAGGAACTCGCGATCGGCAAGGGCTTCGGCGGTTCCGTCTGTCTCGATGAAGGTCGGTGCGACAGCGTTGACGCGAACTCCGAGTTCACCCCACTCGACCGCAAGACACTTGGTGAGGTGAATGACCGCCGCCTTGCTGGCGCAGTAGGCGGATTCGCCTGGCAGCGCGACGATCCCGGCTTGCGATGCGACGTTCACAATGCTGCCCGAGCCGCGCTCCTTGAAGAATCTGCGCGTGACGTGCTGGGAAAGGAAGAAGGTCGAGCGCACGTTCAGATCCCAGACCGCCGCGAAGTCTTCCTCGGTGACGTCGAGGGCGCTGCTGACGATGCTGCCGCCCACGTTGTTCACCAGAATGTCCACTCCGCCGTGTGTTTCCGCGATCGTGTCGAGTCGTTCCCGGCACGAGTCGAGGTCCCGAACGTCGAGCGTTAGCGGAATCGCCTCTCGGCCCAAGGATTCGATCTCGCCCACCACGTCGGTGTTGCTGTCGGTCGCTCGCAGGCCAACCACCACGTCCGCGCCGGCACGCGCGAGGTCGAGCGCGATCGCACGGCCGATTCCCCGCGACGCACCCGTCACGACGGCCACCCTGCCCGCTAGCGATGAGTCGCCCATGGCTCTCCACTCCGTCTCGTCGATTGCCTATTGCGTTTGCGTTTAGGCTCGGTTTATATTCGCATACGAGTCTAAAACAAACAATACGGATCTAAACGAGCATGCGGTCTGGCTCGTCGGTCCCCGGCTGACATCCCACTACCTCAAGGAAGAGGAACACGATCATGCGAGGAAGACACCGCGACATACGGATGGCGCTGGCCGCCGTGATTGCCGCCGCCGCACTGGTTCTCAGCGCGTGTGGCGCGAACTCGGCAGGCCCCGGTTCCGCCGACGGCGGTGAGACGGGACCCGAGAACTCAAGGGGAACGATCGGAGTGCTGCTCCCCGAGACCGCCACATCCGCTCGATGGGAGGCGTTCGACAAGCCCTATCTGGAGTCCGCAATCGAAAGCGAGGGCTACTCGGCGAACATTCAGAACGCGCAGGGTGACGTGCAGAAGTTCGCCAGCCTCGCCGACGGGATGATCGCCAGTGGCGTCAAGGCGCTGGTCGTCGCCTCTCCCAACCCGGAAGTGGGCGCGTCGGTAGAGCAGAAGGCCTCCGACGCTGGAATTCCGACGATCGCGTACGACCGTCTCAATCCAGGTGGCACCAGCGATTACTACGTGACGTTCGACAACGTTCGGGTGGGTGAGCTGCAGGCCAAGGCGTTGGTCGACGCCGTCGGCGACATCCCCGGCGCACAGGTCATTCAGATCGAGGGCGCGCCGGACGAGAACAACGCAGTGAAGTTCCACGAGGGACAGATGAACGTTCTTCAGCCGTTGTACGACGACCGCACGCTCGTTCTCGTCCGCGACCAGTTCATCACCGGGTGGGACAACCAGCTCGGCGGTACGACCTTCGAGCAGATCCTCACCGGCAACGGTGGTCGGGTCGACGGCGTGATCGCGGCGAATGACGGGATGGCCGGAGCCGTGATCACGGTCCTTCAGAAGAACGGCCTCAATGGCAAGGTGCCAGTAACCGGGCAAGACGCCACCCTGGCCGGACTCCAGTCGATTCTGCGCGGCGACCAGCTGATGACCGTCTTCAAGGCCATCAAGACGCAGGCCGAGGCGACTGCGAAGCTCGCCGCTCTCGTCGCGGACGGAAACGCCGCAGGCGCAGACGAGTTCGCCTCACAGACGACCGTCGATCCCAAGACCGATCGGGAGATCAAGTCGGTTCTTCTGGACCCCGAAGTCGTCACTCGGGACAACGTGAAGATGGTCGTCGACGGGGGATATGTGACGGCGCAGAGCCTATGCGCGGCCGATCTGGTCGCGGCCTGCCAGGAGCTGGGGATCGAATGAGTGCCGGCCTGCTCACCCTGGAAGGGATAAACAAGTCGTTCGGCCCGGTCGGCGTTCTCCACGACGTGGCGTTCTCGGTCGAGGCGGGCAACGTGGTCGCCTTGGTCGGGGACAACGGGGCGGGGAAGTCGACGCTCGTCAAGTGCATTGCCGGCATCCATCCCGTCGACTCAGGAACCTTCCGGTTCGAGGGCGAGACCGTCACCCTCCACGATCCGAGGGCGGCAGCGGAGCTGGGCATCGAGGTCGTCTATCAGGACCTCGCCCTGGCGGACAACCTCGACATCGTCCAAAACATGTTCCTGGGCCGCGAGCAGGGTTCCACGTGGTATCTCGACGAGGAAACCATGGAGGAGCAGGCCCGCTCCGCCCTCGCCTCGCTCTCCGTGCGGACGATCAGTTCCGTCCGCCAACCTGTCAGCGCCCTCTCCGGTGGCCAGCGGCAGACCGTCGCCATCGCGAAATCGGTGCTCTGGGAGTCCAAGGTGATCCTCCTGGACGAGCCGACGGCCGCGCTCGGCGTGGCCCAGACCCGACAGGTTCTCGACCTGGTGCGTCGACTCGCGGAACAAGGCCGAGGCGTCGTCCTGATCAGTCACAACCTGGCCGACGTATTCGAGGTCGCCGACCGAATCGCGGTGCTCTATCTCGGTCGACTGGTGGCCGAGGTGAAGACCTCCGAGGTCACCCACAGTCAGGTCGTTCAGCTCATCACCACCGGACGATCCGACGACCTCGGCTCTGGTCGCCCCGAAACCTCCGCTAGTTCACACCACCTGACTTAGGACTGGGCAGAATGTCAATCCCCACACGTACCGCCGGTCGAGTCGACAGGGCCGACTTCGGCGGCGACACCACCGACAGGTCATTGGCGAGCGCCATCACCGACTACCGGGCACGACTCAAATCTGGCGAACTCGGCACGCTCCCAGCACTCTTCGGGCTGTCGGTGCTCGTCGCCATGTTCGCGTTCAGCTCGCCCGTGTTCCTCTCGCTCACCAATCTCGCCAATCTGCTGTCGCAGGGGGCAGGGCGAACCATCATCGCCATGGGCTTGGTGTTCGTCCTCCTGCTTGGTGAGATCGACGTCTCGGCGGGAGCGGCATCCGGCGTCACGGCGGCCATGCTTGCGCTGCACTACGTCAGCAACGGCAACATGCTCGGAGCCATGGGGACGCCCGTCTTCGCTACGTTCATCGCCGTGGGTCTTGCCACGGTGGGACTGGCGATCTGGATGCGGATCTGGGCCGCAGCCCTGATCGGCCTGATCCCACCGGCCATCCTCCTGCTCGGCATCCCGGCAAACCCATGGGTCGAAATGCTCCTTGCGGTTTCGGTGGGAGCCTCGATCGGAACGCTCTCGGGTTTCCTGGTTGCGAAGGTGCGCATTCCATCCTTCGTGATCACCCTCGCGCTCTTCCTCACATGGCAGGGAGTGATTCTTCTGCTCATCGGCGATGGCGGAGTGCTCGGCATCAACACCGATCCGACATTGCGTGCGGTCGCCAATGGCAATCTCGACGTCGGCACTAGCTGGCTCCTCTACGGCGCATCCGTCGCGATGTTCGCAGGCCTTCAACTCACCCGCTACAAGCGAAGGGCTCGAAGGGGTCTCACCACGGCACCCCTGTCCGTCGTGGCGATCAAGGTCGCCGCGGTCGTCCTGCTTGGCGCTGCTGCCACCGGGCTGCTCACCATCGACCGATCGCAGAATGCCAACCTCGTCATCGCAGGGGTGCCCTTCGTCGTGCCGATCGTGCTCGCGTTGCTCGTCGCGGGCACCTACGTTCTCGACCACACCGCATACGGTCGATACATCTATGCGGTGGGCGGAAACGCGGAGGCGGCCAGACGTGCAGGCATCGACGTCCCCAAGATTCGCGGAAGCGTGTTCATCATCTCCGCCTCGTTTGCGGCCCTCGGCGCGATCGTCTACTCCTCGAAGGTCGGGTCGGTCGACCCCACTGCAGGCGGGCTGAACACGCTTCTGTTCGCCGTGGGTGCCGCCGTCATCGGGGGCACCTCACTGTTCGGCGGGCGAGGCCGCGTATCCAACGCCGTCATCGGCGGACTCGTCCTCGCAGTCGTGGAGAACGGCCTTGGTCTGCTGAATCAGCCAGCGGCAGTCGTCGCGATCGTGACGGGCCTGGTCCTTGCCATCGCCGCCACCGTCGACGCGTTGTCGCGGATGCGCTCGACCAAGGCGTGACCATGGATCGCGAGAGCGATTGTCGTGCACAGCTTTTCGACTGCGTTGTGCTCGTCGACTCGGGGCGGGCCGCCGACGGCCCGATGACTCGCTGCACCCGTCCACCAGCTGACCGAACGATCGAAAGGTAGTCATGCTGCTCAACGTCAACCCTCTGCTGGGACCTGAACTTCTCTACGCGCTACGCGCGATGGGACACCGACAGGACATCGCCATCGTCGACGCTAACTTTCCCAGCGAGCCCGACGGCAGGGTCATTCGGCTAGACGGAGTGAGCGCCACCGACGCTCTGGATGCGATCCTCTCGGTGCTGCCCATCGAACTCGACGATGAGGCGGGCGCCTGGCGAATGATCGCCTACGACGACCCCGGTCACATGCTCCCGATCTTCGACGAGTTCGCCGACATCGTCGAACGCGTTGCACCGAACCGTGGCGTGACACCGATCCAGCCGGATGACTTCAAGAGCCGGGCGCGTGCCGGATACCTCACCGTCGTGACCGGCGAGCGTCGACTCTACGGCGGAATCATCATCCGCAAGGGCGTCGTCCCCCCGTCTCACGGGACTTGAAAAGTCAGGTGCCGCAGAACGTTTGGTACGGTCCGAAATCCTCGGGGGCGGGTGCGGCGTAGCGATCGAGGCCGGGCCGCTCGCTGAAGGGCGACCCGGTGGCGTCCAGGAGTCGCTCGAGCGGCGCGAGGTCGCCTGCGGTCGCCGCGGCCAGCGCCTCCTCGACCAGATGGTTGCGCGGGATGTAGACGGGATTGCTGCGATCCATCGCGTCGGCATCGGGCTCGGTTGCACGCCAACGCGATAGCCAGACGTCGAAGCCAGCCAGGTCCATGAACAGTCCGCGCGCGGGCTCGGCGTCGCCGCGGGCCGCCCTGCCCAGATCGCGGAAGAAGGAGGTGTAGTCGACGTGGCTCTGCTGGAGCTGGGCGAGGAGGTCGTTGGCCAATCGTGCCACCACGTCGGACTCCACCGTCGGACTCACGCCGAGCTTGGCGCGCATGCCGGAGGTCCACGCGTCGTCGTACTGGCTGCGGAAGCGTCCGAGGGCTTCGACGGCGATGTCGACCGCCTGCTGCTGCTCGTCGGCGATCAGCGGTAGCAGGGCTTCGGCGAACCGGGCCAGGTTCCACTGCGCGATCGCTGGCTGATTGCCGTAGGCGTAGCGTCCGGCGTGGTCGATCGAGCTGTACACCGTCGCCGGGTCGTAGGCGTCCATGAACGCGCACGGTCCGTAGTCGATGGTCTCCCCCGAGATGGTCATGTTGTCGGTGTTCATCACGCCGTGGATGAAGCCGACCAGCATCCACTTGGCCACCAGTGCCGCCTGCGCGGCGACCACGGCCTCGAAGAGCGCAAGGTAACGGTTGTCCGAGCCCGCCGCCTCGGGGTAGTGCCTGGCGATCGCGAAGTCGGCGAGTCGGCGCAGCAGGTCGACGTCGCCGCTCGCGGCGGCGTACTGAAAACTCCCGACGCGGAGATGGCTGCTGGCGACCCGGGTGAGCACGGCTCCCGGCTGCGCGGTGTCGCGCCATACCTGGGCCCCGGTACCGACGATGGCCAGCGAGCGCGTCGTCGGAATGCCGAGCGCATGCATCGATTCGCTCACGACGTACTCGCGCAACATCGGACCGACGACGGCCAAACCATCGCCGCCACGGGCGAACGGCGTGCGCCCCGACCCCTTGAGGTGCACGTCGCGAAGCCGGCCTGCGGCGTCGGTGAGCTCGCCGAGGAGCAACGCGCGCCCATCGCCGAGGCGCGGCGAGTAATTGCCGAATTGGTGCCCGGAGTAACCCTGCGCGACGGGTGTCGCCCCGTCGGGAACCTCCGCGCCGACCAGGAACCCCAAGCCTGCGGGGCTGCGCAGCCACTCGGCGTCGAGACCCAGTTCGGCGGCCAGCGGTTCGTTCAGTGCCAGCAGGTGGGGTTCGGGCGCCGCCGCGGCCTTCCAGCCGACGGCCAACTCCGGCAACTCGCGAGCGAAGCGGCTGTCCAGCACGACGGTCTTCACGGGTACGGCGCTCATCCCGTCCAGGGTACGGAGCGGAGGTGATCCTGGCGCGAGACCCACGCTCGGCGAAGTGCGCAGGGTCCGGCGTCACCCCGGTCGACTGCCGGTAGCGTCGGCGCTGATGTCGGCGGCGAGGGCCGGCCCACCTCGAGGGACACCAGATGCACAACGTCGTCATCACCGGGCCCGGCGCGGTCGAGGTCCGCGAGGCATCCGACCCCGTCCTCCCAGGACCGGACGGGGCCGTCGTCGCGGTCGAGTCCTCTGCGATCTGCGGCTCGGATCTGCACTTCTATGACGGCGACCTGCCGGTGGGCGACGGCATCGCGGTCGGCCACGAATTCATGGGCACCGTGGTCGAGGTCGGCGACGAGGTGTCGAGGGTCGACGTCGGTGACCGCGTGCTGGCGGCGTCGGTCACCGGGTGCGGGCGGTGCGACGGCTGCGCGACGGGCAACCCTGTGACGTGTCTGCGGGGAATGCAGATCTTCGGCTCTGGCGTGCTCGGTGGCGGGCAGGCCACCGCGGTCGCCGTGCCTGGCGCCGACTTCCAACTGCTGCGCATTCCCGACGGCGTCGACGACGAGGCGGCGCTGCTGCTTACCGACAACCTGGCCACGGGCTGGATCGGTGCGAAGAAGGCCGACATCCCACCCGGTGGGACGGTCGTCGTGATCGGGCTGGGCGCGGTCGGATTGTGCGCCGTGCGTTCGGCTTTCGCGCAGGGAGCGGGTACCGTGCTGGCCGTCGATCCGGTGGCCGGGCGTCGATCGCTGGCGGTCGACTCCGGGGCCACCGCCCTCGACGGCCCGACGGTGGGCGCGGTGCTCGAATACACCGACGGACGCGGAGCCGACAGTGTCATCGACACCGTCGCGAAGGACGCCACGCTGAACGACGGGCTGAGTTGCGTTCGTGCCGACGGGACCGTGTCCGTGCTGGGCGTGCACGATCTCGCCCCCTACCCGCTGCCGATCCTGATGGGGCTGGTGCGCAGTCTCACCCTGCGGATGACCACCGCGCCCATTCAACAGACGTGGACCGATCTGCTTCCGTTGGTGACGACCGGGGCGCTGCGGACCGACGGCATTTTCACCCACCGCTTCCCGCTGAGTTCGGCGGCCGAGGCGTACGCCGCGGTGGCGGCGCGAACTCCGGAGTGCGTCAAGGTGATTCTGCGGCCGTAGCCCAGACGGTCAAGCGCGCTCGAGGACGACGACCGGGATCACTCGGTCCGTCTTCTTCTGGTACTCGTCGTAGTCGGGCCAGGCCGCGACCATCTTGGCCCACATGTCGGGCTTTTCCTCGTCGGTGGCCACGCGGGCGCGGACGGCGAAGCGGTCGCCCTTGATCTGGATCTCGGCGGCCGGATCGGCTTCGAGATTGAGGAACCAGGCGGGCGGTGCGTCGGTCCCGCCCTTGGATGCGACGACCAAGTGCGCGTCGCCCCAGTCCTCGAATATCAGTGCGTGACTGCGTTGGTCGTGGGACTTCCGGCCGGTGGTGAACAGGATCAGGATCTTCGTCCCGTTCCGCCAACGGAACCCGTCCTCACCGTTGGTCTCCAGGTAGCGCTCGACGTGCTGATCGCCGTGGAGGTCTTCTGCGGTGGTCATCTGGTGCCCCTTTTCGTGGGAGGTCAGTGGGTGCGGGCGCCTCGGCGACCGGTGATGCCGAGGTAGGCGGCGATCAGCACGACTGCGAAGATGACGCCGACCAGGAACGGAATGATCTCGAAGCCGCCATTCTGGTTCGAGTAGCCCAGCTTGTAGGACACCCAGGTGCCCAGAAACGAGCCGATTGC
>NZ_JBEVLO010000068.1:0-4058 GCF_040509115.1 Mycobacterium sp. | reverse complement strand
GCTGACGCCACAGGATCCCGCGTATCACGACCCGTTACCCGGCGAGAATTATTGCTACGCCAGAGGGATTCTCGTCTTCGACGGCGTCACGCGGGTCGAATGGGTGAGGCGGAGTGACCACCACTTCACGGATGCGTCCGGGGAGATCGACCTCGGCAACGTCGACGTCCTCCATATCGACGGAGATGCCATGGTGGCCGAGGGCGATTGGGGTGAAGTACGGATCGTCGGGGCGTTGCCGCGGTTCGAGTTGATTGGTTGACCGACAGGGCGCTGCCGATTGTTCGTATCCGGCTACAGTGTCCGTATCCGGCGACAGATTGATGAAAGCTTGGATGCGTTCACCGATACCGTGCTTGCGCTGCAACGACCGAAGGGCCGTCAGCGCTGCGTGCAGTCGGTTCGTCAGCTGGAAGAACTCCTCCCGGTCCGCCACGCCGACGAGCGGGGCGAGCACGCGTGCACCAGCGGCCGCGCCGCCCCATTCCGTGAGCCCGGCCGGCAGCGCTGCTGATTTCGGGGTGAGCGAACCGCGCGGGAAGACGGGTTTCGATGAGTTCAAGCGTGCCGTGCGATCGCAGGTGCAAGATCCGGCCACCGTTCACATAGACGGCCTTTATCGAGGGGATCCAGCAATTATTAAACGGGTCAAGCCCCGGGCCCAAGGGCTGATTCGCATATCCCCCGCAATCCCGATGGTTCATACCCACTACCGAAAGGCTGGCCATGACGGATCTAGGGCTCAGCGGAAAGTGCCTTCAATCGATGGAGCTCGAGTACACCCTGGTGCTGCAATTGTCGGACGTCTACTTCATTTCGATCTCGTCGCCGTTCACCCTCGAAATCGATGGTGAGAACACGCTGTTGTCCCCGGAGGAGGACTCCGAGGACGGGTTCGGCCCAATACATGGGTTGGTCGGTCGCGCCGTCGTCGATGCTGACGTAGATGCCGGTGGAGCCCTTCGGGTGACGTTCCAGGGAGGCGCTCGTCTGCGCGTCGGGCCGGACCCCGACTATGAAGCATGGAACGTCTCCGGTCCCAATGGAGCGCTGGTGGTGAGCATGCCGGGGGGAGAGATCGCAGTGTGGAGTCAGCAACCGGGGGTCGAGGGCTAGCGCGGCCCTGAGGTACGCACGCGACGTGTGGTCACCGAACATGCTGCACAAGAATTCGATTCGATATGCACAGTGACAGGCGCCGGCCTACGGCACGCCAATTACGACGCTTGGTTGCGATCCCCCCACCACGGTGGCGGTCCCGGCTCGTCTTCCTCGTACATTGAGGTCGCCTCCTTCAAGAGGTTCTGCTTGTAGGTGCGACTCATGTCGTCGATGGCCGCTAGCGTCCGATCGGTGTGTTCAGCACGAACTTCGTTCTGCGCGTGCGCGAACGGAACGAAGGCCCTCAATACCGCAGGCACGTCCAACGCGATCTCGAGCGGGAAGGCTTCGCCGGTGTCGGTACTCCGAAGCAGCCCTTCGACGCGCGTCGCGCTCCACAGGCGCGGATCGCGGCTGCCCGAGTCGAACAGCTCGACGAGAAGGTGCTCGTAGTCGGGGTCGCGGAAGGGCGCGCCCGCCGCGGAGGCGAAGAAGTCGGCCAGCAGTTGCGGCAGGGCGTCGTCGTCGAAGTCGGGACCCTGACGTCCGACGCCGCCGTCGGGCATGCGCTTGACGAGCCATTTGACGATGGGTAACGACCACCTCCACGCGTCTGGGTGAGGGAGGAAGTCTGCCTTGCCGAGGCCCTGCTCGATCCAGGCGCGAGCGTCGGCAAGGCTCATGTCGAGGTAAGCGGTGTCGGGGTCCATGTTCGTGTCTACCTCGGCGAGGACTTCGGCAATTGAACAGCCAAATACCGAGATCTCCTGGAGCGACGACAACTCGTTGTGGTCGACGTACGTCGCGATGGTCAGTTCGGCGCCACCGGCCAAGCGAGCGCCCACCAGGATTTCATCGCCGTCGCCGAGTACGAGAGCACGTCGCACTGCCCGGTGAACGTGAACGCGCGAGAGTTCGGCAATCCACGTCGGTAGGCGGTCGGCCCGCGTGGCAAGGGCCTGGTGGCACTGGGCACGAACCTCCTCGTCCTCCACCAGTAATTCGGCTAGCACGGATAGCAGCGCGGTGATCTCGCGGCAAGGATCATCCGCGAGGGCGGCCACCACGTCTCCCAGCCGCAGCGGCTCCTCGCACTCCGCCTTCAGAAAGGCATGCCGATCGGGTGTCGCCCGCGCGATCGGGTAAGCAGCCACGTCGAGCAGATGTACCGGGTGTTTGGCCAACGAGGTACGTACGAGCTGCTGCAGGGACCCCGGTTCGAGGTTCGAGTGTTGGCGCTTCGCGCTGCATTTCGTATGTCGCCGGGCTTGTTTGGCGTTGCGACGCCGACGTCCATCGTTCATGGCGCGGACGCTACGCCGGGACGGTGACAAGTGGCCGGGGTCGAGGACCGCGAACGACCCACCCGCCGGTCCTTCCGAGCTCGGGCAGCTCGTGTCGCACCAGTTGGCGGTAACGCACTCGTAGCTCGTCACGCTCCACTGTCACGACGTACCCACTCCCCGGTCGCCGCACGCCACCGCTCGTCGCCACCGCTCGTCGCGCGGGCGAGCGGTGACGTCCCGATATTGACCCATGCGACGAAACTCGTTGATCAGCAATCGCATCCGTGATTCAGGTCCTCAATCGCGCCCCTACGCGGCTGGGCTTCTCTATCGTCGGAGCATGACGACCAGGGGATGGCACACCATGCTGTGCAAGGCGGTGGCCGCGGCGGGATTCGTCGGAGCGGCGGCGCTGGGGGCGGCTGTTCCGGCGAACGCGGCGCCCGTCGGGACGGGCTCGTTTGCCACGACCAATGACCCGGGCTGCGACATGTTCGGTTGGCGGCATCCGATGTGCGCCGGCGGCGCGTGGGGTGACGACGAGTCGGCGTCTCAGGAGTGGGGTCCGGCGAACATCCCGAACCCCGTGACGCCCAACGGTGACACCTCGATGACCTTCCCCGGCTCCCCCAATACGCCCTAGCCCTGGATCCGTCGCCGCCGCTGGGCGGATGGAGCCGCCGCGGGGCCGAGGCCGGGCACCCAGGAACCGGGCCTAGCATCGAACCCATGGACTACCGCCCCCTCGGCCGAACCGGAATGCAAGTGAGCCCGCTGTGTCTTGGGGCCATGATGTTTGGTGCCTGGGGTGAGCCGGACCACGACGCGTCGGTCAAGGTCATCCACGCCGCGCTGCATGCGGGCATCAACTTCATCGACACCGCCGACGTGTACTCCCAGGGCGAGTCGGAGGTCATCGTCGGCAAGGCCCTGGCCAACGGCAAACGCGACGACGTCGTCCTGGCCACCAAGTTCCACTTCCCGATGGGCATTCCCGCCGACGCACCGATGGGCACGACGGGCGACCCCAACCAGCGCGGCAACTCACGGCGCTGGATCATCCGCGAGGTCGAGAACAGCCTTCGCCGGCTGAACACCGACTGGATCGACCTCTACCAGGTGCACCGCCCCGAGCAGGACACCGACGTCGAGGAGACGCTGTCGGCGCTGACCGACCTCCAGCGCCAGGGCAAGATCCGCGCCTTCGGGTCGACGACCTTCCCCGCGCACGAGATGGTGCAGGCGCAGTGGGTCAGCGAGCGACGGACGTTGGGCCGCTTCGTCACCGAACAGCCGCCGTACTCGCTGCTGGTCCGCGGCATTGAAGCGGACGTGCTGCCGGTGGCGCAGGAGTTCGGGATGGGCGTGCTGCCGTGGAGTCCGCTGGCGGGAGGTTGGCTGACCGGTGGGTACCGCAAGGGTAAGGAGCTGCCGGAGTCCAAGCGCCGCAGTCGAATGCCAGCCCGCTACAGCCTGGAGAACCCGGACAATGCGCGCAAGCTCGACGCCGCCGACGCCCTGGGCGCGCTGGCCGACGAGGCCGGCATCTCGCTGATCCACCTGGCGTTGGCATTCGTCCTGCAGCATCCCGCGGTGACGTCGCCGATCATCGGTCCGCGCACGATGGCGCATCTGGAGTCCCAGCTCGGCGCAGCGGACGTGACGCTGTCG
>NZ_JBEVLO010000067.1:0-11097 GCF_040509115.1 Mycobacterium sp. | reverse complement strand
CGGGCCAGGGGAAGGAATTCGCCCGGAAGTAACAACCCCCGCTGCGGATGCTGCCAGCGGACCAGGGCCTCGACGCCGGCGATCTGGCCCGTCGACAGGGTGAACTTGGGCTGATAGACCAAGCTGAGCTCGTGCTGATCGATCGCCCTGCGCAGCTGGGCGAAGAGCTGCGGTCCCGTGGAGTGGTGCCGCCGTGAGGTGACGTCGAGGTGCCGCGGCGGGTCGATTTCCCCGACGTCGATCAGCTGCATGTCGGAGGCGAAGGCGCGGACACCGTCATTTTCACTGCGCTTCGCCGCGTACATCGCCAAATCGGCTTGTTTGAACAGAGTCTCCGCTGACGTGTCGGCCCCACCGTCGGACGCCCTCGACGACACCCCGACGCTGGGTCGCATGAAGACGTCGCGCCCGTCGACGACGAAGGGCTCGTCGAAGGCGTCGAAGACGCGACGGGCGACGGCCAACGGTGGGTCGGGGCCGTCCTCGAGGAGGATCGCGAACTCGTCGCCCCCGAGCCGGGCGACGGTGTCACCTGTCCGCACACACTTGAGAATGCGTTCGGCGGCGGCGGCGAGCACCGCGTCACCGGCTGGATGTCCCAGGGAATCGTTGACGAGTTTGAAGTCGTCGAGGTCGATCGACAGGACCGCGACTTCACGATGATCCCTGATCTTGAGGGCGATCGCGTGAGTGAGTCGATCCTGGAACAGGGCGCGATTCGCCAGCCCCGTCAACGGGTCACGAAAGGCCTGCTCGGCCACGATGTCCAGGAGGCGCCGGTTCTCGTCGGAGACGATGAATTGACGGGCCAGCACCGCGAACACCACCACCAACGCCGCGACCAACAGTGGCGCGGAGGTCTCGGAGTTGACCATGCAGACCGTGGACAGCGGCAGGAAGACGTAGGGCAGCCACAGTGCCTGCCGCGACGGCGCACCGGCCAACCCGAATTCGATGTGCTGAGAACGTGAGCCAAGGACCGCAGCCGCGCCAAGGAGTAGCAGCCCCGCGACCCATCCGATGTCGACCAGTCCGCCGCTGAGGTAGACGTTTTCGGCATTGAGGATGACGAAGGCGGTGTCTGACACGGCCATGATCGCGATGGCCGCAGCGAACACCGTCACCACGGCGCGTTGTCCCTTGCGGGCACGCATCAGAATCAGCACCGCAACGGTCAGCAGCACCAGATCGGTCAGCGGGTAGGCCATCGACACCACGAAGGCGAACTGTCCATCGGCCGCGGCATGGAAGACGTCCTCAAGGCCGGTCGCCCAGACGATCACGAACAGCGAACCGGCGACGATCACGCCGTCGAGGAGCAGCCGGATCTGCGATTGGCCAGGACTTCCGACCGGGAGTGCGACCAACGACGCGCAGACGGCGACGGGGAAGAGCAGGTATCCCGCGTCGGCGGCCGACGGGAAGGGGGTCGGGTCCGTGCGCAGCCACAGCTCGTAGTAGGCCCAGACCACGTCGCCGAACAACCAGCAGAGCAGGCCGATGGTGAGAAGTCCCCAGGCCCAACGTTGACGAGCGCGACTGGCCAGCGTGGTCGTCGCGGCGCACCCGACCGCAAATGTCCCTGCGAGGATGGACGCCAGGTCGCTGACTGTGCGGACCACCGACGGACCGCCCCAGCCTGCTACCAGCCAGGCGCCGTATGCGACGAAGGCAACGCTGACCGCACCGCTCGTCACACGGAACCCCGACCGCGGCATCAGCCCCCCAGCTCGTCGTAGACCTTCGGCATCTGGATTAGCTGGAGAGGCCGAAATGCCAGACCACAAGCGTACGTGCACTTGGCGGGGGATTGGTCAGATCGCGGCGGTCGTCATTTCGCGGTCACCGTCCACGGGTCCGACGGGGTATTGCGGGAGTCGACCGGAGCGGGAGCGCTACGCGGCCGAGGCGGCTGTGAAGGACGGCGTGCACGCCTCGACGTGCTGGTGACCGCAGGACCGGCACGACACCTGGTAGCTAAGGTGCCCGTCATCGCCTTCGCGAAAGGTGTAGTCAGCGAAGGCCATGCATCGTGGGCACCGTGCGGCACCTTGTTCGACAACCGCGCTCATGACCGAGCCCTCTCCGTGGGGGCGGCTGTTCATCGGCCGCCGACCCCCGCCGAATACCCATCCTGGCCTGCAGTCAATCCTCGACGTTGGATCGAGCGGACGGGATCGGTTACAGCCGCCCGGCGGCGAAGGCGGCGGCCTCGCCGACCATCCCGTTCACGGGATACAGGGCATGCGCGAACGTGGGTCCCCCGCCGGGAGTGCCGTCGCAGATCGTGTCACCTTGAGCGCACAGCTCGGTGGTCTTGGGCGCATACAGCGGACCGATCACGATCGGCGGCGCCCCGTAGGTCTGGAGGAACTGCGGCGACGGCGTGCCGAACAACGCGACGGCGGCCACGTGGTTGGCCACCTCGGGCGGCAACGGCTGCGGTGGGGCCAGTGCGCCTGCCCCCGGCGGAATGGCGTCGGCGGTGACGAATCCCGTGACCACGGCGCCTTGGGAGTATCCGCCCAGAACCATGCGGGTGTCGGGGCAGTTGGCTGCCATCGACGCGACGTGCTCGCCCTCGTTTCGGATGCCGTCGACGACAGTGTTGGCGAACGTGATCTGGTTGGCGAAGTCGCTGCTGGCCAGGTAGTCGACGGCGTAGACGCCAACCGATCGGTTGCCGACCTGGCCGCGCAATGCGTCGACGAAGGCCTGCCCGACTCCGCCAACTCCCGGCGGCTCACCGGTGCCACGGGCGAACACCACTTCGATGTCGGGGCACGGTTCGGCTCCGGCACTAGGAACGCCGATCGGCGCGCTCACCATCGCGGTTGCGGCCACGACCGCTGCGGCGATGATGCCGCCGATGCGACCGCGCGCCGGCCACTTCGGCTGCCAGCCCCGCCCGACCCTGCTCAACCCAACGTCGCTCAACCCAACGTCGCTCAACCCAACGTCGTTCATCCTTGCCCCAATCGATCAGCCCGACCTTCGGCGAGCGTGCCCGGACGGCGTGCCGCGCAAACCGATGCGTCGCAAACGTCAGATTCTCGGGCTTGGATTCAGTGGCGGCGGTGGGCCAGATCGTCGGCGGGCACGTCGAATTACCTTGCCATGACGAGGATGTGGACCGGGGTCAACTACCGGGCCACTCGCCGGTCCACTTCTCGAACGCCCTGGCACCCTGCCTGTCGATCACGGTCTTGACGACGGAGAAGATGGCGCCCTGGATGGCAGCCGCGAGCAGGATTTCCTTGAACGGATAGTCGGTCTCCAACGCAGTCGGCGGGTCGGGCTTGTCTCCGGGTGCCGCCCGCTTCCAGACCTGTTTGAAGATGGCTCCCGCGACGAGCCCGCCGATGACGGAGCTGACGAGCCCCACCGGTCGGTAGAGGATCTTCGCCGTGGTGGTGGTTTGCTTGGCCGACATCTGTTTTCTTCCTCTCGTCAACGACGGCGACGCCAGATGACGACTCCGACAACCAGGGCGATGACCGCGATCGCGCCGACGGGCACGGCCGGCTTGATCCGACCACGATCATCGGTGGCCCTGTCCGCGATCACTCCCGTCGTCTCGACGGCCTTCTCGACGATCCGGTCCTTGGTGTCGGCCGCTGCCTGAGTGGCGCGACCCTTCACGTCCAGTTTGGCCGTCAGCGAATTGACCGTATCGCCTAGCGCAGCGCGGGTCTCGGCGATGTCGACCTGCAGGTCGTCCACCCCCGCGTCGGGGCCTGGCTCGGGGGGCGCTGAATTAGGTCCGGTCATGGCGGGCGTCCTTCACTTCCTGGATGTCTTCCTTGACGCTGGCCACCGTCTGCTCTGGCACCGGTGACGCTTCCCCGAGCTGGCGCTTGCCAAGTACCGCTGCGACTCCACCAGCTGCGAGCAGCACCGCGCCGACGATGAGGGCGGACGCCCAGACCGGTAGGGCGATGGCGAGCGCGGCCACGGCAGCGGCGATCAGAGTCCCCACGCCGAACGCCGCAAGCAGGCCGGCAACGCTGAAGAGTCCGGCTCCAAGACCTGCATGCTTGGCAGACTCCTGAAACTCCTTCTGCGCCAGCCGCATTTCGTCGCGAACCAACCGTGACGTCTGTTCGGTCAGTTGCGCGATCAGCTCGCCCGTCGTGGCCGGCTCAGTCGAGGGCGGGCGTGTGTTCATCGTGGATCACCGGGCAAATTCTCGGACATGTCTCTTCCTTCTCGCCGACGACTTCGTTGGTGCGGCGGTTCCCCACCCGGGCGGGGCCGAAACATCCTCGGCGGGTCGCGATCGACTTGGTGGTGTCTGGTTATCGCCGAAACCCCGCATTACCCGATATCGCCCCGTGCACTCCGGAGTTTTGAACCATCGGTCAGGGGTAAGTGACCGCAGATCACAATCGACGAAGACTGAGCGGGAGTTGGCACATGAGGGCAGTCACGTGGCAGGGCAAGCGGGACGTTCGGGTCGAGCAGGTTCCCGATCCCAAGATCGAGGAACCCACAGATGCCATCATCGAAGTGACGTCCACCAACATCTGCGGGTCGGATCTGCACCTGTACGAGGTGCTCGGTGCGTTCATGAAACCCGGTGACATCCTCGGCCACGAACCGATGGGCATCGTCCGCGAGGTCGGCGACGACGTTACGAACCTGTCCGTTGGCGACCGCGTCGTCATTCCGTTCCAGATCTCCTGCGGCAGTTGTTACATGTGCGACCTCGCGCTCTACACGCAGTGCGAGACCACTCAGGTACGCGAGCAGGGGATGGGCGCAGCACTGTTCGGCTTCTCCGAGCTCTACGGTGCGGTGCCCGGTGGACAGGCGGAGCTCCTACGCGTTCCGCAGGCGCAGTTCACCCACATCAAGGTGCCCGACGGTCCGCCCGACTCACGGTTCGTCTACTTGTCCGACGTGCTGCCGACCGCATGGCAGTCAGTGGCGTATGCCGGCATCCCCGACGGCGGATCGGTGACCGTGTTGGGCCTGGGGCCGATCGGGGACATGGCCGCGCGCATCGCGCACCACCGCGGCTACGACGTGATTGGCGTTGACCTCGTGCCGGAGCGATTGGCGCGCACCGAAAGCCGCGGGATTCGCACGATCGACATCGGACAGCTCGACGTTCCGGTCGGCGACGCGATCCGCTCGATGACGGCAGGCAGGGGGACCGACGCGGTGATCGATGCCGTCGGCATGGAGGCACATGGTTCACCGGTGGCGAAGACCGCCCAGGCAGTGACCGGCCTCCTGCCGGACGGACTGGCCAAGTCGATGATGCAGAAGGCCGGGGTGGATCGCCTCGACGCGCTGTACTCGGCAATCGACATCGTGCGCCGCGGCGGCACCATCTCGCTCATCGGCGTGTACGGCGGCATGGCCGACCCGCTGCCTTTGCTCACGCTGTTCGACAAGCAGGTTCAGCTGCGCATGGGGCAGGCCAACGTCAAGAAATGGGTGGACGACATCATGCCGCTGCTCACCGACGACGACCCACTGGGCGTCGACGACTTCGCCAGCCACGTCCTCCCACTCGAGGAAGCGCCCAACGCCTACGAGATCTTTCAGAAGAAGCTGGACGGTGCGGTGAAGGTGATGCTCAAGCCGTAGGACTCAATCCTTCTCGTCGGAGTCCTTCTTGTCGGAGTCCTTCTCATCGGCCTCGTCGTCATCCTCGGAGTCGGAGTCGGAGTCCTCTGCCTGGGTATCGGTCTTTGCGCCGCCCAGCTCGATCACGGCCCAATGACTCGGGGAGAGCAGCACGGTCCACTTGCCCTCTTCTCGACCCATCTTGAGCACGCCGTTGTCTATCTCCCACACGGTGTCGTCGCCGTGGTCGGATTCCTGCCCATCGCTGTACGTCAGTTTGAATGCCATGTTCGGAGCCTGCCACGAGCTCGCGGCATGCGCGGGTGCCTTCACGAATCAGCTCCGAGATATCCACCGAATGCGACGATAGGCGTTGAGGCCCATGATTGTTCGGGTGCACGGGTGGGCCAAACTGCTGACGGCATTCGCAGGTGCCGGGTCGGGAGGGGCCGTCTCGTCATTCCGACGTCCCTCCCATGACTGCCGGGGCGACGGGCATACGTGCTTGTCCTGCTTGACGATTGGAGGCGATGCCGGTCCGGGCAGACGAAAGAGGCCCAGCCGCCGGGCTGGACCTCTTGACGTCGTGCGGGTGCGCCGCTACTGGTTGGCCTTCTGGCGCTCCTCGGCGGTCTTTGCTGCGCCGCGGGCTGCCTCGGCTTCGGCTTCCTTCTTCGCCACGTCGCGTTCGGCCTCCGCCTTGTCCTGCTGGGCCTGACCCTCGCGGGTGAGATCGTCACGGCCGGTTACCGTGCCGACGGCTTCCTTGGCCTTGCCCTTGGCGTCTTCGACGACGCCCTTGACACCTTCGGCGGGTCCGCTGTTGCTGTCTGTCATGTGTGTAGCCTTCCGCTTTACGAGTTTCGGATCTTGTCGATCAGCTTGTCCTTGGTCAACTTCGAGTAGCCGTCAAGGCCAAGCTCCTTCGCCCTCTTCTTGAGCTCGGGAACGGTCCAGTCGTCGTACGAGCCCGACTTGCCACCCTTCTTGCCAACACTGCTCGCGCCTTTGGCTGCGACGGCGTTGGAGATTCGGGCTGCCTTTTGTTTGGAGTCACCCTGTTTGCGCAGGTCCTCGTACAGACCTTCATCCTTCAGCGTGGGACTCGATGACTTCGCCATCGGAACGCCTCCTCACAAACTCGTGACCAACCGCTCGCGAAAGCATTCCCGCGTCCTTCGCTCCCAAACCTGGGGAGCCGGCCAGCGCTCGATTACGCGTCGGGAGCGCGGTGACGTCCCTGGTAGGAGTCGGCGTCGTGCGTCGAGTCGTTGGGTGTCCAGCCATGACCGAAGAGTTGCAGAGATGCATCACCGCACATCGGCGCCGATCCGGCCGCCGCATCGCCAAGTGATTCGCCGTCACCGAGTTCGCTCATCGGGTACTTCCTTTGGTGGTCGACCTCTGTGGGGAAACATCGACTTCGATGGGCATACCTCGGTCCGGCGCGCTCGAAACGTCTCCCAAAACACGGCCCGGCCTGACAAGACGTCAGCTGCGCACCGGCGGTGGCTTGCCGCTGAGGATGACCTTTTCGGCTTCGTCGTAGTCCTCGTCGGCGTTGCACGTCAGCGCGCCGACGGTCACTCCACCAGCCTCGTACCAAACGGTGAAGCCGTCATGGTGGGCAACGAGGCGACTCTTCTCGTATCCGTCGCCCCATGCGTGGTACTTCAACGTCGTGTCCCCGATGGTGCTCCAAAAGCCCGGAACGCCGTGCCATTTGGCGCTGCCTCCAGCGGCGTTCTCGCCTGCGATGGTGCCCTGGTCGGCGGCGTCCTGCCAGTGTTCGGTGGACAGTGGGCGGCCGGCGCCAGTGTTGAACGCCTGAGCGACGTCGCCCGCCGCGTAGACGTGCGGGCTTGACGTGCGCATGTCGGAGCGCACGACGACGTGTTCGCCGTTCATCACGAGGTGCGTGGCGCGCGCGAGTTCACTTCGTGGTTTCACGCCGGTGGCGGCGAGGATCAGGTCGGACTCGATCGCCGTCCCGTCGTCGAGGTGCACGGCGCCGTCGGCTATCGCCTGCACCCTGGTCTCGCCTTGGTAGCGAACGCCGGCATCGGACAGGATGCGCAGAATGCGTTGTCCTGCTTCGGTTCCCAGCCGCTTGGCTTGCGGCGTCGGCTCGGGGGACAACAGCGTGACGGGGACGCCGCGCGACGCCAGGGATGCCGCCGCCTCGCAGCCGATGAAGCCGGCGCCGATCACGACGGCCGAACCGGCCTGTGCCGCGGTTTCGCGCAGTCGGTGGGCATCGGCGAGGGATCGCAGGGCGAGGGCCTGCTCGCCCCCGGGGACAGGCAAGGGAACGGGGCTGCTCCCACACGCCAGCACCAGCGACTGATACCGATGGCCGATCCCATCGGCCGTGATCTCCTGCGCGGTGGCGTCGATGGCGTCCACCTGCCGGGCGCGGACCAATTCGATCCGGCGGTCGGCAAACCACGCGGGCGGGTGCATCTCGACCTCGCTCGACGTCCCGCGGAGATACTCCTTGCTCAGCGGCGGGCGCAGGTAAGGAGGATGCGGGTCCTCGGTGACGATCAGGACCGATCCGGTGGCGTCGCGTTGCCGAAACGCCTCTGCCGCCGCAATGCCCGCCGGACCACTCCCGATCACGATCAACCCAGCCACTTCCACGTGGCGCGCTTACCCACCGTCGCGCCGTTTACACCCAAGGGGCGCGGGAAACGCTTAAATGGATGACGCGGAGGTAAATTTGACCAGAACCCTCCGGGGTGATCCGTACGTGCCTACAGTTGCGAGGAGGGGGTAGCGAATGAGTGACGTTGATGACGCAGGCAACCAGACCGTTGCAGGCGTGGCCATTGCGGCGCGAGTGCGAGTCTTTCCGAGCACTGACAAGGAGGCCCACGGCGTCGTCGTGGACGACTTCGGCGATGGGGTGGGAATTCCCGTCGAGATCGGCGGAGATCTGATCGCAGGGCCGGCTCGGCGTTGGGCGGTTCAGCTAGACGACTTGAACCTGGTGTTCGTCGACAGCGACCAGATCGAGGCCGAGTAGCCGGTTCGTTGCCGGGCTAGGACGCGTGGGCGTCCTTCTTGCCGAAGGGCAGCACGTGCACGATCGCCACGACGATGGCGCCGACCACCAACCCAATCACCGCGGACACCCCGGTGTTGAACAACCAGGCGAGCACCCCGCCCGCCCCTTCGACGGCGCCGTGGATGCCCTCTTCGACGTGGTGGATGAACCCGTACGGCGCATGCCAGCCGACCTTGTCCGAGTTCACCAGCAGGATGTGACCACCCACCCAGAGCATCGCCACCGTGCCGACGGCCGATAGCGCGGCGAGCACCTTGGGCATGGCGGACACCAGCCCGAGGCCCACCCGCTGCGAGAACTTCGAGCTGCGCTGCGCGAGGTTGAGGCCGATGTCGTCCATCTTCACGATCAGGCCGACCACGCCGTAGACCGCGATCGTGATGACGAACGCGACGATCACGAGAATGATGAGTCGCGACCAGAACGGCTGGTCGGTCACCTCGTCGAGCGCGATCACCATGATCTCGGCCGACAGGATGAAGTCGGTGCGGATGGCCCCCGACGTCATCTGCTTCTCGGCGTCCTCGCCGACGGTCGCCGTCGGGGCGGCATGTGCGTCGTGGCCCCGGATCTTGCCCCACACCTTCTCGGCGCCCTCGAAGCACAGATAGGTGGCGCCGATCATCAGGATCACCGGGAGCAGGCCGGGTAGGAACTGGCTCAGCAGCAGGGCGGCGGGCAGGATGAACAGCAGTTTGTTGCGCAGGGAGCCAATGGCGATCCGCTTGACCATTGGCAGCTCGCGGTCGGCGGAGATGCCGTGGACGTACTGCGGCGTCACGGCGGTGTCGTCGATGACGACGCCCGCCGCCTTCGCGGTCGCCCGCCCGGCCGCGGCGCCGATGTCGTCGACGGATGCGGCTGTCAGCCGGGCCAGGGCGGCGACGTCGTCGAGGAGGCCGAACAGTCCCGCACTCATCGCGTCTCCCTCATGGAACCTGAGGGTACTTGGGACGCGTCGTTCCGGGGTCGACGCGCGGTGCGATCGGTGCAAAGCGACCGATGCGATCAAGCTCCGCTAATGCCGGGACGTTCTGCTTAGATTTCGTAATGGCGCGCGACCACGAGACCCGGCTGGGGGCCGACCAGCTCGCCGCGCTGGCGGCGGTGGTGGACGCCGGAAGCTTCGATGCCGCTGCCGAGCGACTCTTCGTGACGCCTTCTGCCGTCAGCCAACGAATCAAGGCGCTCGAGGAGCGAGTCGGTCAAGTGCTGGTCATCCGCGAGAAGCCCTGCCGGGCCACCGCCGCGGGGCTCCCGTTGCTTCGGCTGGCCGCGCAGACCGCGGTGCTGGAGGCAGAAGCACTCGCGGAGACGGGCGGCGGGTCGGCCGAGCGTATTCGCGTTTCGCTGGCAGTGAACGCCGACTCGATGTCCACGTGGTTCACCGCCGTCCTCGGCCGATTGCCGGACGCCCTGTTCGACGTCCGAATCGAAGATCAGGACCATTCGGCACGCCTCCTGCGGGAGGGCGCGGTGATGGGGGCCGTCACCACCGAACGCACGCCGGTGCCGGGCTGTCGGGTTCAACCACTCGGGGTGATGCGGTATGTCCCCGTTGCCTCCGCGGCATTCGTCCGGGACCGTCTGGCCGGCGGCTTCACCGCCGAGACCGCTGGAAGGGCCCCGTCGTTGGCGTGGAACCGCGACGATGCCTTGCAGGACATGTTGCTGCGCAAGGCGTTCCGCCGCGCCATCGGCAGGCCCGTGCACTACGTGCCCACCTCGGAGGGTTTTCGGGCAGCGGTTTCGGCGGGGCTCGGTTGGGGGATGTACCCGGAGCAGGCAGCAGCAGCTGGGCTGGCTGACGGATCGTTCGTCAGGGTGTCCGACGTACATCTCGACGTGCCGCTCTTCTGGCAATGCTGGAAGTTGAACAGTCCGATGATCTCCGCAGTGACCGCAGCCGTGACGTCGGCCGGCGCGACCATGCTTCGGCCAGGAGGCGAGGCAGTCGCCCCTACGCATCGAGCGGTCGGCGGCTAGCCCATCTAAACTAGTAACCATTGGAGCGTTGCCGGCGAATAACACTTAGATGCTGGCAGAACTGCGGGCGTTTGTTCAGTGACGACATTCTTGGGGGTGTCGTCTAGTTATATTCTTGGAAGGTGAATCAAATGACATTGACGACGAAGATCGCTGCCGGACTCGGTGCCGCAGCACTATCGCTGATGGCAGCGAGCGGAATTGCGTCGGCAGCCCCCGGTGACGAGGCGATCGTCAACTCGACCTGCTCCTACCCGCAGGTGATGGCCGCGTTGCGCGTCCAGAGCCCGGCCGCGGCCGACGAAGTGGCAGGCAATCAGCTGGCGAACGCATGGCTTCAGCAGCTCGTTGCGTCACCGCCGGCGCAACGCCAACAAATGGTCGACCAGGCGAGGACTTTCCCGCAGGTTCAGCAGAACGTCGGGCTGATCTCCCAGGTCGCGAGCACCTGCAACAACTTCTGA
>NZ_JBEVLO010000066.1:0-19391 GCF_040509115.1 Mycobacterium sp. | reverse complement strand
AAGGGCGGCAACGCCAACGTCGGAGTCTGGGTCCGCACCAACGACCAGTGGCGCTGGCTAGCTCACACACTCACGGTCGACACCCTCCGCGAATTGCTGCCCGAGACAACCGAACTAACCGTCAACCGGTATCTGCTTCCCAACCTGCGGGCGGTGAACTTCGTCATCGAAGGCATCCTCGGCAAGGGCGTCGCGCACCAGGCCCGCTTCGACCCACAAGCCAAGGGTCTCGGCGAATGGCTGCGCGCCCGACACCTCGACATCCCGGAGGAGCTGCTCTGATGAGCATCTGGACCACGCCCGAGCGTGAGCAACTGCGAAAGTCCGTGCGGGCGTTCGCAGAGCGCGAGATCCTGCCCCACGTCGACGACTGGGAGCGCTCGGGCGAGCTCCCACGCGAACTGCACGTCAAGGCGGGCGAAGCGGGACTCCTCGGCGCGGGCATGCCCGAATCCGTCGGCGGCGGAGGTGGTGACGGCGCCGACGCCGTGGTCATCTGCGAGGAGATCCACCAGTCCGGCGCGCCGGGTGGTGTCTATGCGTCACTATTCACGTGCGGCATCGCGACGCCGCACATGATCGCTTCGGGCGACGAACGCCTGATCGAGACCTACGTGCGACCGACGTTGCGGGGCGAGATGATCGGCGCGCTGGCGATCACCGAGCCGGGCGGCGGGTCCGACGTCGGCCACCTCACCACGAAGGCAGTCCGAGACGGCTCAGGCAATGGGGACTACGTCCTCAACGGCGCCAAGACCTACATCACCTCCGGCGTGCGGGCCGACTACGTCGTCACCGCCGCGCGCACCGGCGGGCCGGGTGCCGCTGGAGTATCGCTGATCGTCGTCGACAAGGGCACGCCTGGCTTCGAGGTCAGCCGCAAGTTGGAGAAGATGGGCTGGCGGTCGAGTGACACTGCCGAGCTGTCCTACACCGATGCCCGGGTTCCCGCCGCCAACCTGATCGGGGCCGAGAACAGTGGCTTCCTCCAGATCGCCGGTGCGTTCGTCAGCGAGCGCGTCGGACTCGCCGCGCAAGCCTACTCGAGTGCCCAGCGTTGCCTCGATCTCACCGTCGAGTGGTGCCGCAATCGGGAAACCTTTGGCAGACCCCTGATCTCGCGGCAGTCGGTCCAGAGCACGCTGGCCGAGATGGCCCGCAGGATCGACGTCGCACGGGTGTACACCCGCCACGTCGTCGAACGACAGTTGGCGGGCGAGACGAACCTCATCACCGAGGTGTGCCACGCCAAGAACACCGCCGTCGAGTCGGGCGAGTGGGTGGCCAATCAGGCGGTCCAGCTCTTCGGCGGCATGGGCTACATGGCCGAGTCGGAGGTGGAGCGCCAGTACCGCGACATGCGCATCCTTGGCATCGGTGGCGGGACCACCGAAATCCTGACGAGCCTCGCCGCCAAGACACTTGGATACCAATCATGAGCCCCCTAAAGTCCCTCGTCGATCCCACGTCGGCGGCATTCACCGACGCCGCCGAGGCGATGACCGCCAAGCTCGCCGAACTCGACGTCGAGCACGCCAAAGCACTCGCTGGCGGCAGCGCCAAGTCCGTCGAACGCCACCACGCCCGCGGGAAGCTGACGCCACGGGAACGCATCGAACTCCTCGTCGACGAGGACTCGCCGTTCCTCGAACTGAGTCCACTCGCGGCGTGGGGAAGCGAATTCCACGTCGGCGCCAGCGTCGTGACGGGCATTGGTGTCGTAGAGGGCGTCGAGTGCCTGATCGTCGGCAACGATCCCACCGTCAAGGGCGGCACCAGCAACCCGTGGACATTGCGAAAGATTTTGCGCGCCAACCAGATCGCCCGGGAGAACCGCTTGCCGGTCATTTCCCTCGTCGAGTCGGGCGGCGCGGACCTTCCGACGCAGAAGGAAGTGTTCATCCCCGGCGGGCAGATGTTCCGCGACCTCACCCGGCTCTCCGCCGCGGGTATCCCGACCATCGCGCTGGTCTTCGGCAACTCCACGGCGGGCGGCGCCTACGTGCCCGGCATGTCCGATCACGTGGTGATGATCAAGGAACGCTCGAAGGTGTTCCTTGCCGGCCCGCCGCTGGTGAAGATGGCCACCGGCGAGGAGTCCGATGACGAATCACTGGGCGGCGCCGAGATGCATGCCCGCACTTCCGGATTGGCCGATTACTTCGCCGTCGACGAACCCGACGCGATCCGCATCGGCCGCCGGATCGTGGCCCGGCTCAATTGGCGCAAGGCGGGCCCCGAACCCGGCGCGGTTGCCGATCCGCTGTACGACGCCGATGAGCTGATCGGCATCGTCCCCGCCGACCTGCGGGTGCCGTTCGATCCCCGCGACGTCATCGCCCGCATCGTCGACGGATCCCGATTCGACGAGTTCAAGGCGCTCTACGGTGGCTCACTCGTGACGGGCTGGGCCACGTTGCACGGATACCCCATCGGCATCTTGGCCAACGCGCGCGGCGTGCTGTTCAGCGAGGAGTCGCAGAAGGCCACCCAGTTCATTCAACTCGCCAATCGATCCAACACGCCACTGTTGTTCCTGCACAACACGACCGGCTACATGGTCGGCAAGGCGTATGAGGAAGGCGGGATGATCAAGCACGGCTCGATGATGATCAACGCCGTGTCCAACTCGACGGTGCCGCACATCTCGCTGCTGATCGGCGCGTCCTACGGCGCAGGCCACTACGGCATGTGCGGGCGGGCCTACGACCCGCGTTTCCTGTTCGCCTGGCCCAGTGCGAAGTCTGCGGTGATGGGTGGCGCCCAGTTGGCCGGTGTCATCTCGATCGTCAGCCGTGCCGCCGCAGAGGCCCGCGGTCAGGTTCTCGACGAGGCTGCCGATGCTTCTCTGCGGGCGGCAATCGAGGCGCAGATCGACGCCGAGTCGCTGCCCATGTTCCTGTCCGGGCGGATGTTCGACGACGGCGTCATCGATCCTCGCGACACCCGCACCGTGCTGGGAATGTGTTTGTCCGCCATCGCCAATGGCCCGATCGAGGGGACGTCGAACTTCGGCGTCTTCCGGATGTGAGCCCGCCCATGCCCCCCACCCTCGCGATTTGTGCACGTTTAGCCGCGGTGCGCGCGGTCAAACGTGCACAAATCACACGAAAGGCATCATGATCACGCGAGTCTTGGTGGCCAACCGCGGCGAAATAGCCCGGCGCGTCTTCACCACCTGCCGCCGGCTGGGCATCGGCACCGTCGCCGTCTACACCGATCCCGACGCCGGGTCCCCGCACGTTTCCGAGGCCGACCTCCGAGTCCGGCTCGACGGCCGCAATGGCTATCTCGACGCGAAGCAGCTGATCGCAGCCGCACGGGCAGCGGGCGCCGACGCCATCCACCCCGGCTACGGGTTCCTCTCGGAGAACGCCGAATTCGCCGCTGCCGTAGAGAGCGCCGGGCTCACGTGGATCGGCCCTCCGGTCGCCGCCGTGCAGGCGATGGGCTCCAAGATCGAAGCCAAGAAGCTGATGGCCGCCGCCGGTGTGCCGGTGCTCGACGAGCTGGACCCCGACACCGTAACCGCCGAGCAGCTCCCGGTACTGATCAAGGCATCGGCGGGCGGCGGCGGACGGGGCATGCGCGTGGTCCGCGAGCTGGCCGAGCTGGCTGCCGAGGTCGAGGCCGCGCAGCGGGAAGCCCAGTCCGCGTTCGGTGACCCGACGGTGTTCTGCGAGCGCTACCTGGCGGCCGGTCACCATGTCGAGGTACAGGTGATGGCCGACGCGCACGGCACCGTCTGGGCGGTCGGCGAACGTGAGTGCTCCATCCAGCGACGCCATCAGAAGGTCGTCGAGGAGGCTCCGTCGCCACTCGTCGAGCGCGTTCCTGGCATGCGGGAAAAGTTGTTCGAGGCCGCACGTCTGGCGGCGCACGCCATCGACTACACCGGCGCAGGCACCGTCGAGTTCATGGCCGACGAGCACGGCGACTTCTACTTCCTCGAGATGAACACCCGCCTGCAGGTCGAGCACCCCGTCACCGAGGAGACCACCGGTCTGGATCTCGTCGAGCTGCAACTACTGGTCGCCGACGGCGGTCAACTCGACGCGAAACCCCCAGCCTCGCAAGGGCATTCGATCGAGGTGAGGCTCTACGCCGAGGACCCCGCCAAGAACTGGCAGCCGCAGGCTGGGCCCGTGCACCGCTTCGACGTGCCAAGCAAGCTCACCGAGTTCGGTTTGCTCGGCCGCGGCGGAGTCCGCGTCGACTCGGGCGTGGTCGACGGATCCACGGTGTCCATCTTCTACGATCCCATGCTGGCCAAGGTGATCTCGTGGGCGCCGAATCGCACTCAGGCCGCCACGATCCTGGCCGACGCGCTGACCCGCGCCCGACTGCACGGCATCCGCACGAACCGCGACCTGCTGGTGAACGTGCTCCGCCACCCCGCGTTCCTCGACGGTGCCACCGACACCGCGTTCTTCGACACGCACGGCCTCGACGTGTTGGCCAGGCCCGTCGCGGACGCCACGGCGCCTGCCCTGTCTGCGCTGGCCGCCGCGCTCGCCGACGCGGCCGAGAACCGCAGCACCGCAACCGCGTTGAAGGGCCTGCCCAGCGGCTGGCGAAACCTGGCTTCGGGGTTTCAGACCAAGCGCTACGTCGACGTCAGCGGCGACGAGCACGTGGTTCGGTACCGGTTCGGGCGCAATGGTCTTGATGTCGAGATTGCCGGCGAGGGGTCGTCGACACTGGTGGCGTCGGCGCCCAATGGGGTCGTCCTCGCCATCGACGGCGTCGAGTTGCCCTTCGCCGTCGCGCGCTACCCCGACGCCCAGGACGTCTTCGTGGACGGTCCACTCGGACCCGTTCAGTTGACCGTCGTGCCCCGCTTCCCGGATCCGGAATCCGCCGTCGCTCTGGGATCGCTGGTGGCGCCGATGCCGGGCTCGGTCACCAAGGTCGGTGCGGCGGTCGGTGACCGGGTCACGGCGGGGCAGGCCCTGATCTGGCTTGAAGCCATGAAGATGGAGCACACCATCACCGCCCCCGCCGATGGCGTGCTCGCCGAACTCACCGTGACGGCAGGCCAGCAGGTCGACGTCGGTGCCGTACTCGCCCGTATCGAGAACACCCAAGGAGATCCCCAATGAGCTTTACCGAAACCGATGAGCAACAGGAACTGCGCAAGGCCGTGGCCGCCCTGGCGTCGAGCTACGGGCAGGACTACTACCTGGCGAAGGCCCGCGCCGGCGAGCACACCACCGAACTATGGTCCGACGCAGGAAAACTCGGCTTCATCGGGGTCAACTTGCCTTTGGAGTACGGCGGCGGCGGGGCAGGCATGTACGAGCTGTCGCTGGTCATGGAGGAGATGGCCGCCAACGGTTGCGCCCTGTTGATGATGGTGGTCTCCCCCGCCATCAACGGGACGATCATCAGCAAGTTCGGTACCGAGGACCAGAAGAAGCGGTGGATCCCGGGTATCGCCGACGGGTCGATCACGATGGCGTTCGCCATCACCGAGCCCGACGCCGGTTCCAACTCACACCGCATCACCACCACGGCGCGCCGCGACGGTGACGACTGGATCCTCAACGGCCAAAAGGTATACATCTCCGGCGTCGATCAGGCACAGGCAGTCCTGGTGGTGGGCCGCACGGAGGAGGCCAAGACCGGCAACCTCAAGCCCGCGCTCTTCGTGGTGCCCACTGACACAGCCGGCCTGAGCTACACCAAGATCGACATGGAGATCGTCAGCCCGGAGTTCCAGTTCCAGCTGTTCCTCGACGACGTCCGGTTGCCATCCGACGCCCTCGTCGGGGCCGAGGACGCGGCGATCGCGCAGTTGTTCGCTGGTCTGAACCCCGAGCGCATCATGGGCGCGGCCAGCGCCGTCGGCATGGGACGCTTCGCGATCAACAAGGCCGCCGACTACGTCAAGACTCGTCAGGTGTGGAAGACACCGATCGGTGCGCACCAGGGCATCTCACATCCGCTGGCGCAGAACTACATCGAGATCGAGCTGGCCAAACTGATGATGCAGAAGGCCGCGACGCTCTATGACGGCGGCGACGACTTCGGCGCGGCCGAGGCGGCCAACATGGCGAAGTACGCGGCTGGTGAGGCGTCGGTGCGGGCGGTGGACCAGGCCGTGCAGTCGTTGGGCGGCAACGGGTTGACCAAGGAGTACGGCATCGCCTCGGTGCTGACCGCGTCACGGTTGGCACGCATTGCGCCGGTCAGCCGGGAGATGATCCTCAACTTCATCGCGCAGACGTCGCTGGGCCTCCCCCGGTCCTACTGATGGCTGAATCGGACCCCGGGTCGCTCGTCCGTTACTCCGTCGAGGCCGGCGTCGCCCGGCTCGTACTGGACTCACCGCACAACCGCAACGCCCTGTCGACCGTCCTGGTCCGGCAACTGCACGACGGGCTGTCGAGCGCGGCCGCCGACCCGACCGTGCGCTGCGTCGTGCTGGGCCACGCAGGCGGCACGTTCTGCGCGGGTGCCGACCTCGGTACGGCGGCGGGCCGCCCATCAGACCCGGCGGCGAGCGCGCCCGGCGAGCTTGCCGTGTCGCGGGCACGGGAGATGGCTCAGGTGCTGCGGGCGATCCTGGAACTGCCCGTGCCCGTGATCGGCGCGATCGACGGTCACGTCCGGGCGGGCGGCCTCGGCCTCGTCGGCGCCTGCGACATCGTCGTCGCAGGACCGGCGAGCACGTTCGCGCTCACAGAGGCTCGCATCGGCGTCGCTCCGTCCATCATCTCGCTGACCCTGCTGCCGAAGATGACGGCGCGTGCGGCGGGACGCTACTTCGTCACCGGCGAGAAGTTCGGTGCCGAGGAAGCCGCAGCCATCGGGCTGATCACGCTGGCGGCCGACGACGTCGACGCCACCGTGGCCGCCATCGCGGCCGACATCGTGAAGGGCTCACCGCAGGGGCTGGCGGCGTCGAAGGCGTTGACGACGGCATCGCTGCTGGCCGGGTTCGACGCTAGCGCCGAGGCCCTGTCCCAGGCGTCCGCCCAGCTGTTCGTCTCCGACGAGGCGCGCGAAGGAATGCTGGCCTTCCTGGAGAAGCGGGCGCCGCGGTGGCTCGATCCGCCCGACCACGCCAGCTGATCTCGGGCCGACGGCAGCGGCTTCGACCCACGCGTCTTGCATGTCGGGGAGTTCGTCGTAGGCTCGACGACAATGAGCAATGGAGCGTCACGATCCGGATCGATGCGTGCTGCGGACGCCGATCGCATCCACATGGCGCAACTGCTCACCGATGCCGCCGCCCAGGGCCGCCTCCAGATGGGTGAGTACGAGGAACGGCTCAAGAAGGCGTACGCAGCTCAGACCTTCGACGAGCTGGATCGCCTCAACTCCGACCTGCCGGGTATCGCGACGGCGGTACCCGGCGCCGCGCCGGGTCGGCCGGCACCGTCCACCCTGCTGCTGGCGATCATGAGCGGCTTCGAGCGGCGCGGTCGATGGAACGTGCCGAAGCGGCTCACGTCGGTGGCGGTCTTCGGCGGCGGCGTCATCGATCTCCGGTACGCCGACCTGACCTCGACGGCAGTGGAAATCCATTCGTACTCGATCTTCGGTGGACAGACGATCCTGCTGCCACCCGAATTGAACGTCGACGTGCACGGGATCGGGGTGCTTGGCGGCTTCGACCGTCTCAGCGAGCAGGGCAGCCCGGGCGCCCCTGTCGTGACGATCCGCGGCTTCTCGCTCTTGGGCAGCGTCGGCATCCGGCGCAAGCCACGTAAGGCGCGGGTCTAGCTCACCGCCTTCGTCGCGAGCGCAGGTAGTCACCGACCACGGCCGCGCCGAGCCCATCCAGGTCGGGCACGATCACGCGGCCTTCGACCCGTCGAGCCACCTGATCGATGAATCGCGCCAGGCCCGGGTCGCTGCCGAGCCGGAAGATCGTCACCTGCGCGCCGAGCCGCGCGATCTCGTCGAACCCCTTGACGGTGTGGGCGATGGTCCGCGGATGCGGCGGGTAATCGAAGTACACAGCGGGACCGCCGTCGTCATCCGGATAGGACTCGAGGTGGGCGGTCGGCTCACCGTCGGTGACGACGAGTACGACCGGTTGCGCGTTGGGATGCCGTCGCAGGTGACGCGACGCCAGCGCCAGAGCGTGGTGCAGGTTGGTGCCCTGCTCGTACACGCCCTCCAGCCCCGTCAGCTCGGCGGCGCTCACGCTCCTCGCGTACCTGCCGAAGGCGATGATCTGGAGGTCGTCGGAACGGAACCGGGTGCTGATGAGGTGGTTCAGTGCCAGCGCGGTCCGCTTCATGGGGAGCCAGCGGTTCTCCATCACCATCGAGAACGACGTGTCGACGAGCAGCGCCACCACGGACTGGGTGCGGGTCTCGGTCTCGGAGATCTCGACGTCGTCGACGGTGATCTGCATCGGTAGTCCCGCCACCCCGGTGCCGCTGCCAATCCCCCGGTCGCTGCGCTCCTGCCCGCCGGACTGGCGCAACACCGCGTTGGTCAGAGTGCGCGTGACGTTCCACGGCTCGGTGTCGCCGAACTGCCACGGCCTGGTGGCTCCGGTGAGTTCACCGGCCGCTCCCGCTCGGCGGGTGTCGCGTTCGCCGTGATGCCCCGAAAGCTGTTGTGCCACATCGCGAAGAATCATCTGGCCGAGCTGGCGCATGGCCTTGGGCGACAGCCGCCACTGCCCGTCGGAGCCCCGGTCCAGGAACCCCTGATTCATCAGCGCCCGCTCGAGCTCGGACAGCGTCCGCGCGTCGATGGCGGCTTCCTCACCGAGTTGGCGGGCCAACATGTCGAGGTCGACGTCGTCCATCTGGGCGCCGGCGTAGCTCTGCGACAGCTGCTCGGCGAGTTGCTCGAGCTCGCCGATGTCTGCCATGGCCTGCGCGCCCTCCCCCATGCCCATGGGGTTGTCGCCGGAGAAGCGCTCCGAGCCCTGCCAGTCCTCACCGGGCCTGGCGTTTTGCAGATGCTGATCCAGCTTGTTCAGGGCGTCGGTCAGCGAAGGCGAGCCAAAGGCCTGCTGCGCCAACGCATCCAGCTCGGCACGCTGGTCGGCTGACAGGCTGTTGCGGAACCGCTGCGCGGCGGCGGCCCTCTTGGCCAGCGAGTCGAGCAGCTCGTCGATGTCCTTCGGATTCTCCGGAAAGAACTCGCCGTGCTTGGCCATGAAGTCTTGAAAGTCCTGCTGCGTGTCCTGCCCGCTGCTGTGCTTGTCGAGCAACTCGTTCAGGTCGTCGAGCATGTCGTTGACCCGCTGGCGGTCCTCGTCGGTCGCGTTCTCCAACGCCTCCTTCATGCCCGCGAAACGCTGATCGAGCATCTCGCGACCCATGAGATCCTTGATCTGCTCGTACTTCTCGCGTGCCTCCTGCGAGCGCCAGTCGTACTCGGAGAGTTCCTGGACGGCCTTGGCAGGCGACGGCGGCAACGCCTCCAACTGCAGCTCGTTGAACCTCGCGTCGTCGTCGAGCGCGCGAGCCAATTCCTTGCGCTCGGCGAGGACGGCCTCATCGAGCAGCTTCTTGATCTCCTGAAGGGTGCCGTCGAGATTGTTGCGCTGCAACAGTTCCCGGCGTCTGCTGTTGACCTCGGCGGCCAGTCGGTCGGCGCCCTTCATGTCCTTGGTGCCGCGTCGCATCAGTTCGGCGAGCGCCCGTCGCGGCGAGGTGCCCTCCATGACGTCCTGCCCGATCTGCTCCAGCGCGTCGCGAAGGTCGACGGGCGGCGCCAGCGGGTCCGGCCCTCCGGAGTATCGCGAATACCGTGACGTGCGTTTAGCCATGGCCGCACTCCTGTGCCTCGCTGCGGACGTGGGGAGCAATGGGGCAGCCGTTTGCTCGTCGTGCGGCGTCAGCCATAGATGGTTTCACCTTCGCCGGATACCTTGTCGATGCGCTTTGCCAAGTACAGCGCTTCCAGCGCCAGTTCGAGGGCGGCTGCCCGTTCTCCGTCGGATTGCGCCTCGAGCCGTTCGGCGACGGCGTCGACGACCGGCAGGTCCGGCAGCGCGGCAAGCACGTCCTTGGCGGATACGCGCTCACCCGTCGTCACCGGGGCGCCTTGCTCGACAGCGAGCACCAGCGGCCCGACGTCGAGGCCGCCCAACAGCCGTTGCGCGGTGTCGGCGGTCGCCCGTCGCAACAGGTGCTCCAGCACCGCCTGCTCACGCCCCTCCTCACCGGACTCGAATTCCAGCTTGCCGCGGAGCACGTCGACGATGGTGGCCAGATCGACGACGCGCGCGACGGGATCCTGCTCGCCGAGGATCGCCGAGCGGTGTCGCGCGCCTGCGGCGACGGTCTCGGCGGCGGCGATGGCGAACCGGGCGGACACCCCGGACCGCTGGTCGACCGACTGGGACTCGCGCAGCCCCCGCGCGAAGCGGGCGAGGATCTGCAGCAGGTATTCGGGCACTGCGGCGGCCAGGTGGGCCTCTTGCTTGATGACGCCGACCTCGGCTGCGAGCTCCAGTGGGTAGTGCGTGCGAATCTCGGCGCCGAAGCGGTCCTTCAGCGGGGTGATGATGCGACCGCGGTTGGTGTAGTCCTCGGGGTTGGCGCTGGCGACGACGAGCACGTCGAGCGGGAGGCGCAGCGTGTAGCCGCGGACCTGGATGTCGCGCTCCTCCATGACGTTGAGCATCGACACCTGGATGCGCTCGGCGAGGTCGGGCAGCTCGTTGATGGCGACGATGCCGCGGTGGGCCCGCGGAATGAGACCGAAGGCGATGGTCTCGGGGTCGCCGAGGCTGCGACCCTCGGCAACCTTGATGGGGTCGATGTCGCCGACCAGGTCGGCGACGCTGGTGTCGGGGGTGGCGAGCTTCTCGGTGTAGCGCTCGCTGCGGTGCAACCAGGTGATCGGAAGATCGTCACCCGAGGTCACCGCTCGGCGGATCGACTCCGGCGTGATCGGCGAGTACGGGTGTTCGTTCAGCTCGGAGCCCTCGATCACCGGTGTCCATTCGTCGAGGAGCCCGGTGAGCGCGCGCAGCAGGCGGGTCTTGCCTTGACCGCGCTCACCGAGCAGGACGACGTCGTGCCCCGCGATCAGGGCGCGTTCGAGTTGGGGGATGACGGTGTCTTCGAAGCCGAGGATGCCGGTCCACACGTCGCGGCCCTCGCCGAGGGCGGCGAGCAGGTTCTCCCGGATTTCGCTCTTGACGCCGCGTTCGACGTGCCCGGAGGCGCGGAGTTCTCCGACGGTGCGGGGAAGCTCGTTAGGTGAGGTCACTACTCCACGCTACGACTGATCGCGCCGGGAGGCATCGCCTCCGTGCTGAGAGCAGAATCGGGAATGGAGTCAGCGCGCCCACGCGCGTCCGTTCTGCGTCCGCGCGAGTGTGAAATTGGCGACGCAAATCCCCCGATCCGCGTCGCCAGATTCACACTCGCGGGCTGCCGGAGCCGCCGGAGCCCGGTGCCGCCGATCGCCTAGTGCGCGAAGTGGCGTGCGCCCGTCAGGTACAGCGTGATCCCCGCCTTTGCGGCGGCCTCGGTGACCAACTCGTCGCGCACCGACCCGCCGGGATGGACGATCGCCTTCACGCCCGCCGCCGTCAGCACCTCGAGTCCGTCCGGGAAGGGGAAGAACGCGTCGGAGGATGCCACGGCCCCCTGCACGCGCTCGCCGGCCCGCTCGACCGCCAGCTTCGCCGCGTCGACCCGGTTGACCTGGCCCATCCCAACGCCGACCGTGGCGCCGCCCTTCGCGACGACGATGGCGTTCGACTTCACCGCGCGGCATGCCCGCCAAGCGAACACCAGATCGGCCAGGGTCTCGGCGTCGGCGGGCGAGCCGGTGGCCAGCGTCCAGGTGTTGGGATCGTCACCGGGGGCATCGAGCGCGTCGCGCTGCTGCAGCAGCAGGCCGCCGCTGACCTGACGGAACTCCGTGCTGCGATCCTGCGGCTGGGCGGCGACCAAGACGCGGACGTTCTTCTTGCGGGCCAGGATCTCCACGGCTCCAGGTTCGTAGGCGGGCGCGATGATCACCTCGGTGAAGATGTCGGCGACCGTCTCGGCCATCTCGACGCTCACCGCGGTGTTGGCGGCGATCACCCCGCCGAACGCACTGAGGGGATCGCACTCGTGGGCCTTGCGGTGCGCGTCGGCGACCGACTCCGAGGACACCGCGATGCCACACGGGTTGGCGTGCTTGATGATCGCGACACAGGTCTGCTCGTAGTCGAACGCTGCCCGCCACGCGGCGTCCGCGTCGGTGTAGTTGTTGTACGACATCTCCTTGCCGTGCAACTGCTCGGCCTGCGCGAGCCCCGGCCATGACGAGTCGTCGCGGTAGAGCGCGGCCTGCTGGTGCGGGTTCTCGCCGTAGCGCAGCACCGCGGTCCGCTTCCACGTGCCCGCGACCCACTCGGGCGCGAACGCATCCCCCTGCTGAGGCGCCAGGGTCGAACCCATCCAGCTGGCAACGGCGACGTCGTACTCGGCGGTGTGCCGAAAAGCCAAGGACGCCAGCCGCTTCCGCTCCGCCAGGGTGAATCCGCCGGCCTTCACGGCCGCCAGCACACCGTCGTAGCCGAGCGGTTCGACGACTACGGCGACGCTCGGATGGTTCTTCGCAGCCGCCCGCACCATCGACGGGCCGCCGATGTCGATCTGCTCGACGCACTCGTCTTCGCTGGCACCGGATTCCACGGTTTCGCTGAACGGGTAGAGGTTGACGACCACCAACTCGAAGGCTTCGACGCCGAGTTCCGTCAACGCCGAGAGGTGCTCGGCCTTGCGGGTGTCGGCCAACAGTCCGGCGTGCACCCGCGGGTGCAGCGTCTTCACCCGCCCGTCGAGCACCTCGGGAAAGCCCGTGACGTCCTCGACCGGCGTTACCGGAACACCGTCGGCGGCAATGGTCTTCGCGGTCGAGCCCGTCGAGACGATCACCACGCCTGCGTCGTGCAGCCCGCGGGCCAGGGCGGCCAGCCCGGTCTTGTCGTACACGCTGATCAGCGCGCGCCGAATCGGACGCCTGCCGTCGTCGTCCGTCATCTTGCTCCTCGCGTCCGCGTCATCCCAGTGCCGCCCTTCGTCCCGTCCACGTCACACCGCGCGTTGCCATCGCGGCGAGCACCTCCACCAACAATCGTCGTTCGACGACCTTGATCCGTTCGTGCAGTGAAGCCTCGTCGTCTCCGTCGAGGACGGCCACCGCCTCCTGAGCCAGGATCGGCCCGGTGTCCATTCCAGAGTCGACCAGGTGCACCGTGCACCCGGTGACCCGCACCCCGTAGGCCAGTGAATCCGGCACCGCGTGCGCTCCCGGGAAGGCGGGGAGCAACGCGGGGTGCGTGTTGATCACCCGCCCGGTGAAGCGGGAAAGAAACTGCGGGCCAAGGATCTTCATGAAGCCCGCCGACACCACCAGATCCGGCTCGTGCGCCTCGGTGGCTCGGGTGATCGCCCCGTCCCAGTCGTTGCGGTCGTGGTACTCGCCGAGGCGCACCGTGTAGGCGGGTAGTGACGCGGCCGCTGCGACCTCGAGCGCCCTGCAGTCGCGGTCGGTGCCCACCGCCACCACCCGGGCCGGATAGTCGCCGACGGCGGCTTCGAGCAGAGACTCCAGCAGCGACCCGGTTCCCGACGCCAGGACCACGAGCCGTGCCGGCGCACACGGGGGCACATGAAGCTCGGGCTGCACGCGAAGGAGCCTAATCGCCCGCGTGGCGGGACTTGTCGCTGGTGGGGTCGAGTCCTGCGAAACCGGCGTCGTCGTCGGTCAGGAAGTGCGCCTCGGGGTCGTCGTCGAGATCGGGGGCGCGGGGCGTCGTGGCCGTCCACGGCGGCTCCGCGGGCTCCTCGTCGACCGGCTCTGGCTCGGGCTCTGGCTCGATTTCCACCTCCGGGTCGGGCTCAGCCTCGGCATCTGGCTCGGGCTCGGCCCGCAACTCGGGCTCGGCCTGCAACTCGGGCTCGTCATCCGGGACAGTTGTCACCGGCGCGGTCCGCGGCTCGGGATCGGGGGTGGCTGCCCGACGGACCGTGGCGCGACGGGCGATGCCGCCGCTCATCGCCACCGTCAGACCGCCGATTGCGATGAACCACACGAAGACCGCGGGGCCGAAGGTGGTCTGATCCACCCCGACCTCCCCGAAGTTACCGAGCCGTCCACCACCGGCGTATCCGAGCAGTGCCATCACCGCGCCGGCGACGGCCGATCCGACCAGGACCTTGCCCGCCGCGGCAGGCAGAGGTTCGGCCCGACGCGCGCATTGCTGGCCGAAGGCAACCGCGGCGACGGCCCCGACGATCAACAGCGCCACCCAGATCGGCCCGAGCGGCGGTGTGGGCGCCGCGGCGAGGATCGGCAGCGCCGGGATGTCCCCGCCAAGAACGGTGAACGAACTGAACGCAGCGAGCCCGACGTGCGCGCTGGATCCCACGGCCACCGCGGCCGTGCCGACGATCACGTTGGGCACGTACAGAATCGACAGCAGCGTCAGGCTCAACTGTCCGAACATCGAATCGGTGATCGCATACAGGTCGTCCATCGTGCCCCAGTGGACGACCAGCGAGCCGGCCGCGACGACGCCGCACAACCCGAACAGGGCGAGCATCCCCGCAGACGCCGCACGCACCGCTTCTGGCAGCCAGTTGGGCACGTGCCGCATCCGCCGCACCCGACGCGACAACCTGGTGCCGACGCCGATGACCGCACCCGCCAGGTGGACCGCGGCCACGCAGCTGAACGACTGCAGCGCGCTGGGCGTCTGCAACTCGGTCAGCACCGACGACGCGTCGTGGACCACGGCCAACGCGATCGCGGCTATGAGCAGCGGGCCGCCCAGCGCCGACGCGACGATCCAGCGGATCACGAACCACGACGTCCCGGCCCGCGTGGCGGCCGCGGTGGTTCGCGCCGTCCCCCACACCATCAGCAGCATGGGCAGCAGCGGCATCACCCCGAGTTCGGCGCCGCCGATCGACACCGGCACCTGGTGCACACCGAGCCAAATGCTCGCGATCGCGCCGAACGCGCCCGTCATGTCGCTGTTGGCGATCACCAGCTGCAACAGCACGACCGCCGCGATCACGACCAGCGCGATGAGTGACGGCCCGAACGCAACCCTCAGCAGGTCGCGCGCCTGGCGTGTGCCGACTGGCCGGTTGTCCACTAGCTGCGTCGCTCCTCGCGCACTCTCGGGCGCGCGAAGGTGGCGTGCGCGCCGCTAGAGATTATGACGGAGGCGGAGCGGAAGGCGGCGCAGCCTGATGCTGCGGTGGCTGCGCGTCAAACGACTTCGTCAGCGCCGTCGTCTCCGAGGACTGCCCTGAGGCAGCACCCGTCTGTTGCGGCTGGCCGAATGCTGGGAATCCGGTGGGAGGTGTCGGAGGACCGTTCTGCGAGTCGTTCTGGCTCTGCGACAACGGACTTTGCGACGGGCTCTGCGATGGGCTCTGCGACGGGCCCTGCGAAATGTTGTGCGCCGCGGTCGGTGCGGTCACTTGGCTTGGGAAGCCGCCAGTGGTCGGGCCATTCGAGTAACCGGGGTACTGCCCCGTCTGCGGGTAGCTGGGACGCTGTGGCAGGCCGCCGGGCTGACCCTGGCCGTAATCATGCGGTTGGCCCTGTGGTTGACCGTAATAGTTACCCGGACCGCCGTACGGACTGCCATAGGGCTGGTCGTACTGCTTGGGCTTCGGCACCGGCGCGCTGATGATCTCCGAATCCAACAGCAGCGCGGCGATCGCCGCCAGCGCCTGCAGCACGGAGAACGCGATGATCAGGTACAGCGACCAACCGAACGACACCGGTGACGGCACGCCCACGATCTGGGTGAGCACGATCAACAACGCCAGTACGGCAAGGATCGCCACCCAGGCGTTGAGCTTGGCCTGCTTGGGCAGCAGACTCACGCCGGCCAGCAGGCCGGCCACCACGGCCACGGCCGTGGCGAGCGTGATCCCGATCGGCGTGGCGCTGACGTCGCCGCCCGCGGGACCGAAGCCGGGGATGTTCGGCGTGCTGATCGTGAACACCGGACCGAAGCTGGCCAGGTAGACGGCGATGCCGAGGGCCGTGACGGCGGCGGCGAGGTAGATGGGCAACTTGCTTGGGCCAGCGGGCGCCGCCTCTTGGGGCGCACCGTACTGCTGGCTGTGCGAGCCGTACTGCGGGGCCTGGGGCCCTGACTGGTATCCGGAGTTACCCGGACCAGATGGATAGGACATGTCCCCTCCTGTGCTGAGCGATTCGACCACCCACGCTAGCGCACCCGTCGACGGGCGCGTCGGGCCGCGCAGGCGGGTCGGCTCCCATTTCGACAAAGGAGCAAACCGTGAGGGTCAGGCTGGGGTGAGCACCGGTTCGCTGCGCGAATCCTCTTCGGATGCCTCGATTTCGCGCACCAGCGGCAGCACGTTGGCGCCGAAGTACTCGACCTCTTCCTGGAAGTGGAGGAAGCCGCCCAGGATCAGGTCCACCCCACGCTTGCGGTAGGCCGCGACGCGTTCGGCGATCTGCTCGGGCGTACCGATGAGCTGGGTGCGGAAACCGTCGTTGTACTGGACGAGGTCCTCGAAGGACGAATCGGCCCACATGCCCTTCTTGTCACCGGTCGAGCTCCCGGCCTGCTGAACGGCCCCGCGGAAGCCCTCGACGGCGGGCTTGTTCGCCTTCTCGATGATCTCGCGGAGGGTGTCGCGGGCTTCCTTCTCGGTATCGCGCGCGATGATGAACCCGTTGAGGCCGACCTTGACTTCGCGTCCCACCGTGCGAGCGTGGTCGCGCACCTCGACGACCTGCTCGGTGATGCCGTCGAAGTCCTTGCCGTTGGAGAAGTACCAGTCGGAGTAGAGGCCACCGTTGCGGCGGGCCGCGGTGGAGTTACCTCCCTGGAAGATCTCGGGATTTGGACGCTCGGGCGTGTTGAGCGGCTTGGGCTTGAGCGTGAAGTCGTGGATTCGGTAGAAGTCGCCGCGGAAGTCGACATCGTCCGTCGTCCAGATTTGACGGAGCACCTGAAGGAACTCGGCGCTGCGGCGGTAGCGCTCGTCGTGTTCCAGCCACGGCTCGCCGAGGTGGGTGAACTCGTCCTTGAACCAGCCGGACACCACGTTGACGGCGAACCTGCCTCCGGAGAGGTGATCGGCGGTGGCGCCCAGCTTGGCCAGCACCGCGGGCTGCCACAGGCCGGGGTGGACGGCGGCGATGACCTTGAGGCGCTCGGTGGCCAGTAGCAGTGCGAGCGAGAAGCTGGTCGACTCGTGTTGGAACTCGGCGCCGTAGCTCGCCTCGTACCGCACCTGAGACAGGGCGTACTCGAAACCGTTGTTCTCAGCGGTCTGGGCGAGCTTCTTGTTGTACTCGTAGTTCCAGTCGGTGCGCTGTTCGATGTCGCTGGTGACCAAGCCACCACTGACGTTGGGCACCCAGTACGCGAATTTGACGTTCTCGGCGATGCGTTCGGTCGTCATGGTGTGCCATCGCATCATCCGGCGGCGACGTCGTCACCGCTATGGATCCTCACGAGTAGAAGGTTTGGGCGTCGCGATCACGATCGGCGTCTGGTCGATCCCGTTGAACCGGGACGACGTCACCGACGTGTAGGCGCCCATCATGGGGCTCACCACTACGTCCCCGACCGTCAACGTCGGCATCGGGTAGTCGCGGGCGACGACGTCGACGCTGTCGCAGGTGGGGCCTGCCAGCGTGACGGGCTCGAGCGGTGGCGGTTCGCCGTCGGTGGCGAGTTCGGCCAACGCCAGGATCGGCGGGTGCACGTCCTCGGTCATCACGTTGGAGTAGCTGCCGTAGAGGCCGTCGTCGAGGTAGTGCCACGACCGTCCGGCCCTGGTGGCGGTGCCGACGACGCTGGTGAGCAGCGTCATGCAGTCGGCGACGACGAACCGGCCGGGTTCGGCGAGCATCGTATAGGTGCGCCCGTGGCCGATGACCTCGTCGACGACCGTTCCAATCTCGGCGATGGTTGGCATGTCGGCGCGGTAGGAGACGGGGAAGCCGCCGCCGATGTCGATGATCGGGACGTCCAGTGCCATCGCTTGTTCGACGTGATGGGTGAGGTCGACGGTCGCGCGCAACGCATCGCGGTAGGGCGCCACCGACGGGCCCTGGCTGCCGACGTGGAAGCTGAAGCCTGCGAACCTCACCCCCGCCGACACGACGTGCTTGACCAGGAGCTCGGCCTCGGACGGGTCGACACCGAACTTGCTCGACAAGTCCGATTTGGCCGACGGATTCGAGAACGCCAGGCGAACCAGGATCTCGATGTCCGACGGCTTCCCGACGAACTTCTGCGCCTCGACCGGGTTGTCCACCACGAAGGTCCGAATCCCGCGCTGGTAGGCGTAGTCGATGTCGACGGGCTTCTTGATCGGATGGGTGTAGATGCAGCGGTTGGCGGGGACCCCGAGTCCGAGCACCAGATCGACCTCGGCGGTGGTGGCGACGTCGAAACTGCTTCCCGCGGCGGCCAGCACCGTCAGCACCACGGGGTGTGGCAGCGCCTTCACCGCGTAGTGCAGCCGGAAGCCGCGCAGATGTTCGGTGAGTTGGGAGTACTTGGCGACCACGCGGTAGGGGTCCAGGACCAGCAGCGGCGTGCCGTGGGTGGCGACCAGTTCCTGCCAGTGCCCGGACTTGGCGCGCAACTCCCTACGCAGTTGCGACCGTCGCTGCGGATTCATGCGGCTCCTCCTCTGATCTCGTTCGGGTCACCAACAGCCCGGTGAAGCGCTCGTAGCTGAGGATGGCCAATACGTAGAAGCCGACGTCGGCGACCACCTTCGCGAAGATCCAGCCGCCGACGGCGCCGAACATCATCGGTCCGAGGTAGTAGGCGACGGGACGGATCAGCAGGCTGTCGATGACCTCTGCAGGCCCGAACTCGATCGCGACGCTGCGCAGGGCCAAGGCGTTGGCCGTGAGAGCGCGTCGCGTCCGAGGCAACGAGGGCTGCGCGCCGTACGCGATGCGCACGGCTGCGACGTAGGCCGCCGCGTAGTAGCCCACCGAGGCTCCGATGGTCGCGACGACGGCGGCCGCGGCGTAGGACCCCGTGGCGCCGTATGCGATGGCAGCGCCACCCAGCTCGCAAACCGTTCCCGCGATCTCACATGGAAGGTAGCGACGCAGCCACTCGACGAGCTTCCTGCCGATGGTGTGCTCGTTGGCCATTCGCCAACCATCCCGTCGGGCGTCGGTGCGGTCTTGAGTAGTCGACTACGCAATCTCGTCCTCGACGCTGCTTGCGCGCCGGGACTAGAACACGTTCTAATTCTGGGCATGGACTACGGGCTCGTACTTTTCACCAGCGATCGCGGCATCGCTCCGGCGGCGGCAGCCAAACTCGCCGACGATCACGGCTTCCACACGTTCTACGTCCCCGAGCACACCCACATCCCGATCAAGCGGGAGGCGGCACACCCCACGACGGGTGACGAGTCCCTGCCCGA
>NZ_JBEVLO010000065.1:0-5568 GCF_040509115.1 Mycobacterium sp. | reverse complement strand
CTCATCATGCCCGCGCCGGGGGAGGAGGATGCGTGGTTCGCGGAACATGCGGATCGGCTCCGCGAACTCGGACTGACCGCGTCCTGACTACCCCTCCGCGTCCCGTCAGTCGGCGGACGCCAAGGAGGGAACGAATGGCGTCTGCAGGCTGCGCGTCGCAGGAATCGGGGGGGCCTTGCGACCGGCACGCGGGTTCGTTCAACGCGCGCTTCAGATTTCGTCGAGGATCGCCACCGCACGCGTCCATCCCGCCGAGGCTGCGTGAACTTTGACCGGGAAGCAGCACACCTGAAACCCCGTCGACGGAAGCGCTTCCAGGTTGCTCAACTTCTCGATGTGGCAGTAACCGATCTCTCGGCCAGCTTTGTGGCCTTCCCAGATAATGGAGCCGTCGTGTTCGGCCGCGAACCTCTGGGCGGTATAGGTGAACGGGGCGTCCCAGCTCCACGCATCGGTACCAGTCAGGCGTACACCCTGCTCGAGCAGTCGCAGCGTGGCCTCTCGGCCAATACCGCACCCCTTCGAGACGTAGTCGTCGTGGCCGTAGCGGCGGCCGGCGCTCGTGTTCACCACGACAATTTCCAGAGGGCTGAGGCGATGGCCGATGCGGTCGAGCTCGGCGTCGATATCGGTTGCGGTGACGACGTATCCGTCGGGAAAGTGGCGGAAGTCGAGCTTCACCGCGGGTTGGAGGCACCACTCCAATGGCACCTCGTCGATGGTGATCGCCCGTTCACCGCCGTTCATGGTGCTCGCATAGTGGTAGGGCGCATCGAGGTGAGTCCCACTGTGAGTCGTCATGTGAACTCGCTCCAGTGCCCACCCTTCTGCGTCCGGCAAATCTTCGCGGCTCGCTCCCGGAAAGAAGGCCAGAACATCATCGACGGTGTCTTGATGCGAGAAGTATTCGATCTCGGGTACGAGACCAGGCGGGTCTGAGGCGATATTGGCTTGGAGGGATACCGAGATATCCACGAGGCGTCTGTGTCCCGCAATGGAAGACGCAGTCGACTCTCGCGATGGTGAAGGCAAGGGGGCTCCTAAGGGCAATCGATTGGTTACCGGCCGCTCCCCGGCACGTCTCACCAGCGCGTACGCCCATGGGGCGAACCGAGGTATCACGCACGCCGCTCGAGACGTCGAGTAGAAAGCCACTTCTTGCGCTTCTCAGACTCCGCGAAGGGCGACACTGACTGTACGTACGTTCAGTCAGTGGGTCAAGGGTGCCGTCGCTCTACCGTTGATACTTGGTCGACTCGGAGGAACCGCATGAACGAATCGTCGCTCGCCCCCACCGATGGGGCCGACACCAGACGTGGTCGGATCCTGCAAGCCGCCGAAAGGGTATTCGCCAGGGAGGGATATCACGGCACCACCCTGCGGACCATCGCGACCAGTGCCGATGTCAAGCTTTCGTTGCTGGTCTATCACTTCGACACAAAGTTGAGCCTCTACCGAGCGGTCTTCGACCGCAGGCAGTACGTCAATGACCAACGACTCGAACTGCTGCGGTCCGTCGACGTAGCCAGTCCCGATGCCATCGACAGCCTCGTTTCGGCATTCCTCGACCCCGTATTGCGCCTGCACGACGACCCCGCCGACATCTGGTTTGCGCGGTTGGCCTTACGCGAGGCATCGGACCCGTCGAGCCAGCAAAGAGGAATCATCCGGGATCTGTTCGACCCCATGGCCAGAGAGTTCATCGAAACGATTCGGCGCGTCAATCCGGGTCACGAGCCTGGCTTCTATACGTGGTCGTACTTGTTTGCCGTAGGGGCTCTGACGAGCAGCGCCTTCGACGGCCGGGCAGTCGACTTGGGCCAGGACGACGAGACGACCGCATCGCCGCCAGGCGACTCAAAAGCGGCCACTCTGAGAACGTTCATCGCTGCAGGCTGGGGTGCTCGGAGTCCCGGACGCGAGTGACACCTCCTCGCAGCCCCGTTCCGTCATGATCAAACTGCGCCGAGCCCGCGTTGATTCGCCATGCAGCGAGCGGCCATCCGAGTTAAAGCAAAAGGCTTGCTTTAGCGGTGTGACGCGCGGCATACTGCGTTAAGGCAAGCATCCGGCTTTTAGGAAACCGGGGCGATCGAGGCGATAGACCGGGGGAGCAGCGCGCGGATACACGCGGACCACAACAGGGAGCCCCATATGCCCAGCCAGCCAGCACTATCGATCTGCCAGCTATCCATCCCCGATACCTCCTTCGACGACGATCTTCTGCTGATCAAAGAAGCCGGCGCAGGCGGTATCTCGATCGCCGAACACAAAGTCGTCGAATTCGACGCGCAACTCCGATCTTTCGAGAGATCGGGTATCAAGGCGTCGTCCTGCATACCGCAGAACATTTCACCGCTACCGGTCAAGCCGTCGTACGTCTACCCCGGCCCAACGGATTTCGGAGAACGCGTAGATCTCATGTGCGCGAGCATCGAACGTCTGGCACCGTTCGAGCCCGACAGTATCGTCATGCTTACCGGATCGGCACAGGGCTACCAGCCGAAAGAGGCCTGGTCGATGGCCGTAGACGGACTGCGAACAGCATCCCGGGCGGCGGAGGCAAACAACACGCGAATTGCGCTCGAAGTATGTCGCGGGGATGTCGGAGCTGACTTCACATTCCTACGCACACTGGAAGACGCCATTCGATTCATCGATGAGGTAGGTAGCGATTCAGTTGGCCTCTGCTACGACCTCTATCACCTGTGGGACACCGCAAACATCCTCGAAGACAGCGAGAAATACGGATCCCGGATCTTTACCGTCCAGTACAGCGACTGGCGCGAACCAGCCCGCTGCGCGGCAGACCGTGTTCTTCCCGGCGACGGATCCATTGACTTCCCGGCCTTGATCCGCGCTCTGCAACGCGGCGGCTACGACGGCTGGTGGGACTTCGAGATCTTCTCGGATGACGGGCGGTGGGGAACCGAGTTGCCTGATTCGCTCTGGAAAATGCCATATCCCGACTTGTTGTCCCAAGGCCAGAACGGCTTTCTCGCAGCTTGGCGTCAAGCCCAGATCCCGGCAACGGCAGCGCGGTCGTGACCGGGTCCCACCGCCGCGCAGTTCCTGCACTACCATCGGCCTCGCCGTCCTTCCGAGCCGGAGTCGGCATCCTGCCATCGCAGGCGTGGGGCTGACCGGGACGTCAAGTTTCGGGGCGGCGGTCCTGAGCGTTCAATCCTGCAATGATGCTTCGCTCGACGTGAGGCAGACGGTCAACCGCGCGACCAGGCGTCGGGTGAAGTCGACGGTCAGCGGTTCTCGGGTCATGACGACCTTGAAATGAATTGGGCCCCCCAGCATTTCGAGCGCTAGCCGGGTATCGATTGTCGGCGATAGTTCGCCGCGTTCGATGGCACGAGCGAAAATCTGTCCCGCGCGTGCATAGCGATTGCGCCAGTACTGGTTTCGCATCTGTGTGGCGGCTGGACCGTCGTCACCGGACGCGAGGGCACGGTCCAACGCGTTCCCGGCAGGACTGCTCAGATAGGTGACCAGAGCCGTAGCGTAGGCCAGCAGGTCGTCGTGCAGAGATCCGGTATCAGGAATGGGCAGGCATTCTTCGGCCTCGTCCAGCAACGCTGAGATGACGAGATTCTCTCGGGTTCCCCATCGTCTGTAAATGGACGTCTCGTGAACTCCAGCGCGCGCGGCGATGTCGGGAACACTTACACCCGCCATGCCCTGGTCGTTGATGACTGATCGAGTGGCGTCCAGGACCGCCTTGCGAACGCGGGTGGATCGGCCACCAGGTCGGCGGGGACTTTCAGCCGTCGTCACCACGTCAGGCTAGCGCAGAAGGGGGTCTGCGCCGCTCTCATTGCTAGCGTTAACGCAAAGTACTTGCGTTTGTAGATCGGCGCACGCATACTGGGCTAACGCAAGTTTCTGGCGTTTGAGGAGGGTGAGAAATGGGTGACATCACTGAGCGCAGCGAGAGGGCACACGGCATGCGCATCGACTGGGACGTACCGGTGCCGATGAGAGATGGCGCAATCCTGCGTGCGGATGTATTCAGGCCCGTGAACGACGGCGAGTACCCGGTGCTGATGACTGTTGGACCGTATGCCAAGGGCCTTCCATTCTCGGAGGGGTACGCGCCCATGTGGCAGCGCCTCGTCGCCGAGTTCCCCGATGCTGTTGCCGGTACTAGCAACTCCTATCAGGTATGGGAGACAGTCGATCCCGAGAAGTGGGTGCCGGACGGGTATGTGTGCATCCGGGTCGACTCGCGGGGCGCGGGTCGTTCGGAGGGTTTACTGGACATGTGGAGTCCGCAGGAGACTGAGGATTACTACGAGGCCATCGAGTGGGCCGGCGTCCAGGCGTGGTCAAACGGACGGGTAGGGCTGCTTGGCATTTCGTACTACGCGGCTAATCAGTGGCTGGTCGCCGCGCTGAACCCGCCCCATCTCGTCGCGATCTGTCCCTGGGAGGGCTTCACCGATATCTACCGCGATATGTTCCGCCACGGCGGCATTGTCAACAGCATGGGAAAACCCTGGCAGGACCACCAGATCTTCACTGTCCAGCACGGCGTCGGCGAGAACGGCCGACGGAACCCGAACAACGGCGAGCTGGTAGCTGGCCCCCCGACGCGCAGCGCGGAAGAGCTTGCCCTGGCGCGCGTCGAAACAATTGCCGAAGGCACGACGCGACACCTGTTGGACGATTTCAGCCGTGATCGCACTCCGGACTTGTCCCGGATCTCCGTTCCCGTGCTCTCGGCCGCCAACTGGTCGCACCATCTCCACACCCGTGGCAACTTCGACGCCTTCGGCAAGGTCGCGTCGACGCAGAAATGGCTCGAGGCTCACGGAGGTGCACACTTCGGCGAGTTCTACACCGATTACGGAGTGGGCCTTCAGAAAAGGTATTTTGGCCACTTCCTCAAAGGGGAGGACACCGGGTGGGACACCCAGCCACCGGTGCAACTCAACATTCGTCATGTCGATGGATCCTTCGAGACGCGCGACGAGAGCGAATGGCCGCTGGCGCGGACTGTTTGGTCGCGGTTCTACCTCGACGCTGCCGACCAGACGTTGACCACCGATCCGCCAACCCAGGACGGCAGTGTCGCGTTCGACGCGCTAGGTCCTGGGGCCGACTTTTGGACGGCACCGCTGAGCGAAGCCGTGGAGATCACAGGACCCGGGTCGGCGCACATTCGGCTCGCCTCGACGACGACTGATGCCGACGTGTTCAGCACATTGCGTGTACAGCACCCAGACGGTACCGAGATCTCGCTGGTATCGGCAATGGACGAGCGTGGCGTCATCAGCGTCGGTTGGCTGCGTGCATCACATCGAGAACTCGACGAGGAGGCCAGCCGCCCGTACCAGCCGTGGCACACACACCAGCGACTGCTACCTCTGACGCCGGGAGAACCCGTCGATCTCGACATCGGAATCCTACCTACCTCCATCGTCGTCCCCGCCGGGTATCGCTTTGGAGTGACGTTGTCAGGCAGAGATTTTCAGATGCCCGGGGATGGGCCCTGGCCGGTGTTGTACGGGGTCGAACAGCGTGGCAACGGACTCATCGTGCACGACGATCCCGATG
>NZ_JBEVLO010000064.1:0-2874 GCF_040509115.1 Mycobacterium sp. | reverse complement strand
ACGTGGTGCTGCACCGACAGAACATCGACCGGATCGACGCCATCCTCGACATGGCGGCGGTGATGGAGGCCGACCGGATAGAGCTGGCCAACACGCAGTACGCCGGCTGGGCGGGGCGCAACCGTGCCGAATTGCTGCCGAGCAGAGACCAATTGGAGCGCGCGGAAGAGACGGTGCTGGCGGCCCGCGGCCGGCTCGGAGACCGGATGGAAGTCATCTACGTCATCCCCGACTACTACAGCGAATACCCCAAGCCCTGCATGGACGGCTGGGCACGCCGCCAGTTCACCGTGGTGCCCAACGGCGAAGCGCTGCCGTGTCCAGCGGCCCACGAGTTGGCGCGTGGCCTTGGCCTGCCAAGCACCAACGTGCGCGAACACGCACTGGAGTGGATCTGGGCGGAGTCGCCACTGTTCAGACAGTTTCGCGGCGACGACTGGATGCCGGACCCGTGCCGCAGTTGCGACCGTCGCGAGATCGACTTCGGCGGCTGCCGTTGCCAGGCCTTCGCGCTCACCGGCGACGCCGCCCGCACCGACCCCGTCTGTCGTCTGTCCCCGGATCACGGGTTGGTGGAGGCGGCGGTGGCAGCGGCGAACGACCCGGAGCGGCCGCGGGACGGCGTGATGATTCCCCGACCGAATCCGGGCCGCACCCAATCGCGGATTCCCTTGGTGGTACGACGATGACGAACGATGCGCCGGTCGTCACCCAGCAGGAGCACGACGTCCCGCGTCCGCCGTGCTACCTCTGTGGCGAGACGTACACAGCGGTGGACCTCCTTCGGCACAGCGAGCCGGTGAGCTGCGACGTCTGCCCCCGCTGCACTGACATGCCTGCCTGCTACACGTGTCGGAACATGTACTGCGCCTGCAAGGTTCACCAGCTTTGAGGGACTTCCTGGATTGCCGGCCCGAGAGTCGACCAAGAGCGGATTGCCACTGATGTCACGAAAGGTATTCGGATGCAACAGGTAAGAGGTGTCCTCGCGTGTAGCAGGGAGAGCGCAGCGCAATGATGTCCATCGTCATATTTGCCGCCGGCGCGGGGTTGTTGATCTATAGCGCCGAGAAGCTGATCACCTGTCTGGTCGGCGCCGCACGCGGCCTCGCCGTCTCGCTCTTCCTGCTCGCCATCATCTTCACCGGCATCGAGTTCGACGATCTCGCCTTCGGTGTCGTGCTCAACCTGGAGGGCAGCGAGGACGTTGCGCTCGGCGTCATCTTCGGAACCGTCATATCACTGACCGGCCTGGTGCTCGCGCTTGCCGCCATCGTCGCCCCTAGCCGGGTGGAGATCCCGAAGGACTACATCGGCTTGTTCGCGTTCGCGCCTCTGGTGCTGATCGTGCCCGCATTCCTTGGCGGGGTGGGCCCGGTGTCCGGGGTCGTTCTCATCGCGCTGTTCGTGCTCTTCATCGCCTACATCGCCTACCGCGAGTCACGGCGGATCGTACCGACCTTCCGCAGCGCGGAATTGCTGGAGGCGGCCGAGAGTCGCGAGCTCGTCAGTACCGGTGCCGCGAACTCCGGCGGTGGCGGTCATACCGGCGGCGGCGCCGGAAGCCTCTACGAGACCGGTGACGTCGTCCCGGAGAAGGCGAACGAGCGTCCGGGTTGGGTGTGGCTCCTGCTCGCGCTTCTTGCGTTGATCGGCCTCATCGCTGGTGCTTGGGCCATGGCGAAGGGCACCGAGGGAATCGTCGAGCAGTACGCGATCGGTGGCACGGTATTCGGGGCGACGATCGCAACGTTGGTGCTGTCCCTCGAGGACATCTTCCTGACCGTGGAGCCCTCTCGGCGCGGCGCGCCTGCCATCGGGATCGGCAACGTCATTGGCAGCGTGGTGTTCTCGGTGACCGCGAAGGTGGGGATCATCGCGCTGCTCGGTGGCACGCTCCTGATCACCCCGGAGGTCTTCACCTGGCACCTGCCTGCGCTCATCGTGATCAACGGGTTTGCGGCTTACGCATTGTTCACCGGCCACCTGCGACGTTGGCACGGAGTGGTGCTGCTGCTGGCGTACATCGTCTACTGGATCGTGAGCTTCTCGGTGTTCGGGCTCGTTCCCGGCGACGACGACGCCACGGGCTCCGACGACAACGCGCAGCGGCCGGGCATCGAGGCGCCGGCAGTCCCTGGTCCTGCCTTCGCCATGGGGCTGTGACCGCCTGCCAGACAGACTGAAACACCGACTGCCGCTGCGAAGTACGTGTTCAATTACCAAAGGGGGAACAGCGATCATGCGCGTATACCTGGGTTCCGACCATGCTGGATTGGAACGCAAGAACGCAATCATCCAGCATCTGAGGGCGGTGGGCCACGAGCCCGTCGACTGCGGCGCTCACGTCTACGATCCACTCGACGACTACCCAGCCTTCTGCATCGAGACGGCGCGTCGCGTCGTTGCCGACGAAGGCAGCCTCGGCATCGTGCTCGGGGGCAGCGGGAACGGTGAACAGATCGCCGCCAACAAGGTGACGGGTGCGCGTTGTGCCCTGGCGTGGAACGTCGAGACTGCGCAACTGGCCCGCCAGCACAACAACGCCCAGCTGATCGGGATCGGCGGTCGCATGCACTCGCTCGGTGATTCCCTTGCGATCGTGGACGCATTCCTCGCCGCGGAATGGTCGGACGAAGAACGCCACCAGCGTCGCATCGACATCATGTCCGAGTTCGAGAAGACCGGCATCCCACCGGCGTTGGCCGAGGTCTGAAGGACCCGGTTCGAAGAGCGCTCGCTACAACGCATTTCACCCCCTGCCGATCGGCAGGGGGTGAAATCAGATCGGCGGCTTAGCGGACCGCTTCTGCGTCCGGAGCGCTTGCCAGCGCCGTGGTGCGCAGCTGTTTGACGGCCGCCGCCTTGCCGTCC
>NZ_JBEVLO010000063.1:0-10677 GCF_040509115.1 Mycobacterium sp. | reverse complement strand
CGCTCCACGCCACCGCCGTGGGCAAGTGTCTTCTGGCCAACTCACCTCGCGACCTGTTGGTCGAGGTCATCGACCGGGGGTTGACGAGGCAAACCCAGTACACGATCACCGAACCGGGGCGCTTGGTGGCCGCCCTTCGGGACGTGCGCCGGACGGGGGTCGCATTGGCGAGAGAGGAGATGACGCTGGGTGTCGTCTCGGCTGCTTCTCCGATCGTTGGCAGGGGCGGTGCGCTGATCGGTGCGCTCGGCGTGGTGGCCCACTCGTCGAGTCAGCTGAGCAGACTCGGACCCGCCGTTCAGACTGCGGCCCTGAGCATCTCGCGGATGGCATCGACCTGATCGTGCAATTCGTTGGGATGCCTTGCTTCCCCGACGTGACGGCCCGGCCTGCATCCGCCTTCTCCGAAGGCAAGATCGCCCACTGAGGGGATCTTCGCCGCTCGTCCGAACTCACGGTGGGAGTGGACATCTGCCTGTCCGAGTGCCCGCACCGATCCAAACGATTCGAGGAACCGAAACCACTCAGTGGCGACAAGGGCTTTCCCTGGTGTGACGCAGGTTGCAATGTGACGTGACAGCGAAATCGGCCATCGCGCAACGGCGCAGACAACGCGGTTCCCCATCCGAGCGGCAGAAAGGACAAGTCGTGACACGTCCGGCGGAAGTAACGATTCGCGACGTCATCGATCGCAACCCGATCAGTTGGTTTCAACGACGGACCCTCATCCTGTGCTACGTCTGCATCGTCGTCGACGGACTGGAAGTGACCGTCGTGGGCTTCCTGTCGGGCGCCCTCAAAGCCGACTACGGGATCAGCACCGCGCAACTCGCACCCGCTGTCACCGCCGGACTGTTGGGATTGGCGATCGGCTCCTTCGGCGCAGGCCCGCTCGGCGACCGGTTCGGCCGACGCACCGTGATCGTATGGGCCATCGGCGCGTTCGCGGTGATGACACTTGCAACGGCGTTCGCCGACGGCGTCGCGGTCTTCAGCATCCTGCGCGTCCTGACCGGCATTGGGCTTGGGGCGTCGATGCCCAACGTGGCGGCGCTCGTCTCGGAATTCGTACCGACGGCACGCCGCAGGACCGCGGTGGCGCTCGTGTGGTCCGGTTTCACGACCGGCGCAGCGGTGGGCGCCATCATGGTGCCATTCGTCGTCGCAGCGTACGGCTGGGAGGTCGCGATGCTGCTGTGCGGCGTGATCGCAGCGATCATCTTCGTCGCCATCGCCCTCTTGCTGCCGGAGTCGGCACGGTTCCTGGCCAATTCGGGACGCGACCGCGACAAACTCATCGAATACTGCAACTTCATCGAGCCCGGCTCCGCTTCTGTGGACACCACTTTCACGCGCGAGTCCGCCGCCCGCACGCGTGCCTATCCGATCGGGGCACTGTTCGCGTCTCGACTGCGAATGGGAACCGTGACCATGTGGATCGGGTTCATGGCCGTGATGTTCACGACCTACCTGATGAATACGTGGCTGCCATTCCTGTTCCAGGACGCAGGTTTCGCGATCGGCACGATCGCGTTGCTCACCACGCTGCTACAGGTCGGCGGGATCATCGGCAATGGGTCGATCGGATTCATCCAGGACCGATTCGGTGCGCACGTCTCCCTGGTCTGGGGAAGCGCATTGGGCGCCGCGATGGCCGTTTCGATCGCCATCGCGCCACCGTCGACGCTGCTGTTGGCCGTCCTGATCTTCATCCTCGGCGTCTGTACCAACGGCGTGAGTACGGGATACACGGCGGTGTCGGCGACCTTCTATCCCACCGACATCAGGTCCACCGGAACCAGCTGGACGGCGGGTGTCTCCCGCATCGGTGCCGTCGGCGGAGCCGCGATCGGAACCGCCTTGGCCAGCTTGGGAATAACGTTCCAGCAGGTCTTCTTGATACTCCTCGTACCGATTTCCATCAGTGCGATCTGTATGGCACTCAAGGGTCTGTACTACCGCAATGCCGTCGTCGCGACCGATGTCGACGTGCGCATCCCATCGTCGAATCCACCGCGCGATCTCCCCGTAGATGCCAATCTCCCGAAGAAACACGAAACGGAGCCCGACCATGTCTAGAACGCCCTCTGTGAAACTGCGCCACGTGCTGCACCGTGTTGCGCCCGATGTGTCGCTGCACGCCGTCGTGGCAGGCGACGGGCCAGCGGTGTTCCTCATCCACGGCTGGCCCCAGACCTGGTACGAGTGGACCCCGGTGATCGACGAACTTGCCAAGCACCACACCGTCGTCGCGGTGGACCTCAAGGGAGCCGGTAACTCGTCCAAACCGCTCACCGGGTACGACAAGGTCACCATGGCAGCGGAATTGGACGCCCTTCGGAAGGAGCTGGGCTTCGACACCGTCCAGATCATCGGCCACGACTTCGGCGGGATGGTGGCGTACGCATGGGCTGCCACGCATCGCGACACCGTCACCCGGCTCGGGATCTTCGACGTGCCCATTCCCGGCGCAGAACTGTGGGACACGATCTACGCCGACCCAACCGTGTGGCACTTCTCGTTCCATCGGAATCGTGACCTACCGGAATTCTTGATCGCGGGACGCGAATACGGCTATGTCGAGTCCTTCTTCCGAAGTCGCGCCACGAATCACGCGGCGTTCACCGACAGCGACGTCGAGCTGTATGCCCGTGCGCTCGCTCAGCCAGGCGCCGTCCGCAGCACCCTCGAGTGGTATCGGGCGCTCGAGCAGGATGCCGACGACAACCGCAGGCTCAAACAGGAGCCCCTGACCATTCCGGTGCTGGCGCTCGGCGGCGAAAATCGCTGGGGCCCAAAGATCGTGGACATGGTGTCCGAGTTCGCCAGCAACGTGACCGGAGGGTCGATCCCGGACTGCGGGCACTGGGTCGTCGAAGAGCGCCCGGACGCAGTTCTGGCGGCCCTTGCGAACTTCCTCGAACGGTGACCGACCTGTGCCAATCCCGGATCCCCGCCAAGAACGTCTGCCACGACGAAGACAGCTGAACGGGTGACGGTTCGTCACCGGAACATACGAGAGGGTCACTACCGAAATGAGGGCATCGATGGAGCCGAAACCGTTGCGGATAGGTGTCATAGGAGGCGGTGTCATGGGTACCAAACATGCCGAATTCATCGCCCGCGAACCGAACGCAACCCTGGTTGCCGTGGCCGACCCGTACTCGGCGACCCTCGCCGAAACAGCTGGCGTGACAAGCTACACCGACTACCACGAGCTGCTCGCAGCACCGGACGTCGACGCCGTGATCATCGCCAATCCCAACGGCGAACACGTCCCGACCGCGCTCGCGGCGATAGACGCGAGGATTCCCGCCCTGCTCGAAAAGCCCGTGGCGATATCGGTGGACGAGGCCTCGTTGCTGTCGTCGGCCGTCGCGGCCTCCGACGGCGTGATACTGGTCGGTCATCATCGCCGCCACCATCCAGCCGTCGCCGTCGCGCGAGGCATGATCTCGGCGGGCGAACTCGGTCGAATCGTCGCAGTCAACGGGCTTTGGTTGACCAAGAAGTCCGACGAGTACTTCGAGCAGTCGTGGCGGCGCACCAGCGGCGCCGGGGTGGTGTTGATCAACCTCGTCCACGACCTTGACCTCGTGCGCTACCTGATCGGCGAGATCACCACGGTTCAAGCCACCTTCAGCAACGCCGTCCGAGGATACGAAGTCGAGGACACCGCCGCAGTCATCGTCGGCTTCGACAATGGGGCGATCGGGACGTTCATCGCGTCGGACACGGTCGTCGCACCTTGGGGCTGGGACCAGTCGACTCAGGATGACCCGCAGTTCCCCTTCAACCCCGACACGATCAGTTATTCCATTGCCGGCACCGAGGGATCCTTGGCCTTTCCTCAGCTGGGTCACTACTACCACGACGGCGAATCCAACTGGACTCGACCACTTTCGCGGCGCTACCGCGCCACCGAGACCGGCGACTCCTTCACCAGGCAGCTCCGGCACTTCATCGACGTCGCGCGGGGCACCGCCGCGCCGCTGGTGACAGTCGACGATGCCGTCGCCACGTTGAACGTGGTCGAGTCGGCGCATCGATCGGCGGAGACCGGTGCGCTCATCGACGTGAAGCCTCGGTAGCGCACCGGCACATCACTCTTCCCGGCCAATCGATCCGCCGGGACACGGAATCCGAACGGCGAAGAAGGAGTCATGACATGAACCACGCAGCGGCTGCATCCGAAGACCTCGTCCTCGTCCACGGCGCGTGGCACGGGGGATGGGCATGGCAGCCGGTGGCCGCCCACCTGCGGGCAGCCGGTCACCGGGTGACAGCGCCGACCAGCCCAGGATTGGGTATCGACGACGACCCTCGCGACGTCACGCTCGCCGACTGCGTCGACTCTCTCGTCGACCACGTCGAACGCACCGATCGCACGGGTGTGACGTTGGTTGCCCATAGTTGGGGCGGCTTCGTCGCTGCGGGCGCCGCCCCACGGCTGGCGTCCCGATTGAAGCGAATCGTGTTCTGGAGTGCGTTCGTTCCGCGGGCGGGCCGATCACTGCTCGACGAGGTGCCGCTCGAGTACGTCGAATCGTTCACCGCCTCGGCGGCGGCATCGCTCGACAACACCGTGCCGCCGCCCGCGGGGACCTTTCATGAGTCGTTCATGGCCGACGCGAGTCCGGAGGCGGCCGCGGTGGTGGGGTCGTTGCTCCGCGCGCAGCCGTTCCGGACGTTCTCCGACGAGCCGGTCGGTGGGGAGGAGTATCGAGACCTCGGCATCCCGCTCGAGTACGTCCTCTCGACCGAGGACGTGGCCCTACCTCCAGGCGAATTCGGCTGGGCGCCAAGGATGCCCGAGCGGTGCGGAGTATCCCCGATCCTCGTGCCAGGAAGCCATGAATCGATGTTCACGCGACCAGCCGAGTTGTCCGAGGCGCTGTTGAGCGTGTCGGTGCCACAAGGTGATCCCCGATAGCGCAAGGGAATGAAGTCGCGGCCAGCAGAACCCATCTCGCACACCGTCTCCGTTGAATGGTTGCACGCGCACCTCGGCGCCGGGAACGTGGTAGTCGTCGATGCGACGTGCCGCAACGTCATCGCGTCGGACGGGCTGCACTCGCCGGTCAGCGGGTACGAACCGTTCCTCCGTGAACACATCTCCGGTGCGGTATTCGCCGACCTGTTGGGAGCATTCTCGGCCCCGAATGCCGAGCGAGCCTGGACGGTTTGCACGTCGGAGCGGTTCGCCGAGGCCGCGGGTGCCCTCGGCATCGGTGAGGGCGCGCAGGTGGTGGTGTACGACCAACACGAGGGTTTCTGGGCGACTCGGTTCTGGTGGCACCTTCGATTCGAGGGCTTCACCGAGGTGTCGGTTCTCGACGGTGGACTCAAGGCCTGGAAGGCCGCTGAGTTGCCGATCACGGCGGAGGCGACGACGCCCACACCCCGGCGGTTCGTCCCCAACCGCCGACCCGAGCTCATTCGGTCGACTGACGAGATGGTCGCTGCCCTCGATGACGCGTCGACCGTGTTGGTCGATGTCATGGACGAGGCGACTTACCGCGGCGATTCCCCCACGTTCGTCCGCCGGGGCCACATCCCGGGCAGCATCAATGTGCCCGTCGACCAAATTCGCTCACCCGAGACCGGAAGGCTTCGGCCCGTCGAGGATCTGCGGCGCGCATTCGCGGCGGCGGGATTGCTGGATCCGTCGAAGACGATGGTGACGTATTGCGGCGGTGGAATAGCGGCGACAGCCGTCGCGCACGCGTTGGCGCTCGTGGGTCGTTGCGACGTCGCGATCTATGCCGGGTCGATGAGAGCGTGGTCTGCAGATCCGAATCTGCCGTTGGTCAAGGGTGATTCGCCGCGCTGACAACCGCCGCGGCGGCGGCCCGCCGCTACGCGTCGAAGTAGGCGACCGCGGGGAACTCGATCGTCGACATCCAGACCTTGCCCGCGGACTCGACGACGCCCGTGACGCCGCCGAAGTCCGGATGGGTGGTGCGAGTGCCGCCGACGACCTCACCGCTGTCCGGATCGAACGCGACCACCCACACCTCCGGCTCCACCTTCGGCTGGAACCGCGCGGGAAGCCGCCAGATCACCTGGCGGATCCAAGGGGCCCGCGGCATCAAACCCTCGGCCCGCAGATTGGCCGGTGTCACCATCGCCACCCAGATCCGACCGTCGGGTCCCGTTGAGATGTTGTCCGGCATGCCCGGCAGGTGGACTGCGAGGGGCGTCACGCGGCCGGCCTGCGGGCCGGTGAGCCAGTACTTCGACAGGCTGCGGCCCATCGTCTCGGCGAATACCAGCGCAGACCCGTCGGCAGTGACCGTGACGCCGTTCGCGAAGTACAGCCCGTCGAGCAGAGTGGTGACCGTGCCGTCGGTCGTGAGGCGGAACAGGCCGCCGCGGCCGCGCGCATCCAAGATCGCCGCGAGGAAGTGCTCGAAGTGATAGTCGCTCGTCGACTCGGTGAAATATATTGTGCCGTCTGAGGTTTCGGTAACGTTCGAGCAAAACTTCAATGGCCTGCCCCGGCCATCGGCGTCGACCGACTCGACGAGCGTCGTCAGTTGCCCGTTCGCGGGATCCAGCGCCAGCAGCCCGCGGTAGCTGTCGCAGATCAACACCCGGCCGTCGTTGGCGACGTGCATGCCCAGCGGTCGGCCACCCGTGTTGGCGACCACGGAGCGCTCGCCACCGTCGCGGGCGATTTTGACGATGCGCCCGTCGACCAGGCCCGTCCAGAGGTTGCCGTCGGCGTCGACGACGATGTCCTCCGGTCCGTCTCCTGGCACGGGTACGACGGTGAGCGTCGCCGCCGGTAAGTCGGGCAGCGGGTCCACCGGCGGCGGCTGCCACCGAACGGGCTGGATCGACGGTTTTGGTGTCGCAGTCACCGAGGTGACGTTACGGGCGGAACTACATCCGCCGGCCCGCTTCGCCGAGGACGCTGTGCAAAATCTCGTAGATCGCGTCGAATTCCTTCTGGCCGCAGATCAGTGGCGGAGCCAACTGGACCACTGGGTCGCCACGGTCGTCGGCGCGGCAATACAGGCCAGCCTCGAACAGCGCGGGGGTGAGGTAACCGCGGAGCAGCCGCTCGCACTCCTCGTCGTTGAAGGTCTCCTTGGTCGCCTTGTCCTTCACCAGTTCGATGCCGTAGAAGAAGCCCTCGCCGCGGACGTCCCCGACGATCGGTAGGTCGTGCAGCTTCTCCAGGGTGGCCCTGAACGCTGGCGCCATCTCCTTGACGTGGTCGTTGAGACCTTCGCGCTCGAAGATGTCGAGGTTGGCCAGCGCGACGGCCGCCGAGACGGGATGCCCACCGAACGTGTAGCCGTGTCCGAACACCGTCGAACCATCGTTGAACGGCTCGAACAGTCGGTCGCTGGCGATCATCGCACCGATCGGCGAGTAGCCCGACGTGAGTCCCTTGGCGCAGGTGATGATGTCGGGGACGTAGCCAAAGTCGTTGCAGGCGAACATCGATCCGATGCGTCCGTAGGCGCAGATCACCTCGTCGGACACCAGCAGCACGTCGTACTCGTCGCAGATCTCGCGGACCCGCTCGAAGTACCCTGGCGGCGGTGGGAAGCAGCCGCCCGCGTTCTGCACCGGCTCGAGGAACACCGCGGCGACGGTGTCCGGACCCTCGAACTCGATGGCCTCGGCGATCCGGTCGGCGCAGTACCGTCCGAACGCCTTGGGGTCGCTGCTGAACTGTTCGGGAGCCCGGTAGAAGTTGGTGTTGGGCACTCGGAAACCGCCAGGGGTCGGCGGATCGAACGGCGCCTTGAAGGTGGGGATGCCGGTGATGGCGAGGGCGCCCTGCGGTGTGCCGTGGTAGGCGATGGACCGCGAAATCACCTTGTACTTGCCCGGCTTTCCGGTCAACTTGAAGTACTGCTTGGCGAGCTTCCATGCGCTCTCGACGGCCTCGCCGCCGCCGGTGGTGAAGAAGACGCGGTTGAGGTCGCCCGGCGCGTAATTGGCGATGCGCTCGGCCAATTCGATGGCGGGCGGGGTCGCGAAGGACCAGAGCGGGAAGAACGCGAGGGTCTCGGCTTGCTTGGCGGCGGCCTCGGCCAGTTCCTTGCGGCCGTGTCCGACCTGGACCACGAACAGCCCGGACAGGCCGTCGATGAACTGGTTCCCGTCGCTGTCCCAGATGTGGAAGCCCTCGCCGCGCGTGATGATCGGCGGCGTGATGTCGTCGCCGTGGCGGGCGAAGTGGCCCCACAGGTGACGCTTGGCCTTGGCGCCCAGGTCGGTGGAAACGGTTGGATCTGAATCGATGAGTGTCATCTGGTACCCCAATTATATTGCTGCTTAACTAGTTTCAGGTAAACCAAGGTCTCGGTGGATATCACCCCGTCGACGGCGCGGATCTTCGTGTTGAGCAGGTCGAGCAGATCGCCGTCGTCCTCACAGACCACTTCGACGATCGCGTCGAACGAGCCTGCGGTGAGGACGACGTAGTCGACGGATTCGATGGCGGCGAGCTTGTCGGCGATCTTGGTGGTGTCCCCGGTGCAGCGGATGCCGATCATCGCCTGGCGGGCGAAGCCGAGCTGCATGGGATCGGTGACCGCGACGATCTGCATGACGCCCGCATCGACCATGCGCTGCACCCGCTGGCGGACGGCAGCTTCGGATAATCCGACCGCCTTGCCGATGCCTGCGTACGACCGGCGACCGTCCGCCTGCAGCTTCTCGATGATCGCCTTGGAGAGCTCGTCGAGTTGGAAGGCGGCGCCGGGTCGCGAGTGGTTGATCCGCAACGAGACAGCCTGGACCCCGGCGTGGGCATCCGGGTCGACCATGACCACGATTGTGCACGGAATCCGTCGTTGCAGGCAACCAAAGCCATGAAATCGTTTGTTTTACATGTTGGTCACGGGGGAAATGCGAAGGGGAGTGCGTAGCCCGTCTCACCCCCGTCCGCTAGCGTAAAAGTCATGACGATCGCGAGCAGCTGGATCGGCGGCGCCGAGGTGATCACCGGTGGTGGGATGCACCAGGTCATCGATCCCGCCACGGGAAACGTCGTTGCCGACTGCGCTCTGGCGACGCCGGAGGACGTCGACACCGCCGTCGCGTCCGCACGTGAGGCGCTCCCCGGGTGGGCCACCGCGACGCCGGTGGAACGGTCGGCGGTGCTGGCCAAACTGGCGCAGCTGGCTGGCGAGCACGCCGAGGCGCTGGTGGCCGAGGAGGTGAGCCAGACGGGCAAGCCGGTCCGGCTGGCCACCGAGTTCGACGTCCCCGGCAGCGTGGACAACATCGAGTTCTTCGCCGGTGCCGCCCGGCACTTGGAGGGCAAGGCCACCGCTGAGTACTCGGCCGACCACACGTCCAGCATCCGGCGTGAGGCGATCGGAGTCGTCGCGACCATCACGCCGTGGAACTATCCACTGCAGATGGCGGTGTGGAAGGTGATCCCGGCCTTGGCTGCAGGGTGCTCGGTGGTCATCAAGCCGGCCGAGGTGACACCTTTGACGACGCTCACGCTGGCCAGGCTCGCCAGCGAGGCGGGTCTGCCCGACGGCGTGCTCAACGTGGTCACCGGCGCTGGTGGTGACGTCGGGACGGCACTCGCCGGGCACCGCGACGTCGACCTGGTGACGTTCACCGGCTCGACCGCGGTCGGGCGGCGGGTGATGGCGGCCGCGGCGCAGCACGGACATCGCACGCAGTTGGAACTCGGCGGCAAGGCGCCGTTCCTGGTGTTCGACGACGCCGATCTGGACGCCGCGATCCAGGGTGCGGTCGCCGCCTCGCTGATCAACTCCGGGCAGGACTGCACTGCCGCGACCCGCGCCATCGTCGCCCGCGACCTGTACGACGACTTCGTGGCGGGTGTCGGCGAACTGATGAGCAAGATCGTCGTCGGCGACCCGCACGACCCCGACACCGATCTCGGCCCGTTGATCACTCACGCGCACCGGGCCAAGGTCGCAAGCATCGTCGACCGCGCCCCGGGCGAGGGTGGGCGGATCGTGACCGGCGGCACCGCCCCCGATCTGCCAGGCTCGTTCTACCGGCCGACGCTGATCGCCGACGTCGACGAGCGGTCGGAGGCCTACCGCAGCGAGATCTTCGGACCGGTTCTGACGGTGCGTTCGTTCACCGATGACGACGACGGCATCCGGCAGGCCAACGACACCGAGTACGGTCTGGCGGCTTCGGCGTGGACGCGTGACGTGTACCGCGCCCAGCGGGCCTCCAGGGAGATTCGCGCCGGGTGTGTGTGGATCAACGACCACATCCCGATCATCTCGGAAATGCCGCATGGCGGTTTCGGCGCGTCGGGGTTCGGCAAGGACATGAGTCAGTACTCGCTCGAGGAGTACCTGTCGATCAAGCATGTGATGAGCGACATCACTGCCACCGTCGACAAGGGTTGGCACAGAACGATTTTCACGAAGCGGTAGGCTACAGATCGCTGACGGGTGCGATGGCAGTCAGCAGAATCGTGTTGTAGCTGCCGGCGGCGGCTTTTGTGTAGATGATTCCAATGGGTAGGGCGGGGATGTCCGTCTGTCCGTATTCGTTGTCGCCGATGGCGAGGGCGGTGCCGTCGGAGCGCAGCAGCACCGTGTGAAAGTCGCCGGCGCTGGCTTGGGTGTACGTGATCCCGGTGGGTGGGGTGGGGATGTCGGTCTGTCCGTATTCGTTGTAACCGATGGCGATGGCGGTGTTGTCGGA
>NZ_JBEVLO010000062.1:0-11628 GCF_040509115.1 Mycobacterium sp. | reverse complement strand
TTGATCACGACCGAGATGGGCAAGCCGATCAGGGCTGCGCGCGAGGAGATCGCCAAGAGCGTTCGCGGCCTTCGGTTCTACGCCGCCCAAGGGCCCAGGTTCCTCGATGACGTCGTCGGCGACGCGTCCGCGGTCGGCGCGGAGCGGACCTTCGTGACGTATCAGCCGATCGGCGTGGTGCTCGCGGTGATGCCGTGGAATCTGCCGCTCTGGCAGGCGATGCGGTTCGCGGCCCCTGCCCTCACCGCGGGCAACGTCGGCCTCCTCAAACACGCCTCGAACGTGCCGCAGACCGCGCTGTACATGGAGCAGTTGTTCCGCGAGGCGGGCTTTCCCGACGACGTGTTCCAGACGCTTCTGATCTCGTCGGGCCGGGTGGAGTCGGTGCTGCGAGATCCCCGGGTTGAGGCCGCCACGCTCACCGGCAGCGAGCCCGCTGGCCGCTCGGTCGGCTCGATCGCCGGCGAGGAGATCAAGAAGGTGGTCCTCGAACTCGGTGGCTCGGACCCCTTCATCGTCATGCCGTCGACGAACCTCGACCGCGCGGTCGACGTCGCGGTGCGTGCGCGCACCCTGAACAACGGTCAGTCGTGCATCAACGGCAAGCGCTTCTTCGTCCACGAGGACGTCTACCAGCAGTTCCTGGACGGGTTCGTCGCCAAGATGGGTGCCTTGGTGGTCGGGGATCCGATGGACGAGTCCACCGAGATCGGGCCGCTGGCAACCGAATCCGGCCGCGAGGACGTCGAGGCGTACGTCGACGACGCCGTCGGCAAGGGAGCCAAGGTGTTGGTGGGCGGAAGGCGACCGGACCGACCGGGCTGGTTCTATCCACCGACGGTGATCACCGAGGTCACCCCTGACATGCGCATGTACGCCGAGGAGGTGTTCGGTCCCGTCGCACAGGTGTGGTCCGTGCCCTCGCTGGAGGAGGCGCTGCGGCGGGCGAACGCGCATCCCTACGGGTTGGGTTCGAACCTGTGGACCGAGGACGAGGCCGAGCGCGCGCTGTTCATCCGGGACGTCCAGTCCGGGATGGCGTTCATCAACGGCAACACCACCAGCTATCCGGAGATCCCGTTCGGCGGCGTCAAGAGAAGCGGCCACGGGCGCGAACTCTCCGATTTGGGCATGCGCGAGTTCATGAATGCCAAGACGGTGTGGATCGGCGCCAGCGGGTAGCGCTAGTTCACCGCGTCGTCGGCGCGACGATCGGAATGTCTGGACCGGCCGTCCCTGGCGCTGGCGCTCGCACGGGCAGGCACACGATGAATCTGGTGTCGCCGGGGACGGACTGCGCCGACAGGTGGCCCTCGTGCTTCTCCACGATCCGCCAGGCCAGGTCCAAGCCCAGTCCCGCGCCCTCGCCCACGGGCTTGGTGGAGAAGAACGGGGTGAAGACGTTGTCGATGACGTCGGAGGGGATGCCGGGGCCGTCGTCGCAGATCTCGACCCGGATCACGTCTTCGCGTTCCCAGCTGGTGCGCATGGTCAAGGTGCCACGATCACCCATCGCCTCCAAGGCATTCTCGATGACGTTGGTCCACACCTGATTGAGATCGCCTGCATAACAAGAGATCTCGGGGAGATTGAGATCGAAGTCGGTGACCACCTTCACGGGACCAGCGCCGCCGATTCTGGTGTCGAACATCATCAGGGTGCTGCGGAGCAGGTCGTGAACGTCGACGCACTGGTAGTCGCCGCGATCCATCTGGGAGTACTGCTTGGCACTTGCCAACAGGGCCGAGATTCGCCTGCTCGCCTCGGCGATCTCCCTCATCCTCAGCTCGGTGTCGACGGTGTGCTTCAGCCACGCGACGCCGGCCTGCAACACGCTGCTCGCCACCCCGCGACCGGTCACCGAGTTCGACACGCGTTCGAGCCAGTCGACGTCGAGGCCCGCGTCGACGAAGGTCGGGGCATAGTCCCAGCCATCGGCGATCCCGTGATCGTCCAGCCAGTCACCAATCCTTTCCTCGCGATGCGAGGACTCCAACGAACTGAGTTGCTGGGGTTTGGACGCACCCACGTGTTCGGCGACGTCGTCCTGGATCGCGATCAAGGCGTGCAATGACTCGGCGGGAATGTTGCCCTCGGCGATCGACGCCAGCTTGCGGCGCAGCTTGCCGACGCTCTCGCGCAACCCGGCGACGGCACGGCCGGTGGCGGCCGCGGGATTGTTCAGGTGGTGCGTCAAGCCTGCCGTGATGGTGCCCAGTCCCAACAGCCGGGCGCGTTGCCCGACGAGTTGTTGTTGTCGGATGGTGCCAAGCGTGTGTCCCGCCAGAAGGTGCACGGCCATGGGGAACTCGGTTTGCATGAACGCGGCGAACCGCTCGGCGTCGAGCACGTAGAACCGTGACGGTCGGGTCACGCGAACCGACGTCGTGTACGTCGGCTCGGCCTCCGGCACGTAGGCCGACCACGCCCCGCAGTACGCCCCCCGTTGCGAGGTGCGGCGGGTCTGGACGTCGAAACCCCCGGCCCTGGCCGACATCACCAGTTCCCCGTCGATGAGGACGTAGAAGCACGCCGCGGGCTCGCCCTCGGTGAACAGGGGTCCGGGCTGATGCGTCTCGACGCGACCGTCGGCGCAGAGCCGGTCGATCTGCGCGTCCGACAGCTGCTCGAAGAGGAACAGGGTGCGCATCTCCTCGGCCTGGCATTCGCTCTGGCTCTCGACCTGGCCTTCGTCGCCCATCGGCATCCTTAGCATCGTGGAGGGAACGCCTTCCGCCAACCGAGTTGCGATGTGGCACTGATTGGTTCAACCGCGCCGCAGCAACCGACGGTCTACGCGAAATGCGCTAGAAATCGACCGGAATCCGCTATCGGATGCCGTCTCCGTCCGGTTTGATGAGTACACCACACGGGAGGCGCATTGAGCGAGCACGAAGACGCCACGTTCGGCGGGGTCCATCACCTGTCGCTGACGGTGACCGATCTCGAGACCAGCGTGGCGTGGTATCAGCGGGTCTTTCGCACGGAGCGAGCGGAACTCAAGGTCCCGCACTACGGCCGCGAGGAGACCGGGTACAGCGTCCTGTTACCGGAGCCGCGGTCTGGGCTCATCTTCAGCCTGCACAGGAACACGGGCAACGCCGGGGAGCCCTTCGACGAGGCGCGCACCGGTCTCGACCACGTGTCCTTCCACGTGGTCGGGCGGGCCGGACTGTCGGCCTGGACGGCGTGGCTCGACGAATTGGGCATCGCGCACACCGGCATCGTCGACGAGGTCGAGCCGATCCCGTACTCCACGGTGGTGTTCCGCGACCCGGACAACATCCAACTCGAGTTCATCGCCGTCGACTGAGCCACCCGCCGCGGCCTACTGACCTGTGAGTTTCGCCGTCGGCCACCATTGGCGCCGCCCAGCATGGAATCCTGAGGGAGATGCGCCACTACTACGGGGCCGATGCCATCCGCGATGCCGAAGCGCCGCTGCTCGCCTCCCTTCCCGACGGCGCGCTGATGCGCCGCGCCGCGTACGGTCTGGCGGTCGCAATCGCCCGTGAACTCGGCGGGGTCTCGGGCAGTCGGGTATGCGCCGTCGTCGGCTCCGGCGACAACGGTGGCGACGCGTTGTGGGCGGCCACGTTCCTGCGACGTCGGGGCGCCGCGGTGAGTGCGGTTCTGCTCAACCCCGAACGCGCCAACGCCAAGGGCCTCGCCGCGTTCCGGCGTTCGGGTGGCAGGGTCGTCGAAACCGTACCGCCGGCAACCGATCTGGTGATCGACGGCGTCGTCGGCATCTCGGGGAGTGGGCCCCTGCGGCCCGACGCCGCCGACGTCTTCGCCGACGTCGCGGACCGAGGCATCCCCGTCACCGCGGTCGACGTGCCCAGCGGTGTCGACGTCGCGACCGGCGCCGCCGACGGACCCCACGTCGAGGCCACCCTGACCGTGACCTTCGGCGGCTTCAAACCCGTTCACGCCCTTGGCGACTGCGGCCGCGTCGAACTCGTCGACATCGGCCTGTCCCTGCCCGACGGCGACCTGGTGGGCCTCGAAGCCGCCGACGTCGCCGCCCGATGGCCCATCCCCGGCCCCCACGACGACAAGTACACCCAGGGCGTCACCGGCGTGCTCGCCGGGTCGGCGACCTACCCCGGGGCGGCGATCCTGTCGACGGGTGCGGCCGTCGCGGCCACCTCGGGAATGGTGCGTTATGCGGGAACCGCAGCAGCCGAGGTGGTTTCGCACTGGCCCGAGGTCGTCGCCGCGCCATCGATGAACACCGCGGGCCGCGTCCAGGCCTGGGTCGTCGGCCCTGGGCTCGGCACCGACGAAGCAGGCGCGGCGGCGCTGTGGTTCGCGCTCGACACCGACCTGCCCGTCGTCGTCGACGCTGACGCGCTGACGATTCTCGCCGCCCACCCCGACGCCGTCGCCGAACGCAGCGCGCCGACCGTCCTCACCCCGCACGCGGGGGAGTTCGCCAGGCTCGCAGGCCATCCTCCCGGCGACGACAGGGTGGCCGCCGCGCGCAAACTCGCCGACGCGTTCGGCGCCACCGTGCTGCTCAAGGGCAACGTCACGATCATCGCCGAGCCCGGTTCTGGGGAGAGCGCGGCGACGGGGCATCGGCGGGCCACGACCTACCTGAACCCCGCGGGCCAGGCCTGGGCCGCGACGGCCGGGTCGGGCGACGTGCTGTCCGGCGTGATCGGCAGCCTTCTCGCCGCAGGCAGGCCACCGGGAGAGGCCGCCGCCATGGCGGCGTTCGTCCACGCCCGTGCCGCCGGTCTGTCGGCCGCCGATCCCGGACCGCAGCCTGCACCGACGTCGGCGTCCAGGATCCTCGCCCATCTCCGTTCGTCGATCGCCAATCTCTAGAAGGGACAACGATGTCACCGAGGTTCACTCCGTCTGCGTCGATCGCGCCTGCCTACACCGGACGACTGTCGACCGCGCCGGTGCCGTCGCTGCGGATGCCCGACGATTCGATGGACCCGCAGGCCGCGTACCGGTTCATTCACGACGAGCTCATGCTCGACGGCAGCTCGCGGCTCAACCTCGCCACCTTCGTCACGACGTGGATGGACCCCGAGGCCGAGAAGCTCATGGCCGAGACGTTCGACAAGAACATGATCGACAAGGACGAGTACCCGGCGACCGCGGCCATCGAGCAGCGGTGCGTGTGCATGGTCGCCGATCTGTTCCACGCCGAGGGGCTGCGCGACGACGATCCCGCCAGTGCCATCGGCGCCTCGACCGTCGGCTCCAGCGAGGCCGTGATGCTGGCCGGGCTGGCGATGAGCTGGCGGTGGCGGGCCAAGGTCGGCGACCGAGCGAAGGATGGTTGGCGCACGCGAACGCCGAACCTGGTGATGGGCTCCAACGTCCAGGTGGTGTGGGAGAAGTTCTGCCGCTACTTCGACGTCGAACCCATCTACCTCCCGATGGAGGAGGGCCGCTACGTCATCACGCCCGAGCAGGTTCTCGACGCCGTCAACGAGGACACCATCGGCGTGGTCGCCATCCTCGGCAGCACCTACACCGGCGAGCTCGAACCGATCGGTGAGATCTGCGCGGCCCTCGACAAGCTGGCGGCCGACGGCGGGGTCGACGTGCCCGTGCACGTGGACGCCGCCAGCGGTGGCTTCGTGGTGCCGTTCCTGCACCCCGACGTGATCTGGGACTTCCGGGTGCCCCGCGTCGTGTCGATCAACGTCAGCGGCCACAAGTACGGCCTGACCTACCCGGGCATCGGCTTCGTCGTATGGCGCAGCGCCGAATACCTGCCCGAGGAGTTGGTGTTCCGCGTCAACTACCTCGGCGGTGACATGCCCACGTTCACCCTCAACTTCTCCAAGGGCGGCAACCAGGTCGTCGGGCAGTACTACAACTTCCTGCGCCTCGGGAGGGCCGGTTATGCGCAGGTGATGGCGTGCCTGTCGCAGACCGCGCGCTGGCTCGGCGACCAGCTGCGCGACAGCGAGCACTTCGAGCTCATCTCCGACGGGTCGGCGATCCCGGTGGTCAGCTTCCGGCTCAAGGGCGATCGCGGCTACACCGAGTTCGACGTGTCCCACGCATTGCGATCCTTCGGCTGGCAGGTACCCGCCTACACGATGCCCGCCAACGCCGAGAACGTGACGGTGCTGCGGGTCGTGGTCCGCGAAGGTTTCTCCACGGACCTGGCCCGCGCGCTGAAGGACGACACGCTCAAGGTCCTGAAGAGCCTCGACGAGCTCAAGCCCAACGGACACTTCGACAGTCTGCAACCCTTCGCGCACTAGGCCCGCCGACCCAGTGCAGCGCGCTCTGGGACAATCGGCGATGGTGACATGACCATGCACACGACCCCACTCCCGACGTCGACCCACACCGCCACCGCGGTGGTGGACCTCGACGCGATTGCCCACAACGTCCGTTTGCTGCGTGAATGCGCCGGATCGGCCCAGGTGATGACTGTTCTCAAGGCCGACGGATATGGGCACGGGGCCACCCAGGTCGCGCGGGCCGCGTTGGCTGCAGGCGCGGCCGAATTGGGGGTCGCCACCCTCGACGAGGCGATGGCCCTGCGCAACGACGGCGTGACTGCGCCGGTGCTGGCCTGGCTGCACGCACCGGGCACCGACTTCGCCCCCGCGCTGCTGGCCGACGTCCAACTCGGCGTGTCCTCGGAGCGCCAACTCGCCGAGGTGCTCGACGCGGTCGCGCGGACGGGCCGCCAAGCGACCGTCACCGTCAAGGTCGACACCGGTCTCAGCCGCAACGGCGTCGGCGCCTCCGCGTTTCCCGGCATGCTCACCGCGCTACGCCGAGCCACCGCAGACGACGCGGTCAGGCTCCGCGGCATCATGTCCCACCTCGCGTGCGGCGACGATCCGGCCAGTCCGGTCAACGACGTCCAGGCCACCCGGTTCGTCGAGATGCGGGCGCAGGCCAGCGCCGCGGGCGTCGAGTTCGAGATCGCCCACCTGTGCAACTCCCCGGCCGCGATGACGCGGCCCGACCTCGGCTTCGACATGGTGCGGCCCGGTATCGCCGTGTATGGGCAGACGCCGATTCCGGCCAACGGTGACATGGGCCTGCGACCCGCCATGACGTTGACGTCCCCGGTCGCCATGGTCCGTACGCTCAAGGCCGGTGACGGTGTCTCTTACGGCCACACCTGGATCGCCGAGCACGACACCACGGTGGCGCTGCTCCCCATCGGCTACGCAGACGGGGTGTTCCGCAGCCTGAGCGGCCGCATCGACGTGATGATCAACGGCAGGCTCCGGCGCAACGTCGGAAGGATCTGCATGGACCAGTTCGTCGTCGACCTCGGTCCGGGACCCGTCGACGTCGCAGAGGGGGACGAGGCCGTTCTGTTTGGTCCCGGTGATCGCGGTGAACGGACGGCGCAGGACTGGGCCGAACTCCTGGACACCATCAACTACGAGGTGGTCACCAGCCCACGCGGCCGGGTATCCCGTCGGTACGTTGGCACGGTGGACCAAAGCCGTTGAACGACACCGTGCATCCTAGGAGTCACCGGGCCCGCTGGCTGGCGGGTGTGGCGGGGCTGTCCGCTGTCGGCGGCCTGGCCGGTGCCACCGTCGCGCGGTCGTTCATCCGACGCGTCACCGACGACGATCCCTACGTGAACGAGGACTTCGAGCTCCTCGACGCCGACCGCGGTTGCGTGGTCACCACGCCGGACGGCATCCCCCTTGCGGTCCGTGAGGTGGGGCCCGAGGACGCGCCGCTGACGGTGGTCTTCGCACACGGTTTCTCGCTTCGCATGGGCGCCTTCTACTTTCAGCGCGCGCGGTTGACCGAGCAGTGGGGTCCGCAGGTCCGCATGGTGTTCTACGATCAGCGCGGCCATGGCCAGTCCGGCGCTGCACCACGCGAATCGTGCACCGTTCCGCAATTGGGGCGGGACCTCGAGACCGTGCTTGCCGTCATGGCGCCGCGCGGACCGGTGGTGCTCGTCGGCCATTCGATGGGCGGCATGACCGTACTCGCCCACGCCAGGCAGTATCCCCAGCGGTACCCCACCCGGATCGTCGGAGCTGCGCTGATCGCGACGGCGGCCGAAGGAGTTTCGCGCTCGCCGCTCGGCGAGATCCTCAAGAATCCCGCGTTGGAGGCGGCGCGTCTGGCCGTCAGGTATGCCCCCAAGACCGTGCACCGCACCAGGGGAGCGGCGAGGTCGGTGATCGGCCCCGTGCTGCGGGCAGCCTCCTACGGCGACGAGAAGATCAGCCGCAGCGTCGTCGCGTTCTCCGAGCGGATGATGCACGACACGCCCATCGCGACCCTCGTCGACTTCCTGCACGCGCTGGAGGTGCACGACGAGACCGAGGGGCTGAAGGCACTTGCCAAGGTGCCTACCTTGATCGTCTGCGGCGACCACGACCTCCTCACGCCCAAGGAGTACTCCGAGGCCATGTCGGCCGAGTTGCCGAAGTCCGAGCTCGTCATCGTCGGTGGCGCAGGACATCTCGTCCAACTCGAGCAGCCCGAGATCGTCGACGACGCCTTGGTGCGCCTCGTCGAGCGCGCCACGCCGTCCAAGCTCGTCGCGTTGACCCGGCGCCTTCGGGAACGGGCCCGCAATCATGGCTGAGGTGTTGGAGGGGACAGCCGAGTTGCCGACCGCCGACGATACGTTCGCCCTCGGTGCTCGACTGGGCGCGGACCTGCTGGCTGGCGACGTCGTCGTGCTTGCCGGTCCGCTGGGTGCAGGAAAGACCGTGCTGGCCAAGGGGATTGCGCAGGCGATGAACGTGGGTGGGGCCGTCACCTCACCGACGTTCGTGCTGGCGCGGGTGCATCCGGCCCGCGCTGCGGACGCACCCGCGATGGTGCACGTCGACGTCTACCGCCTGCTGGATCATCCAGGCGCCGACCTGCTCGCGGAGCTGGACTCGCTGGACCTGGACACCGACCTCGACGACGCCGTCGTGGTGGTCGAATGGGGGGAGGGGCTGGTGGAACGATTGTCCGACCGCCACCTCGACATCCGGCTGGAACGGGGCGGCGATACCGACGTCCGGATCGCCACCTGGCGGTGGAGCATCCGTGGGGAAGGGAAGTGACGGGGTGAGCGTGGTCCTTGCCATCGACACCGCCACCCCTGCCGTCACGGCGGGAGTCGTCCGGCGCGGTCCTTCGGGCGTCGACGTGCTCGCAGAACGGGTCACACTCGACGCGCGTGCTCACGCCGAACGGCTCACCCCGAACGTCCTAGCCGCACTCGCCGACGCCGGGGTGCGCATGGCCGAGCTCGAAGCGGTCGTGATCGGTTGCGGCCCAGGACCGTTCACCGGGTTGCGGGTGGGCATGGCCACGGCCGCCGCGTACGGCCACGCCCTGGACATTCCGGTGTTCGGCGTGTGCAGCCTCGACGCGATCGGAGTGGACACCAGCGACGAGGCGCTGGTGGTCACCGACGCCCGTCGCCGCGAGGTGTACTGGGCGCGCTACCGCGACGGGGTGCGGGTCGCCGGACCAGACGTCGCTGCCGCAGCCGACGTGCCGAGCGGGGCGACGCGGGTCGCAGGCTCCCAGGAACACGCCGCGCTCTTCGAGCTGCCCTACGTGCCACCGTCTCATCCGACCGCGTCGGGATTGGTGCGCGCCGTCGACTGGGACACGGCGCCGGCGCCGCTGATCCCGCTGTATCTGCGCAGGCCCGACGCCAAGCCTCAGACGGTGCGGTCGTGACCGTCGAGATCGGCACCCTCGCCGTCGGTGACGCCGACCGTTGCGCCGAACTGGAAGCCCAACTCTTCCCCGGCGACGACCCGTGGCCCGCCACGGCGTTCGTGCGGGAGCTGGAATCCGCGCACAACCACTACGTCGCCGCCCGCGCGGACGGCGTGCTGGTGGGTTACGCGGGGATCAGCAGGCTCGGCCGAAAACCCCCCTACGAGTACGAGATCCACACCATCGGCGTCGACAAGCTGCATCAGGGCCGCGGTATCGGCCGAATGCTGTTGAACGGTCTGCTCGACATCGCCGACGGCGGAGCCGTCTTCCTCGAGGTGCGCACCGACAACGCCGCCGCGATCGCGCTCTACGACGACTTCGGCTTCGAGGTGATGGGCGTACGCAAGCGCTACTACCAGGCGAGCGGCGCCGATGCCTACACGATGCGACGATCGCCGAAGGGACGGGAAGGATGATCATCCTCGCGATCGAGAGCTCCTGTGACGAAACGGGAGTCGGCATCTGCGAGCTCGACTCACGCGGCACCGTCACCCTGCTGGCCGACGAGGTGGCCTCGAGCGTCGACGAGCACGCTCGCTTCGGCGGCGTCGTCCCCGAGATCGCATCGCGCGCGCACCTCGAAGCGCTCGGCCCGACGATGAGAAGGGCGCTGGCGACGGCAGGCATTCGCAGGCCCGACGTGGTCGCGGCCACGATCGGGCCAGGCCTCGCGGGTGCGCTGTTGGTGGGAGTGGCTGCGGCCAAGGCGTATTCGGCGGCATGGGAAGTGCCGTTCTATGCGGTCAACCACCTCGGTGGGCATCTCGCCGCCGACGTCTACGATCACGGCCCGCTGCCCGAGGCTGTGGGGCTGCTGGTCTCCGGCGGCCACACCAACCTCCTTCACGTGCGGTCGTTGGGGGAGCCGATCGAGGAACTGGGCAGCACCGTCGACGACGCCGCTGGCGAGGCGTACGACAAGATCGCTCGCCTGCTGGGCCTCGGGTATCCCGGCGGCAGAGTCCTCGACGAGTTGGCCCGTACCGGGGACCGCGACGCAATCGCCTTCCCACGCGGCATGACGGGACCGCGCGACGCCCCGTACGCGTTCAGCTTCTCGGGGCTCAAGACCGCCGTGGCGCGCCACGTGGAGTCCAACCCCGACTCGTCCACGGCCGACGTCGCCGCGGGCTTTCAGGAGGCGGTGGCCGACGTGCTGACCAAGAAGGCGGTCCGCGCCGCGACGGACCTCGGTGTGTCCACGCTGCTAATCGCGGGCGGGGTCGCCGCCAACTCGCGGCTGCGTGAACTTGCCGAGGAGCGGTGCGCCGCGGTGGGTTTGACGTTGCGAGTGCCACGGCCGCGGTTGTGTACCGACAACGGAGCCATGATCGCATCGTTCGCCGCGCACCTGATCGCCGCGGGCGCGGCCCCGTCACCGCTGGACGTCCCGAGTGATCCTGGCCTTCCGGTGGTCAAGGGCCAGGTCGCGTGAGCGCGGGCGAGGTTGCGGTCGGGGGACTGGCGGACAAGCTGGCGATCACCGAACTGCTCTACCGGTACGCCGAGCTGATCGATGCCGGCGACTTCGATGGCGTCGGCCTCCTCCTGTCCCGTGCGACGTTCGGTGGACCGGCATCGGGAGTGGCCTCCGGCGCCGAGGTCATCGCGAAGCTCTTCGCCAAGACCACCCGCCGCTTCTCGGACGCCGGCAACACACCCCGAACCCGGCACCTCGTGCTGAATCCGATCGTCGACGTCGATGGTGACTCGGCCGCCGCCCGGTCGACGTTCTGCGTCGTCCAGCAGACGGATGCGGTTGCGCTGCAACCCATCGTGGTCGGCCGCTACCTCGACGTCTTCGCCCGAGACGTCGATGGCTGGTACTTCACCGAACGCACGGTCGACGTGCAAATGGTCGGCGACGTCTCGGACCATCTGACGGTGGACCCGCGCGCCTACGGCTGACGCGGCGGC
>NZ_JBEVLO010000061.1:0-6198 GCF_040509115.1 Mycobacterium sp. | reverse complement strand
TCTTCTCGACGTTCACACTGAAGTTGATGGCGCTCATGATGCCGTCACCGAATTGCTCGTGGATCAACTCCTTGATCGCCCCGCCGTATACCGACAGCGCTTCGTAGAAGCGGTAGATCGTCGGGTCGGTGGGCACCGCGGTCGGTAGCCCGCCGCGCATCGGCACTGCCGCGAGCACCGCCACCACAGCGGCGTCGAGGTCGAGCATTTCGGCGATGACGTGGCCCGAGTCGGGCGGAATCGGGTGCTGGCCGAGAAGCGCCGCCGTGGTCCACACGACGGGCCGGTCGATGGCATCGGCGATTTGTTGCCAGGTGAGGCCCTTGGCGAGCCGGGCCGCGATGATCTGCTGAGTGATCTCGTCTCTCGTCATGTCGTCCAGGATGCCCCCGCGCTGTTGCGTGGAGGTGACGCGGGGCGGCGCTCTCTGGTCACCTCGTCGACGAGCGCGGCGATCTCGGCGATGCCGTCCCGCCGCGCGAACGCAGCCTCCAGCTCGCGGGCTCGTCGCAGATACCGCGCATCGTCGAGGACCTCGCGGACGGCCCGGCGGATCATGGCGGGGCTCGGCGTTCCGGTCCTGAGGTCGATGCCCGCGCCGGACCACGCGACTCGGGCGGCGACTTCGGGCTTGTCCTCGGTGCTGCCTGCGACGACGAGTGGCACACCCGTCGACACGGCCCGCTGCACCGCTCCGTAGCCGCCGTTGGTGACCATGACGTCGACCCGAGGAAGCAGAGCGTCGTGCGGAATGTACTCGGCCACATATGTATTCGATGGCAGCGGGCGCTTCAGCTCGCGTCCGCCCGTGGTCGCGACCACCACCACGTCCTCCTCGCGAAGGGCCTCGATGGTCGGTTCGATCAGCCGGGTCAGGTCGGCGTTGTCGACGGTGCCCTGCGTGACGTGGACGACGGGCCGACGCCCGTCGAGTTCGGACCACCAGTGCGGCGGAACGTAGGCGCGCGTCGGCCGCGGATGGACCGCCCCCACGAAACGCACGTTGGCAGGCAGATCGCTGCGCGGGTACTCGAAGCTCGGCACGGTCGGCACGATGAAGCGATCGGCGAGCACGCCGACGTCCAGCAGGAACATCGGCAGGCGACGCACGCCCATGGATGCCAGTATCGCGTTGGCGGCGCAGTGCGCCCGCCGCAGGACGACCCTCTGCGACCAAGTGTTGAGGGCACGGTTGCGCAACCTGCCCCATCGGCCGCGCCCGGGCGGCAGGCCCGTGCCCCCGGGGGCCGTATCACGACTCGATAGCAGCGGCGGCGTCGGCGTGTAGTACAGCACCGGTGGCCGATCGGCGGCGTTGCCGAGCAGCAGGGGAAGGATCCCGAAGAATCCGTAGTCGACGATGATTGCGTCGAACCGGGTGTTGGCCATCGCCGCCTTCAGCTCTGCGGCCTGGTGTGCCATGGGTGCCAGGAACACTCGGATGAGCGCGAGGCTCAAGGCACCGATCCCCGAGACTCTTTGGCGCTGCGACGAGTCGAACCGCGAATCGTCGAAGTCGGCAATCGGCGGGAGCAGATGCGGTACCGCGCCGACGGCACGAATGGCGCTCGCGTGGGCGGCGCCGCTCATGACGGTGACGCGGTCGCCACGCGCCGCCAGGTCCTGGGCGACGCTCAGGAGTGGGTTGACGTGTCCGATGGGGGACAGCGCCGCGATGAGTATTTCGGCCATGCTCGTCTCCCTGGGTCAGCAGCCGGTCGCGGTGAGGTCGTGACTGGATTCGCGGACCTCGGACATGAAGATCACCCGCAGGGTGTAGTCCGGCGCGTCCACGGGCGCGACCACCAAGGCGAACTGGACTGCGGTGGTGCCCGGGTGCGCTTCGTCCCGTACGGCGCTCAGCACGTCGGCATAGTCGGCCGTCGGCGAGACATCCTCCAGCTCAACCCATTCCGACCAGCCGCTGGCGGAGGCCTCTCGCCACACGAACGTCGGCCGCTCGGACCGCTCGGTGCGCAACTGGCGCAAGGCGCACACCAGATACCACAGCAGCGCGGCGCCTGCGATGAGCGGCAGGCAGAGTTCGTCAGCCATGCCGGACTCCGATGCTGCGCTCCGCGATCACTTCCTCGACGAGGGTGGCTATCTCGCCTACGCCGTCGCGGCGGGCGTAGGCATCACGCAGCCGTGCCGCCGCCAGGCCGTAGGACGGCTCGTTGAGCACGTCGCGAACCGCTCGGCGTACGTCGCCTGCGGTGGGTGTTCCGGTGCGCATGTTGACGCCGACGCCGAAGTACTCGGCGCGCGCGGCCACCTCGGGCTTGTCCTCGGTGTTGCCTGCCACGACCAGCGGAACCCCGGCGATGAGCGCCCGCTGCGCGGCACCGTACCCACCGTTGGTCACCATCACGTCGACCGACGGGAGCAACACGTCGTGTGGGATGAACTCCGCGGCGAACGTGTTCGCCGGAAGTGGGTGGCGCAGCTGGGAGACGGGGCGCCCACCGGTGGAGACCACGACGGTGACGTCCTCGTCGGCGAGCGCCTCGATGGTCGGCTCGATGAGCCTCCCCAGGTCGGCGTTGTCGATGGTGCCCTGGGTGACGTGCACGACGGGACGCTCTGCCGATAGCACGTGCCACCAAGGCGGGGCGACGAAGTCGTCAGTGGGTTCGGGCGTGACGGCTCCGACGAAGCGCACGTGCTCGGGCAGATCGCTGCGGTGATACTCGAACTCCGGAATCGTCGGAACGATGAACCGGTCGGCCAGAACGGCCGAATCCAGCACGAAGACAGGTAGTTTCGGCAAGCCGAGCGCCTCGAGCATCATGTCCGCGGATTGATGCGAGGCCCGCAGAAGCACCTTCTGCGCGGCAAGGTTCAAGGCACGGTTGCGGAGCCGTCCCAGTGGTCCCGTGCCGGGAAGGATGCCCGTGCCTCCCGGTGCGGTGTCTCGGCTCGACAGGAATAGCGGCGTCGTGGAATAGGTCAGCACTGCCGGACGGGTTGCTCTGTCCCTCAACAACATCGGCAGGATGCCGAGGAAGAAGGCGTCGGTCAGGATCGCGTCGAAGCGCCGGGCGGCCATCAACTCCTCCAACGCCGCCGCCTGGTGCGGCAGGGGGCGCACGAAGATGTGCTTCACGTCGAAGTTCACCCGCGCAACCCCGGAGGTATCCACCCTTCCTGGCAGATCGGCGTCGAACGACGAATCGTCATAGTCGGCGCCGTAGGGGAGCGGGTGCGGGTTCGCGCCCGCAGCGCGCACCTTGTCGGCATGCCGCGCCGAGGTCAAGAAGGTGACGTCGTGGCCGCGGCTGACCAAGCCGCGCGCGACGTTCAGCAATGGTGCGACGTGTCCGACGGGCGGGCATGCTGCGATCAAGATCTCCGCCACGGTGATGGCTCCCTCTGGTTTTGGTACGTGTATCGGGTGTGCTCGGTAGGACTTGATACTTCCGACCAGGGGGTGGGTCCTGCTTGGAGGATGTGTGGAGAAAGGGTGGAGATTGCAGGTAGATGAGCCGCTTGCGCCGCTTGCGGCGACGCGGGAGCTTGACTCTGCGACCATGGCGGCAATGTGCGAGAAGGCCACGCCGTCAGCGCAGAGTGGAGCACCAGACGGGAAGTGAGACCCATATGCTCGACCACGTCTTCGTGGCGGTGAGCGACGTGAATCGCTCGATCGACTTCTACACGGCGGCGCTCGCACCGCTCGGCATCACCACGCGGGTGGACTACGACGGGAAGGACGGTCCTCCGGGGCATCCCGATCTCAAGGGATTCGGCGCGGATGGCCGCATCTTCTTCTGGCTCCGGGAAGGCGCGGTTGACACCCGCTCATTGCACGTCGGCTTCGTCGCCGACGGCATCGAAGAGGTGAATGCCGCTTACGCCGCCGCGATCGCCGCGGGCGCCACCGACAACGGTCCGCCTGCGGTCCGGGATTACTACGATCCCCGCTACTACGCCGCCAACGTCTTCGACCCGGACGGCTACAGCCTCGAGTTCGTCTACAAGAGCTGGCAGCACTGAGCGGACGGGAGCGAATACCGGAGGGCGGTCACCGGACGTCGCCGTCGCCGTCCATCTCAGTGCTTGACCCGGTCCGCCCGCGTGTAGACGTTCATCGACTCGCCCCGCAGGAACGCCACCAGCGTGAGGCCGGCCTGGCTGGCCAGATCCACTGCCAGCGACGACGGCGCCGACACCGCCGCGAGCACGGGGATGCCCGCCATGACGGCCTTCTGCGTGAGCTCGAACGAGGCGCGCCCGCTGACTAGAAGCACGGCTCCCGTCAAGGGGATGCGGTCGTTCTCGACAGCCCAGCCGATCACCTTGTCGACGGCGTTGTGCCGTCCGACGTCCTCGCGGACGACGAGCATGGTGCCGTCCGCGTCGAACAGAGCGGCGCCGTGCAGTCCTCCGGTGGAGGCGAACACCTTCTGCGCGGCGCGAAGCCGGTCGGGCATCGCCGACAACGCCTCGGAGGTGACCACGGTCGGGTCGTCACCGGGGGAGTAACGGCTGATCAGCCTGATGGCGTCGATGGAGCCCTTGCCGCAGACTCCGCACGACGAGGTGGTGTAGAAGTTGCGGGTGACGTCGAGGCTGGGCGTCGGGACGCCGTCGGTTAAGGTCACGTCCAGGACGTTGTAGGTGTTGACTCCGTCCTCGCCCGCGCCGCGGCAATACTGCACGGTAGCGACGTCGCCGCGGTGGCCGATTACGCCCTCGGTGAGCAGAAACCCTTGCGCCAGTTCGACGTCGGAACCCGGCGTCCGCATGGTGACGGTGGTCGCTGACCCGTTGATGCGAATCTCAAGCGGCTCCTCGACGGCGAGGGTCTCCGGCCGCTGGGTAACGGCGTCGGCAGTGACGTGACTGGCGCGTCGCCGCGCGGTGACCCTACCCATGACTGTCTACCCTCGCTGCGCTCGACCCACTGCTGTCTACCCTCGCTGCGCTCGACCCACGAGCTTCCACCCTGACCACGATCGCCTTCGAGACCGGAGTGTTCGATCTGGCCGCGGTGTGGTCGAGGGGGACGAGCGTGTTGGTCTCCGGGTAGTACGACGCGGCATTGCCCACGGGGGTGGAGTACGGCACGACGAGGAAGTCCTCGGCGCGGCGCTCCTCCAATTTGCCTGCCTCGTCGGTGTATTCGGAGATCAGGTCGACGCGGTCGCCTGCAGCGACGCCGAATGACGCGATGTCGGCGGGGTTGAGGAAGATCACCCGACGGCCGCCCTTCACGCCGCGATAGCGGTCGTCGAGGCCATAGATCGTCGTGTTGTACTGATCGTGACTGCGCAACGTCTGCAGTATCACTCGGCCCGGCGGCACCGGCAGCCACTCCAGCGGGTTCACTGCGAAGTTGGCCTTGCCCGTCGTGGTCGGAAACTCGCGGGAATCCCGCGGAGGGTGGGGCAACTGGAAGCCGTCGGGTTGGCGGACCTTGCGGTTGTAATCCGAGCATCCAGGAACGACCGCGGCGATCGCGTCCCGGATGCGGTCGTAGTCGGCGATGAACTCCTCCCACGGGACGGGATGAGCTGGGCCGAGTACGGCGCGGGCGAGTTGCGAGACGATGGCCACCTCGCTGCGAACCTCCACGCCGGGTGGTTGCAGGCTGCCGCGGGACAGGTGCACCATCGACATCGAATCCTCTACGGAAACTTGCTGTTTCACCCCGGACTGCAGATCCTTGTCGGTGCGGCCCAGTGACGGGAGGATCAGCGACGTGGCCCCGTGCACGACGTGGCTGCGGTTCAACTTCGTCGACACCTGCACGGTCAGCGAGCAGCTGCGCAGCGCCGCTTCGGTGACGTCGGTGTCCGGCGTCGCCATGGCGAAGTTGCCACCCATGCCGATGAACACCGATGCGCGACCGTCCCGCATCGCGCGGATGGCGTCGACGGTGTCCATCCCGTGCTTGCGGGGGCTGACGATGCCGAACTCGGAGTCCAACGCGGTCAAGAACGCTTCGGGCATCTTCTCCCAGATGCCCATGGTGCGGTCGCCCTGCACGTTCGAGTGCCCGCGCACCGGGCAGACCCCTGCGCCGGGTTTGCCGATCATGCCCCGCATCAGCAACAGGTTGGTGAGCTCGGAGATCATCGGGACGGCATGCCGGTGCTGGGTCAGGCCCATCGCCCAGCACGCGACCGTGCGCTCGGACGAGATCAGCATCTGCGCGAGCCGTTCCAGCTGAGCGCGGTCGATGCCCGTGGCCTC
>NZ_JBEVLO010000060.1:0-7951 GCF_040509115.1 Mycobacterium sp. | reverse complement strand
CGTTGATCGTGGTTGCGCACGGCACCATGTTCAGGCTGGCGCTCGGTTCACTCGTCAACGAGCCGCAACCGCTAATGGGCAACGGCCACTTCGTCGTTGCGACGTTCCACCAGAGCGGACAGTTCAACGTGAGTCACGCATGCCCTGCGTACTAGCTAGGCCCCGAGCACGCGGGCGAAGGCCGCCCGGTTGGTGTTGGAGAATCCCGAGGACTATCCCAGATAGGCGATGGTCGTCGGCACATGAGCGGCCGCGCATCAAGGCGCACGAGCGGCGCAACGCCCGGATGGAGCAGACATCGAAATCGTCAAGACGGCAACGTCTTACATCGTGGGGGAGAGCGACCCGCACAACCGCCGCTGACTTCGCGACGCCAAGGCCGCTCGGCACTTCTCAAAGAGAGATCAATACGTCGAACTCGAGGCCATTGGCCTTGGCTAGGTAATTCTGCTGCGCGGTGTGGTGCGCCTTGAAGTGCTGCGTCCCGCGAGGGCCCGCAATCACGAGATTGTCTGCTACGCGACACAATTCAGGTACCGAGCTGCCGCCGGCCGCCTTCGTCAGTGCGGCAAGCAAGTGAAGGCCTTCGTAACAGGATTCGGCCATGGTCCCGACCACAGGAGCTTCGGGACCGAATCGCCGCGTGTAGCACGCGGTGAAGTCCAGGCTGCCCTGAGTGGGAAGCGCCGAGAAGTACGCCGCACCGACGTACAGTTCCTCGGACGCTGCCGCGCCGGTGGCCAGCAGCATGTTCTCATCCATCAGGGGGCTCAGTCGCACCATCCGATGGTGCAACCCCCGGTCGGCGAACTGGCGGTGGAACTCCACGGCGTCTTGGCCTACCAACAACACCACGACACCGGTCGCCGAGGATCGTTCGAGGCGGTTCAGTACTGCGATGAAATCGTTGCAGCCCAAGGGCACGTATGCCTCGCCGCTCAGCGCACGGTCATCGGCAGCCAGGTGCGCGCGGATCTGCCTCGCGGTGGACCGCGGCCAGACGTAGTCGTTGCCGACTAGGAACCAGCCGCGAACGCGGCACTCCTGCTCGAGCACGGTCAGTGCCGGAAGCAATTGGGTGTCGGGTGTCTCGCCGGTGACGAACACCCCGGGATCGCGTTCCCCGCCCTCGTACAGCGACGTGTAGACGTAGGGCACTCGTCCGGCCAGCGCCGGGGCCACGGCCTTGCGTACCGACGAGGTATGGGTGCCGATCACCGAATGTGCCTGACCGCTGGAGACCAGCGTGTGCAGTTGGGCTGCGATGACCGACGGTGGCAGACCGCCGTCGACCGTCACCAGACGAACCTCGCGGCCCAGAATCCCGCCCGCCGCGTTGATCTCCTCGGCCGCCAGCAGGGTGCACAACTGCGCAGGTGGTCCGATGATCCCGAGTGGACCCTGCAGCGGGTTGACCACGGCGACGCTGAACGCATCATCGTGGGCGGAAGGTTTCATCCCGGTGACTTTCGACTAGCGGCAGGGGTTTTCATGCGGCCCGATGCGGATCGGGCGACTAGGGTCGCCACCGACGGTGGTGTGCCAGTGGCGCCCACGGTAGACCGATCGAAGGGACCCGGCAATGGGAACGGCATCACAGGTTGCGCTTCAGGCCGACGCGCTCGTTCGCATGCTGCGCGGTCGGGTGGAGGCCCTGCTTGCGGTGCAGGATTGCTCGCTCGACGAATGGCGTGTCCTCGACCACGTAACCGTCCACGGGCCGTCGGTGATGTCGAAGATCGGCAAAGAGGCGGGACTGGCGCCGTCGGTGTTGTCGAAGCTGGTGGACCGGATGGTGACCAACAACCTGCTGTATCGCCGCATCGACCCTGCTGACCGGCGGCGCATCAACGTGCACCTCACCAGCCGGGGGAAAGCGGTCCACCGAGCCTGCGCCGACGTCCTCGATCGCGCAGACGCTCATCTGGACACCGAGGTGCGCGACACGCTGACAACGTTGAAGGCTGCCGTCGACAACGCACGTGCAGTGCTCGAATCCAACGAATCAGTTTCTACGGAAAATGTTTTCTGGACGTCAAACAAGCCAGCTCAGAGCACTGTGGGTAACGTGCCGGAAACATGAGTGTCGTTCGTTAACAATTGAGAAACCAAAGTCGACGCTCAGTGACACACGGGATTCCTAACGTTCACGCCGTCACCAACTCGCGGTATCGCGGTGGTGGCGGAGACGACGGAAGGGAACCCCGTGTCGGAGACGACTTACTTGGCGTCGGCGGTCCAGTTCGAGCCGGTGCTGTTCGACAAGCAACGCAACATCACCCGGCTCGTCGAACTGGTGGAAGAGGCTGCGGCCGGCGGCGCGAAGCTCATCACCACGCCTGAGATGGGCATCTCCGGTTACTGCTTCTTCGACGCCGCAGAGGCCGAGACCATGGCCGAGACGGTCCCCGGGCCCAGCACCGAGATCTTCGCCGAGCTCGCGGCAATCCACAACTGCCACATCGTGATCGGCATGCCGGAACGCGATGTGGAGACCGGCCTGCTATACAACTCGGCAGTCCTCATCGGACCGCAGGGGCTCGTCGGCACTCATCGAAAGACACACGGCTATATCGCCGAGCCCAAATGGGCGGCACCCGGCGATTTCGGACACCGGGTCTTCGACACACCGGTGGGCAGGATTGCGTTGCTGATCTGCATGGACATCCACTTCGTGGAAACCGCGAGGATGGTCGCGCTCGCCGGTGCCGACGTGATCTGCCACATCAGCAACTGGCTCGCCGAGCGCACGCCTGCGCCGTACTGGATCAGCCGTGCCTTCGAGAACTCCTGCTACCTGATGGAGAGCAACCGATGGGGTTTGGAGCGCGGTGTCCAGTTCAGCGGCGGATCCTGCATCATCGCACCGGATTCGGAGATCCTGACCTCCCTGGACGCGGGCGACGGAGTGGTGACCGCCGAGATCGATCTGACGGCGGTGCGCGCAGCGAAGGAATCATCGGCGTCGGCGCTGTCCGGACGCAGACCCGAGTTGTATCGCGACCTGCAGATCAATACCTACCTGTGGAACCCACGAGACTTCTTCACGCTCTACGGCAATGATCCCATTCCTCCCGGCAGACCATCGGTTCTCGCCGCCGTCCAGCAAGATGCCACCTCGGACAGTGCGGCCAACGTCGCACGGATTCGCGACGCATTCCTCGAGACCGCCGACGCGGGTGCGGATCTGGTGGTGTTTCCCGAACTCAGCGTCTCGGGTCCCCCGAGCGCTGGCGCCGAATACGCGGAAAGCATTGACCCCGAAGGCATTCTGAAACCACTGCTCGACTCCGCGGCCAGCAGCGGAAGCTACCTGGTGATTGGGATCGCCGAGCGTGGCGATATCGCAACGCCTCCCTACAACAGCGCCGTCCTCATCGGTCCGGAGGGCATCGTCGCCGTGCACCGCAAGATCCATCTCAGCAAGGACGACGAGATGTACTTCGCGGCAGGAGATTCCTGGACGCACGCCGACATCCGGGTGGGTCGGGTGGCCCTGCTACTCGGTGACGACGTGCTGCGCCCGGAATCCGGTCGGGTGGCCGCCCTACACGGCTGCGACGTGATCGCCGTGCCCGCGCGAATCTCCGCGCTGCTGCATCACGGACACCCGGGCACGCAGGTACCGCTGAGCTACCCGATTCCGCGAGGCGCCAGCCAACTGCACTGGCATCACATGAGGGTGCGGGCAGGGGAGAACAACGTGTATCTCGCCTACGCCAATCCGCCTGAATTCGGCGGCCGCAGCGGAGTTTTCGGTCCCGACACCTTCGAGTTCCCGCGTCGTGAGCGGGTGGCGGGCGCCGCGGCCGAGGTGCTGACGGCACCCATCGACACCAGTGACGGACCCGGTCCCTACAACGCGAACGTGGTGCGGCGCAAGGACCTGGTCACCATGCGCCTTCCGCACCACTATCGCATGCTGTCCGCGCCAGGCCGGCCTGCATCCGAGCAGTTCGCACCCGACGTCTCTCTGGCCAGCGTCCGCTGACCGAACCGAGGAAAGGATCCACGACACGATGGACGAAATCAAGATCAGCCACGGCTACACGGCGCCGCCACCGTACGCGCAGCTGCGGATCAAAGCGGTCCAGTCACTACTGGTGGACAAAGGCATCATCGACCCCGACTCGTTCAACGAAGTGGTCGACATCTACGAAAACCGGATCGGCTACAAGGACGGCGCGGCCGTCATCGCGCGAGCCTGGACGGAGCCGGACTTCAAGGCCAAACTGCTCGCCGACGGTACCTCCACCCTGGCCGAACTCGGCATGACCGGCTTCGAGGGTGCGCACGTCATCTATGTCGAGAACGACGACGAGGTGCACAACGTCGTGGTGTGCACTCTATGTTCGTGCTATCCCTGGGCCGTCATGGGGCTGCCGCCGGCCTGGTACAAGGCGCCGCAATACCGCTCGCGCGTGGTATTCGAGCCTCGGGTGGTGCTCAGCGAATTCGGCACCACACTGCCCGACGACATCGAGATCCGGGTCTGGGACAGCACCGCCGAGATCCGCTACATCGTCATTCCGCAACGCCCGACCGGCACAGACGGATTCACCGTCGAACAACTCACCGATCTGGTCAGCCGGGACTCGATGATCGGCACCAAACTGGCCAGCACCCCAGAAGGAGTAGCAGCGTGAACGGAATTCACGACGTCGGTGGCAGAGACGGCATGGGTGCCGTCAAGACGGAGGATCCTGAGGTGGTCTTCCACGGCCCTTGGGAAAAGGACGTCTTCTCCGTCATCGGAATGTACTTCGCATCCGGTCTGTGCCCGCTCGACGAATTCCGGCACTCCATCGAGATCATGGACCCTGCGGAGTACATGAGCACTCCCTATTACGTGCACTGGTTGCGCGCCGCCGAGAACCTTGGCTTCGCCAACGGGCTGTTCACCGAAGAAGAGCTGGCCACGCGGATCGCCGACCTGGAAGCAAAGGACATCGACTGACATGCAGAAGCTGGCTCCCGCCGAAGTGCTCGGCGCGATTCGAACTCCCGGCGACTTCTCCCGGCCCGCCACCGTCGACCCGCGTTTCGCTGTGGGGGATACGGTGTTGGTGCGCAACCACAACCCGATCGGACACACCCGACTCCCCGGCTACGCCAAGGGGCACCTCGGCGTCGTCGACCGCCACCACGGGTTCTTCATCTACCCCGACACCATGGCACACGGCCTCGGTGAGAACCCTGAACACCTGTACAGCATCAAGTTCAGCAGCGGCGAGCTGTTCGGTGACCGCGGCACCCCAAACTCGTGGATCTACATCGACCTGTGGGACAGCTACCTCGACCCGGCGCAGTCGTCATGAACGCGCTTCTGTCCGCGGACGAGGATCCTGAAGTCTCCTTCGAAGAACCATGGCAGGTCGAGGCATTCGCGATCGTGGTGGCCCTGACCCGGCAACGGTTGTTCACCTGGACAGAGTGGGTACGCGAGTTCTCCGGAGAGATCAACGGTGCCCCGCGGCGCGCCGGCGAGACGGTCACCGAGTCTTACTACCGGCAGTGGCTGACCACCGTCAGCCGGATGGTCGACCGGCATGCCGGGTTGTCGGGCGCCATGGTCGACGCACGCCACGAAGAGTGGCGTCTGGCTTATCTGGGTACCCCGCACGGGCAGCCCATCGAGCTGGTAAATCACCATCGGGTGCAGCCCGACTGCCCCACTCCGTCGCATGATCACGATCATGATCATCCGATGACGCCGCTGGCTGAGATCCGCGACAAGATCAAGCCCATCGCGGTGTACGGCGGGCGCTCCGCCGTTCTCACCTGAGCGTTCCTCCCACTTGACGCATCCCCGCCTGCCCGGCGGGTCTCGGCCCGTGAATGCACCGGCCGGGACCCGTCATGCCCAGAACGAAGGAACAATCATGAACGAACGCGCCGCGGCGACCCTGGTCATCGGTGTTCTCGGTGCCGCATCCTTTCTCGTCACCATCTACGTAGTGACCGTGCCGATCTGGGCCCTGTTCATCGCCTGGGCATCCTTCGTAGCCGCCGGAGGCGGTGTCACCGGACTGCGTCGGTCATTACCCATGGCCGTTCTGGGCATTGTCAGTGCGACGGCTACGCTGCTGGTGGCCCACGCTCTCGGAGGCGGTCCTTGGGCGACCGCGTTGTGCATCGTCTTCGGTGCCGGAGTACTGGTGGCCATCGGCCGGTTCGACGTGTTTTCCTTCACTCCCGCATCGTTTTTCGGCTTCGCCTCCACGGTCGGGATCATCGGCGCCACGGGTCGGTCCATCACCGATGCGCCGTCCATCTCGCATCCCGCCGCGATCGCCCTGATGGCCATGGTGCTGGGCACCGCGTTCGGATTTGTTGCCGAACAGGTGGCCGGCGCATCGAGTCGGACGCCCCGACTGGTCGGCGAGACAGCCGGCTGATACCAGCTCCACCCCGTATTCCCAACACGTTTCACGAAAGGTACGCACTATGGAAAACACGAAGGCGGGCACCGCCACCGGGTTGGAACTGTCTGCCGTCAAGGCGGTGGCATGGCTGTCCCTCACGGCATTCCTTGCGTTGTTGACGCTCTACTTCGTCGGCATGGACCAGGGTGCCACCTCGGTGTTCGGCAGCAACACCTATGTGCACGAATTCGTCCACGACGCACGCCATCTGCTCGGCTTCCCGTGCCACTGAGTCACCCAAGGACCGACTGACCATGGAAAAGCACATCATCGGCCGCGGGCTGCTGGCCGGCGTCGCAGGGGCCGTCTCGGCTTTCGTCTTCGCGCGCATCTTCCTCGAGCCCGTCATCGAGCGCGCCATCGGTTACGAAGAGGGGGTCAGTGCGGCACACGAGGCGGCGCACGGCGGTCACTCCCACGGCGAGGGCGTCGAACTGTTCACCCGGGCGGTCCAGGCCAACGTCGGGATGGGGTTCGGGGTGCTGGCGTTCTCGGTCGCGATGGGCGCCCTGCTGGCCGTCGTGTTCTGTGTGGCGTACGGCAGGGTCGACGACATCTCGGCACGCACCCTGTCGGTGCTGTCGGCCGGTGCGCTGCTGGTGTCGTTGTGGGTGGTGTCCGCCCTCAAGTACCCGCCCAACCCACCGGCAGTCAGCTACGACGGCACCATCCAGCAGCGGACGCTGCTGTACCTGTTGATGGTCGTGCTGTCCGCGACGGCGCTTGCGGCCGCCGTATACGTCGGACGTTGCCTGACCCCAAGGCTGGGCACCTGGAACGCGTCGCTGGCCGCCGCAGGGGGCTACCTCGCCGCGATGGCGGTGGTCATGCTGGTCCTGCCCGCCATCGACGAGACCCCGGGAGATTTCCCGGCCGACGATCTCTACGAGTTCCGGCTGTTGTCTCTGGGTGCCCAGGTGGTCATGTGGACGACCATCGCGCTGGTGTTTGCCGCCTCGGTCCGCAGGCTGATCGAGCAACGGCAACGGCAAGCCGTGCTCGCCTAGCGCCACGACGGTCCACGATTCAAGGACGTCAAGCCAAGATCATAGCTGCAGCAAGAGAACGAGATTGGCGACGGCCAACGTTGCATCGAGGGCGAAGATGAGGTTCATCGGGAAGGCGGATACCCGCCACGGTGCGTCGCGCTTGGTTGCCTCTCGTATTGCGACGGGCACGTTGACGAGGAACTGCGAACCGTGCCCCACCATCAGCGCAGTGATGGGCACTGCCAATAACGACTCGGAGAACTCGTCAAGCCGCAACAGCGTCAGCGCCGCAAGGCTGAACAGCGCCAAATTGAGACCCCCGAGGAAGACGACGAGCCCCGCTGCACCGCGGCGTCCCTCCGGGGTCGCCTGACCACTCCCGATGAGCCCGTATGTACTTCGTCGCGGCATTGCCACGAAGTACACGAAACCCGCACCAAGCCACAGCAGGTTCATCACCAACACCACGACGGCCAACGTCGAGGTCGCCGAACCCTGCCCGGCGAGCTGAGTCTGCATCACAGACTCAACCTAGGG
>NZ_JBEVLO010000059.1:0-35656 GCF_040509115.1 Mycobacterium sp. | reverse complement strand
CATTCGCGGGCGCCGATGCTCGAGGCGCTGGCCGACTATCACGCCAAGGGCCGCTACGGTTTCAGCCCACCGGCACACCGGCAGGGGCGCGGCGCCGATCAGCGAGTCCTCGACGTGCTCGGAAGTCAGCCGTTCCGGGACGACGTCCTGGCGAGCAACGGCCTCGACGACCGTCGGAGCAGCGGCCGGTTTCTGGCGCGGGCCGAGGAGTTGATGGCCGACGCGGTCGGCGCCTCGGCCGCATTCTTCTCCACCTGCGGCAGCTCGCTCTCGGTGAAGGCCGCCATGATGGCGGTGGCGGGCAACGACGGCAGCCTGCTGTTGGGCCGGGACAGCCACAAGTCCGTGGTGGCGGGCCTCATCCTCGCGGGTGTGCAACCCCGGTGGATCTCCCCGCAGTGGGATGCGCTGCGGCATCTGTCCCATCCGCCGTCGCCAGAGCAGGTCGACGCAGCGTGGCGCGCGTACCCCGACGCGGCGGGCGCCCTCATCGTCAGCCCCAGCCCGTACGGAACGTGCGCTGATCTGGCGGCGATCGCCGAGGTGTGCCACCGGCGGGGCAAGCCGCTGATCGTGGACGAGGCGTGGGGAGCACACCTGCCCTTCCACGAGGACCTCCCCACCTGGGCGATGGACGCGGGGGCCGACGTCTGCGTGGTCAGCGTTCACAAGATGGGCGCCGGGTTCGAACAGGGTTCGGTGTTCCACGTCCAGGGGGATCTGGTCGATCGGCAGCGGCTGTCCAAGTGCGCCGACCTGTTGATGACGACGAGCCCGAACGTGATGATGTACGCCGCGATGGACGGCTGGCGACGACAGATGGTCGAGTCGGGACACGACTTGCTGGACAGGGCAATGACATTGGCCGCGGTCACCCGGGGGGCCATCGAAGAGATTCCCGATGTCGAGGTGCTCGAAGAGGAACTGCTCGGCGCGGAGGCCTCCCACGATCTGGACCGCCTACAGGTGCTGATCGACGTCGCCGGCACCGGCTGCAGCGGCTATCAGGTCGCCGACTGGCTGCGCGAGAACTGCCAGATCGACCTTGGCATGGCAGACCATCGCCGGGTGCTGGCCACGTTGTCCTTCGCAGACCAACCGCAGACCACCGAGCACCTGGTGGACGCACTGTGGCGCTGGCGCAAGGAGGCCGACGACTTCGATCGAGCCGCCCCCATTCACCTGCCTTCTCCCGGCCAGTTGGAGCTGGAGACGGTGATGCTGCCCCGGGACGCGTTCTTCGGCCCGACGGAGATGGTGGCGTTCGACGCGGCCGCTGGACGCATTGCCGCCGAACAGGTCACGCCGTACCCTCCCGGAATCCCGGCGATCGTTCCTGGCGAACGGCTCACCGATCCGGTCATCGGCTACCTGCGGTCGGGAGCTGAGGCAGGCATGACGCTGCCCGATCCGGTGGACCCCACGATGCGCACCTTTCGGGTGGTGAGATGACGAGTCGTGCGCGGCCGCCCGATGAGACATTGCAGGTGTTCGGTCCGGGTTTGGGCGACTCTCCTCGCGGATAGCCCAATTCGATGAAGAGCATGCTCGAAATCGAAGACAAGTGGGACGTCGACAACGACTTCGTTCTCCCTGCTGACATCGCGGCGGACGCCGCCGACCGCAGCACGGTGGAATTGAACAGCGTCTACTACGACACCGCCGAGCACGATCTGCAGAGCCATGGCTTGTCGCTGCGAAAGCGGGAGGGCGACGACGACGCCGGATGGCATATCAAGGTGCCCACCGCAGACGGCCGCCTCGAGCTGCGTGCCGGGCCGTCGGATACTCCGCCGGACGAGTTGACCGATCTGCTCACCGGGGTTCGCCTCGGCAAGCCCTTGATTCCCGTCGCGACCATCAGGACTCAGCGGGATCGCTACCGCATCGTCGACGACGATGGGCAGACGCTGCGGGTGGAGCTCGTCGACGACCACGTCCGAGCCTCCAGCGGTCATCAGTTGTTGGCGTGGCGAGAGATCGAGGTCGAGGAGGGCCCGGCCGCGGGATCACTACGCCGGAAGCTGGCCCGGAGGCTGGTCAAGGCAGGCGCACAGCTGTCGCCGCACCCGTCGAAGTTGGCCCGCATCAGCCCTCAACCGCGGCCGACCTCGCTCAAGGGATCGATCGCCAGGGAGACGATCGCGAGGTACGTGCGCAAGCAGATCGAGGCGATCTTCGCAGGCGACCTCGGGCTGCGCAGTCATCAAGACCCGATCCATGACACTCGGGTCGCGACCCGCCGACTGCGTAGCACGCTGCGGGTCTTCGGAAAGTCGTTCGAGGCCGACGCCGCAACGCATCTGGACACCGAGCTCAAGTGGTTCGCGGGGTTACTCGGCGACGTGCGCGACCACCAACTGCAGCGCAGAAGGCTCGACGCGACGCTCGACGAGTGGCCACCCGAGCTCATCCTGGGCCCCGTGGTCGCCCACCTGGACTCCGACCTTCGCGCCACCGAACTGCGAGCTCGCGCAGACGTCTCGGAGGCCATGAACTCCGAACGCTATCTGGCCTTGCTTTCCACCCTGCAGCAGTGGGCGACGGACTTGCCGATGACGGCTCCCCCAACCAGGAAGTCGCTGAAGAGCGCCGCGCGGAAAGCTCGTCGCAAGGCCGACCGCCGACTCGTCGAGGCCATCGGTAGTCATGACGATGCGCTGCTGCACCGGGCTCGCAAGGCGGCCAAGCGGGCGCGCTACGCCGTCGAGTTGTCCGGCGAGGAGGCGAAGCAGGCCAAGGAGGGCAAGCACTACAAGCGCATCCAGCGCGTCCTCGGCGACTACCAGGACAGTGTCGTGGCCGCCGAAACCCTCTACCGGCTTGGCATCTCGGCTGGCACCGCACCCGGTGAGAACGGATTCACCTTCGGGTTGCTCTACGCAAGAGAGCGTCAGCTGCAGAAGGAGTTGCGTGACAAGACGCGTCGACTCGTCTGAGCGGGTGGCCGGGGGCTGTTGCGGGGTTTGGACGCTCGTCACGCGGGCATTGGCAAGCAGTGACGATAAGTGCCCCGATCGACCGCGGTTCGCAAGCCCGCGGCATCAACGTTTACTCGCCGCAGCAGGATTCACACCTGCTGGTTGACACCATGCAGACCAGCATCGAGGTCGCCGAACGAACGGTTCTGGATCTCTGTACCGGCTCCGGCGTGGTCGCGATCGCCGCCGCGCGAGCCGGAGCACGTAGCGTGACGGCATGGGACGTCTCTCCGGACGCCGTTCGGTGCAGCACGGCCAACGCGTCGGCCGCGGGTGTGAACGTCGACGTTCGACGCGGGTCCTGGACGGGCGCACGCGGTCGGTACGACGTCGTGCTTGCCAATCCTCCCTACGTGCCAGCGGATCCCGATTCGGCGGAGCCGGACGACGGCCCGACGTGGGCCTGGGACGCCGGGCCGGACGGACGGCTCGTCGTCGGTCCCCTGTGCGAGGCTGCGGAGGGGCTGCTGGCGCCTGGCGGGACGCTGCTGATGGTCCAGTCGGAGTTCACCGGCATCGATCAGTCGTTGACCGCGCTTGAGTGCGCGGGTCTCGGTGCGCGCGTCGTTGCCCGACGGCGAATCCCATTCGGCCCCGTCTTGACGGCGCGGGCGGGCTGGCTGGAGCGCACCGCTCGACTGGCCCCTGGGCGCCGCGAGGAGGAGATCGTCGTGATTCGAGCGGACAAACCATGACCCCGGACGACTCGCCCGCCGAGATCCGCCAGGTGCGCCTCACCGACGGAGGCCCGATGCTCGTTCAAGGTCCGGTTCGCATCGAAACCGCGGACGGCACGATTACCGAGTCGGACCGCTTCATGGTTGCCGTCTGCACATGCCGACGCAGCAAGACCTATCCCCTGTGCGACACCAGCCACCGCAAGCGCCGCCGCAGGGGCGATCGATCAGAGTCAGACGAGCGGTCGACGTAGCGAGCTGCGCCCGGACACCCAACTCTTCATCATCAGCGCGTCGAGGCGCTCTTCGACGACGTCCCTGGCACGGATCCCGAACACGACGTCGTGGTCCAAATGCGGCTCGCTGGCCAGCAGATCACCCACCACGTCGGTGCGGACGATCTGCTCGTGAACCGCGTCCGCCTCGACGTGCTCGGCATAGAACCGTATGCACCGTTCGGGTGCACCCATCCGCTCCAAGGCTTGAACGAGTCGGTGGGATCCCGGCGGGGACGTGATCTCCGTCGAGGCGAAGTGCCCCACGACGGCACCGCGCCACGATCTATGCAACCCGAACATCGACATGAGGTTCACTGCTGCAAGCGATTCCGCGGGAACCCAGTCGAGGTATCCGAGGTAGTTCGACTTCAACCTGGCCGCTACGAGCAGATCGGCGTAGAGCTGCTGGTGCAGCCGCTCGCCGCGGCCCGCGCCGTACTCGTCGAATTCGATGGCGACGAAGGCCGCCTTCGCGTGACCCGTCAACCGTGGGATGGCCCACGCGTGCGGGTCGCCCTCCTTGAGGTGATAGAGCGACCGGTGCACGAAGTACTCCCGCATCTGCTCCCACGTACCCTCGTCGCGCAGGAAGAACGACAGCCCCTCGCCGTCGGTCGGCTCGATGGACAGGGCGGCCATTTCGTCGGCGGCAGTGCGGTTCTCGTCGATGTCACCGACCTCGTGCCGCAGCGCCTCCTCGAAGACCGCCTCCATCTCCGCCCGCAGGTGCAACAAGCCCGGATTCCACTCCCAGCGCTCGTCGACACCGTCGAAGCCGCGGTAGTGGAGTTCGTAGCAAACGTAGAGGGCCAGCTGCAGGTCCAGCCCGTAGGGATCGGCCTTGCCGACGGAGACCTCGACGCGGCTCAGGTGGTGACGGGGTGCGCGTCCCTCTACGAGCTCGCGCACCGCCGCCGACAGTGGACCGACTGCGCTCGGCAGCTTCGGCCCAGAACCCGCGGATGCACTATTGGACGATGCGTTCAACACCTCTGGAATTTACCCCTGCTGCCTGCGCACAAACCGACCTCGCCGCGCCAAATCGCGTTGAGAGGTGTTTCACATCTCCGCAATTGGCGGTTACCGGCAGTTGGCTGGGGTATGCGTTCGACAGGTGCACCCCGCGCCGACCCAATCAGTCAACGCCGAAGGGGCGACCATCATGACCACACCCACGATCAACACACTCATAGCGCAACTACGTGCGCTACTGGACCTCACCAACACCGAGATCCAGGTTGCCGAGACCCGCGAGGCGCAAGCCCGCACGGACGCGGTCCGCCGCGAACTCAGCCAGAACGCCGCCAACGGGCGCGCCCGTGCCGAATCCATCGAGTCGGCCATCCGTGACCTCGGCGGATTCCCCGACGTCATCGGCCCGTTCTTCGGGCGGGCGGCCGCGGCCGTCAAGGCGCTCACCGAGCAGGCACAACCGTTCGACGAGGCCCTGCTCGGCGACCTCGCGCTCGAGCACCAGCTGTTCGACCGCGCCCGGTACGTCAAGGCGCTTGCCGTGGCAGCCAAGCGCAAGGACGTGGAGGAACTCGCCAACCGTCTCATCACGGCTCACGCCGCCACCGTGGACTGGCTCGCGACCGTGCTCGCCGAGGACGCCCTTGGCGGCCCCGCCGCCCTGCGTCGGACCCCTCTGCAGGCCGCAGCCGGCACCGTGGTTCAGCTCGTCAACGTCCCGGTCGCCTGGTCCGTACGCGGCCTGGACAAGGCCGTCGACACCGTGCGCGCCACTCCCCTGGCCGTCAGCGAACTCGTCAACCGCGGCAAGCGGGCTGGTGACGTAGCGGGCAAGGCCGTCACGGCGTCGCGTAACGCCGCGCTCGAGTCGGCGGAGAACGTCATCCGCGACGGCGGCGCCGAGCAAGCCGCCGACGCGCTGCACGCACTGCGCTCCGCAACCGGCGTCCTGGACGTCTCGGAGCTACCCATCGACGGCTTCGACGACCTCAACGTCAGCCAGGCCGTGGCAGCGGTCAAGGACCTGACCGACCCGAACGAGGTCCGGGTCATCCTGGCCTACGAAGAAGCCAACAAGGCACGTCAGGGCGTCATCTCAGCCGCGCAGACTCGCGTCGCCGCCATCGCGCAGGACGTCGTCGGAATCAGCTAGCACGCCGGACCGGCCAGGCCCGTCAAGTAGAACGCCCCGCTCCCCGGAGCGGGGCGTTCCCGTCTGCTTCCGGCCCCGTCGGCTTTTGGCCCCGTCTGCTTTCGGCCCCGTCTGGTTTCGGTCCCACCAGTGCCGGGTACAGCCAGCGCAACGCTGGGGAAGCCGGCGTATCCCACTCCCGTTAGCAAAGGCGCCGGCCATGATTCCCTTCATCTGCACCACATGTGGAACGTTCAGCATCGACAGCGCGGACTGCACGTCCTGCGACGCTTCGTCGAGCGACACCAGCTCCCGATCGACCGACGTCGCGGCTCGGTAGGGCGGCGCCCCGAGCTCGTCGAATTCGCGGGCGGCAAGCGGGGTCGCTCCGCTGCTGTGCTCGGATCTCCTTCGACCCACCTCCTCCGATGCCGGCAAGGTACAGCGCGAGATTCAGATACCCTGCTGTATCAGAGTGCAGTGTCGAGGAAGCGTCGAGTCAGGCGCGATGGACATCACGACAGGAGATTGCGAGTGGCTCGCCTATCCCGCGCCGAGCAACGCGAAGTCACCCGCCAGCGCCTCATCGAGGCTGCGGGAAAGGTGTTCTGCCGCATGGGTTTCGAAGCTGCACCGATTGACGTCATCGCCGAGGAGGCTGGCTACTCCAGGGGCGCCTTCTACTCCAACTTCGAATCCAAGGACGAACTCTTCGTCGAGCTCATCGGTCGGCACCTCGACGCCGAGGTCGACACCTTGCGCCAGGCACTCGATCGCATCAAGACCGCCGACCAACTCGCGCCCGCCATCGAACGGCGCTACCGCGTGCTCGGCGAAGACGGCAGCTGGTGCCTGCTGACGACCGAGTTTCAGCTGTATGCGATGCGCGGCGGCACGAAGGCAGACGAATTCGGTGCGATCTACGAGTCGTACCGCCGCAGGCTCGGTGACTTGATCGCCATCCACTTCGAGCGCCTTGGGATCGAATCCACCCTTTCCCCATACGAATTCGGCGTCGCGCAGATCGCACTGTCCCATGGACTTGCGCTGCAACGAGCCACCAACGGCGCGTTGAAGTCCAGCCTCCCCGGCCGTGCGCTCGCAACGTTCGTCCGGGGCGCGCTGGCCAATCAGCACGTCGAACCGGCGGCCCCTTGACCGCGACGCCCGAGGAACTTTCGGCCGAAACACGTGGCCTTCTCGCGCAGTGGGAGCTTCGCCCCGAGGGTGCAGCCACCCATGGATCGGGATCGCAGGTCCTGCCCGTCCGCACGACCGATGGGGTACCGGCCGTGATGAAGATCAGCCGGCCCGACGCCGGCTCCGAACACGCTCATCTCGTCCTGCGGCGCTGGGACGGCAGCGGCTCGGTCCGCATGCTGCGGGCCGATCCGCACCGTCGCGCCCTACTGCTGGAGCGCCTTCTTCCGCCGACTCTCGACACGCTTCCCGACATCGAGGCGTGTCAGGTGGTCGCCGGACTCCACCGCCGCCTCCACGTCCCTGCGATGCCCCAATTGCGCTCGCTCGCAGAGCACGTCGAAAGGTGGTCCCGTGACTTCGATTCGCTGCCGCGCAGCGCGCCGATTCCACGTCGCCTGGTCGAGCAGGCGAGCGCGCTCAGCCGCGAGCTGACTGACCACCCGACCGGCGACGACGTCGTCCTGCACGGCGACCTTCACTACGGGAATGTGCTCGCCGGCCTCCGCGAGCCCTGGCTGGCGATCTCCCCGAAGCCGATGAACGGTGACCCCCACTATGAGCTCGCGCCGATGCTCCTGCACCGGTGGGACGAGCTGGCCGGGCGCATCCGCGATGGGCTCCAAGCGCGCTTCTACGCCCTCGTCGACGGCGCCGGCCTCGACGAGGAACGAGCGCGGGCCTGGGTGGTGGTGCGGGTTGTGCACGACGCGATTCGCGAGCTTGCCCACGGCGCGCGCGCCGACGCCGACGTCCTCACGCGGTGCGTCACCCTCGCCAAGGCCGTGCAGCGCTGAGCGTGGGCCCGCCCGACTACTTCCACGCGAACACCGGTTGCTCCAGCTGGTCGACGGGGTCGTCGCGGCCCTCCAGCCCCAGCCACCGCAGTTGGAGCAGCACCGCACCCGTTGGCGCGTGAATCAGGTCGTTGCCCAACGGAATCTGGACGACGGGGCGCGGACTCTCCGGGATGCTGATGAACCGCGGCGAATCCTCGCGTAGCAGCTGGTGCAGACCCACGCGGTAGACCGCGACCACCTCGTCGGGCGCAGGACGCAGGTCGAGCCTGCCGCCTCCCCAGATGACGACGGGAGTGATGACGTAACCCGACCGCGTCGGGTAGTCGTCGAGCAGGCCGAGTACCGACGTCTCCGGCAGTTCGACGCCCACCTCCTCGTCGAGTTCGCGTAGGGCCGCTGCCACCGTGGTCTCGCCGGGATCCAGCCGCCCGCCGGGCAACGCCCACTGGGCGCTGTGCGTACGCAGCCGAGATGCCCGGCGGCACAGCAGGAAGGCGGCACCACCGGATACGTCGACCATGCGACCGTCGAGTCCGTCCATGGGCCGGCCGTCGATCCACTCGTCCACGGGCGCCGGATCCACCCGGTCCTCCCCCGTCTCGGAGTCGACGAGGACCACGGCGACTGCTGCCTGCCGCTTGGTCGGATCGCTCACGACGCGGCGATCGCGTCCCGCCAGATGCGTGCTGATCCGCTCGCGCAAGGCCGCGTCATAGGTGATCGTCACCGCTCGACCATAGGCGGGCAGGTCGGCACGGTGCGTGAGCGCCAAGGTCGGCACGGTGCGTCAGCGCGGAACTGCGGTGGTACCTCGGACCATCAGCTGGGGCTCGAGCACGATGTCGCGGGCGGCGTCGCCGGACCCCTCCATCATGTCCACGGCGAGCCGGACCGCGTGACGGGCCAGCGCGGCGGAGTCCTGATGGACGGTGGTCAGATCGATGCGCGGGTTGTCCGACATCTTGCTGTCGTCGTAACCGATCAGTGACACCTGACCGGGCACGTCGACGCCTGCCCTGGTGAAGACGTCGAGTACGCCGAACGCACAACGGTCGTTGCCCGCAAGAACGGCCGTTGGAAGGTCCCCGTCCGCGAGCATTTCACGTGCCGCCGCCGCGCCTGCCGCCTCGGTGTGCGCGCCGGCAATCACCTTGGCGTTGGCCGTGAGTCCGTGTTGACGCATCGCGGCGCGATACGCGTGGCGCCGGTCCGCGGCCCCCGGCTCCACCCCGCCGTCCACGTGATGGATGTGTCGGTGGCCGAGTTCGACCAGATAGGCGACCGCCTCGCGGATCCCCTTGGCGTCGTCGGTGCGCACCGTCGCCACACCCAGGTCCGCGTCCAGTCGACGACAGACGACGACCACCGGTATCCGCTCGGCCAGCGAGCGCAGGTAGTCGGGTTCGGAGTTCGGCCCGAGGAGGATCAGTCCGCCGCATCGGTGGTCGAGCAGCGCATCGACGGGAACGGACTCCGGGCGATCGGGAAGGTTCGCCGACAGCAGCACGTCGTGACCGAGGGCTTCGGCGGCAGGATAGATGTGCGTGACCAGGTCCGCTTCGAACAGCTGGCCGACGTCGATGAGGACGCCAAGGGTTCGGCTCCGTCCCCGTGCCAGGAGTCTGGCCGCGGAGTCCGGCCGGTAGCCCAACTCGCTGGCCGCCGTGAGCACCCGCAGCCGCGTCTCGTCGCTGGCCCCGGGCTTGCCGTCCAGCACGAACGACACCAGCGTGCGGGACACGCCGGCTCGCGCGGCGACGTCGGCCATCACCGGCTTGCGCGGACGTCGCCCCTCGGACGGGGTTGCCGCCATCAGGCCTCCTCTCGTGACGGTTGACACAGCACGACGCTCGCCCCATAGTAGACCTAACGCGCGTTACTTACGCGCGTTAGCAAGATCAGACTTCGGGGAGGCACGACGTGGCGGCAGCCCGCTAAACCCCCGCTCTCACAACACGACTCGCACAACATGACTCTCACAACACGATAGAAAGGTCACTCCGCATGAGCAGCAGCTCAAGCAAGATCCTGGTGGGGTCCGCGCCCGACTCGTGGGGCGTGTGGTTCCCCGATGACCCACGACAGACGCCGTACACCCGCTTCCTGGACGAGGTCGCCGCCTCGGGCTACCAGTGGATCGAACTCGGGCCGTTCGGCTACCTGCCGACCGACCCGCAGGTGTTGTCCGACGAACTGGCCGCCCGCAACCTGAAACTGTCGGCGGGCACGGTGTTCGAGCATCTGCACCAGTCCGAGTCCCGCGGCGACGACGCCTGGAACTCGGTGTGGACCCAGATCGAAGACGTCGCCAAGCTGACCGCCGCGGTGGGCGGCAAGCACGTCGTCGTCATCCCCGAGATGTGGCGCGACCCGTCCACCGGAGCCGTGCTCGAGGACCGCAACCTGACGCCCGCGCAGTGGACGCAGAAGACCGAGGGCATGAACGAGCTCGGCAAGGCGATGTTCGAGAAGTACGGCGTACGTGCGCAGTACCACCCTCATGCCGACAGCCACGTCGACACCGAGGAGAACGTCTACCGCTTCCTCGACGGTACCGACGGCGAGTTCGTCAACCTGTGCCTGGACACCGGACACATCAGCTACTGCGGAGGCGACAACCTCGCGATCATCCGCCGAGCCCCCGAGCGCATCGGCTACCTGCACCTCAAGCAGGTCGATCCGGAGGTGCGCGCCAAGGTCGAAGCCGAGGATCTACCGTTCGGCGAGGCCGTCAAGCTCGGCGCCATGACCGAACCGCCGCTTGGCATTCCCGACATGCCGCCGCTGCTCGCGGAGATCGAGAAGCTGGGTATCGACGTGTTCGCGATCGTCGAGCAGGACATGTATCCCTGCGAGGTCGACGCTCCCCTGCCCATCGCCCAGCGCACCCAGAAGTACTTGGGCTCCTGCGGCATTCCCTCCGTTCGCTTCAACTGACCCATAAGGAGTCACCAGTCATGTCAGAGCTACGCATTGCCGTCCTCGGCGTCGGGATGATGGGCGCCGATCACGTCGCCCGCATCGGATCGAGGATCGCCGGCGCCCGCGTCACCGTCGTCAACGACTACCTGACCGAGAAGGCCGAACAACTCGCCGCGACCATCCCGGGCTGCCGCGCCATCGCCGATCCCCTCGATGCAATCGCCGATCCTGGGGTGGACGCCGTCATCCTCGCCACCCCAGGGCCCACCCACGAGAAGCAGCTCCTGGCCTGCCTGGAGTACGGCAAGCCGGTGATGTGCGAGAAGCCGCTCACCACCGACGTCGCCACCTCACTCGAAGTGGTCAAGCGCGAGGCCGAGCTCGGCAAGCGGCTCATCCAGGTGGGCTTCATGCGCCGCTTCGACCACGAATACGTGCAGTTGAAGGCCTTGCTCGACGACGGCGAACTGGGGGCGCCGCTGGTGATGCACTGCGCGCACCGCAACCCCGTCGTCCCGCCCAACTTCGACAGCTCGATGATCGTCAAGGATTCGCTGGTGCACGAGGTCGACGTCACCCGTTTCCTGTTCGACGAGGAGATCACGTCGGTGCAGATCATCAAACCGTCCGCGAATCCCAGTGCACCGCAAGGACTACAGGACCCTCAGATCGCGATCTTCCGGACCGCGACGGGCAAGCACGTCGACGTCGAAGTGTTCGTCACCACCGGCGTCGCCTACGAAGTCCGCACCGAAGTGGTCGGCGAGCGGGGCAGCGCGATGATCGGGCTGGACGTCGGGCTGCTGCGCAAGAACGCCCCGGGACACTGGGGTGGCCAGATCACCCCCAGCTTCAAGGAGCGCTTCGGGCTGGCCTACGACACCGAGATCCAGCGCTGGGTCAACGCCGTCACTGCCGGCGACGCCACGGGCGACTACACCGACGGACCCGTCGCATGGGACGGCTACGCCGCCGCGGCGGTGTGCGCTGCCGGTGTCGAATCGTTGGAGACGGGTCGACCCGTTGCAGTCGACATGGTCGCTCGCGACTCGATCACGGGAGCCTGAACCAGACGGCGCCGGGCCGCACTGAAAGACTCGGAGCCATGGTCGAGACCCTGCACGACACCGGCTACCGAGGCTTCGCGAGCGACAACTACGCGGGCGTTCATCCCGAGGTGCTCCAGGCGCTGGCGGCCGCCAACGGCGGGCATCAGGTCGCCTACGGCGACGACGCCTACACCGAGCGCCTGCAGCAGCGCATCCGTAGCGAGTTCGGCGTCGACGCGGCGGCCTTCCCGGTGTTCAACGGGACCGGCGCCAACGTCGTGGCGCTCACAGCCGTCCTGCCACGCTGGGGTGCAGTGATCGCCACGACGACCGCCCACATTCACAGCGACGAGGGCGGCGCTCCCGAGCGGGTGAGCGGACTCAAGCTTCTGGTGGTGCCCAGCGCCGACGGCAAGCTCACCCCCGAACTGATCGCCAGGGAGGCCTGGGGTTGGGGCAACGAACACCGCGCCCAGCCACTCGCCGTGAGCATCACGCAGACTACGGAACTCGGCACGCTCTACACGCCGGCCGAAGTGCGCGCGATCGCCGACGTCGCCCACGAGCACGGCATGGCCCTGCACATGGACGGCGCGCGCATCTGGAACGCCGCCGCTGCGCTCGGGGTGCCGTTCGCCGCGTTCACCTCCGATGCCGGCGTCGACGTCGTCAGCTTCGGCGGCACCAAGAACGGGCTGCTCGGTGCGGAGGCGGTCGTCGTCATCGACCCGGGTCGGGTCGAGGGCATGCTCTACCTGCGCAAGCTGAGCATGCAGCTGGCAAGCAAGATGCGGTTCGCCAGCGCCCAACTCCTGGCCCTGTTCGACGGTGGACTGGGACTGCGATCCGCCGCCCACGCGAACGCGATGGCGTCCCGGTTGCGGTCGGCTCTCGAGGCGGGCATCGCCGACGGCGACATCGAAGGCGTGTCGTTCAGCCAGGTCACCCAGGCGAATGCGGTGTTCGCCGTGCTGCCCAACGAGGCGGCCGACCGCATCCGCGAGCGCGTGCGCTTCTACGACTGGGACCGCGCGGCGAGCGAGGTGCGCTGGATGTGCTCGTGGGACACCACCGCCGACGACGTCGACCGTTTCGTCTCTGCGATCCGCGAGGAGCTGGCCCGGTAGTCGTCTAGCCGCCGAAGTCGACGATGTTCTGGTCGAGGATCAGTTGATCGGTGTGTTCGGTTGGTGTGATGCCCGGCACCGTCTTCAGCGGCACCCCCTGGCCCTCCGAGGCGTCGAAGTCGGCGGTACTTGCCACCTGACCCGTCAGGGTAAAGCGGTCGTACAGGTACGGAAGACCTTGCGCGGCAAGGGGTGAGGCGGCGTCCATGACGTGCAGATGCAGGTGTGGCGCCACCGAATTGCCGGTGTTTCCGACGATGCCGATGACGTCGCCCCGCTTCACCTGATCGCCGAGTTTGGGGCGGACGCTGCCCGGTTGCATGTGTGCGTAGTTCACGAAGAAGCCGTTGCCGATGTCGAGGACGACGAAGTTGCCGTCGGCCTCGTCGATGGCGATGTTCGACGGGTAGGTCCCTGGCGTCTGCTCCGGTAGGTCGTTGCGCGTGCCGACGACGGTGCCGTCGGCGACGGCGTGGACCTCCTTGCCGAAGATCGGGTAGCTCGTCAGCTCCTTGGGGTCGCCCGCGAAGATCCGGTTCTCGGGGTCGGCCTGCTCGTAGTCGATCGCGTAGCGCTGCGCGACGTAGGCAGCGCCGTTGACCGGTAGCACCGCCCTGGTGTGCCTTGCCGCATCGCAGCAGGCATCGGCGGCGATGTACCGCTCGCCGCGCAACGGAGCCGAGAGGACGGGGAGCGTCCGCGCGTCGACCTTCGTCATCGCCAGCCGTTCGGTCACCCGATCCCGACCCGGCGGCATGGCAGCGCTCGTCACCGTAACCTCGTGAACGACCGACGCGGGCGCCGCTCCGGCGTCGACCACCAGGTGGATGAAGATGGTCGCCGCCTGGCCCGGCTCGATGCGGTCGGCACCGTCACGCGTTCCCGCCGGCTGCACCCGATCCTTGAGTTCATCGGCGTCCAGCACGCCGATCTCGGCGCCGGACTGACCATCGAGCACCTTGAGCTCGTCGACGGTCATCCTCGCGTTGGTGAAGTTGGTAACCGCCAGCTCGTACACCATGTGCGTCTTGCCGTCCGAACCTGCGAACGGGACCGGAGGGAACGGCACCGAGGCCAACAGCGGCGTGAGCGCATCGGCTGCGGGTGCCGCCTGCGTGGTCGTCACGGCACCCGCGGTGCCGTGCCCACTGGCGCTCGGGGCCTCGCCCGGGGCTTGGCTGGGGGTGCTGTCGCCGCAGCCTGCGGCGAACGACGTGAACGCCACAATCGCCGTGGCAACGAGTCTTCCGCGGATCCACGCCATTGCATTCCGTTCGATTGATCAGGGACCTCTCGCCGATGATCATCACACGACGCCACGGGCGACATCGACCCGAGCGGTCGCAACCAGTCACCGGTCGTAACGGTGATACGTCCCCGACATCGATCCGTCGGGGTCCAGCCGTCCGAGGATGGCCTCGGCGATGGCAGCGAGTTGGTCGACCTGCTCGTCGGTCAACGCGTCGATGACGTGGTCGCGGACGTTGGCGACGTGACCGGGTGCGGCCTCGCGCACCTTGCGCCAGCCCGCAGCGGTCAGTCGTGCGTTGGTCACCCGCGCATCCTCGTGGGATGCGACTCGCTCGACGAGGCCGCGGTCTTCGAGTCGCCGCACGACATGGGACAGCCGCGGCGGAGTCGAATTGGTCTGGGCTGCGAGCTCACTCATCCGCAGCGTGCGCTTGGGCGCCTCGGACAACATGGCCAGGACGAAGTACTCGAAGTGCATCAGGCCCGCATCGCGACGCAGCTGGGTGTCGAGCACGCCAGGCAAGAGTTCCAGCACCGACGCCACGCGCACCCATGCCGCCATCTCGGCCCGATCCAAACCGTTGTCGTTCATCCGACCATCATCGCACCAAAACTTGTAGCTACAACGGTATTCTGATAGCTTGTTAGTTGTAACTACAACCAATCACTCGCTCGCAGCCCCGAAGCCGACCGCCCCAAGGGATTTCAGTCGATGACCGTCTCACCCGTCCGCCTCAACCATGCAGTCCTCTTCGTGGCCGATCTCACCCGCGCCGAGGACTTCTACACCACGACGTTCGGCATGGACCTGGTCAGTCACGAACCCCGCATGAACGCCACCTTCCTGCGCCTGCCGCGCTCGGGGAATCATCACGACCTCGGACTGTTCGGCGTCGCAGGGGCCATCCCGCGGCCGCCGCGATCCGTCGGCCTCTATCACCTGGCGTGGCAGCTGGACACCGTCGACGAACTCGTTGAATTCCGCGAACTCCTGATCACGTCGGGCGCCTACACGGGCGAGTCGAGTCACGGGGCGACGAAGAGCGTCTACGGGATCGACCCCGACGGCAACCAGTTCGAGGTCATGTGGATGCTGCCCCGCGAGCAGTGGGGTAGGTACGGCAACGCCGCCGTCGTCGAAAGACTGGACCTGGCAGCAGAACTCGGCACCTGGTCGCAGTGGCATACCGCCGGCGACCTCACCTATGCAACCGCCCCGAGCAACGCCGCTCGATCGACCGCACCCACCACGGATATGGAGCAATGACTCGTGACCAATCTCGACTCCCGCCTCAGCCCACACGCGCCTACCGCGCTTGGCGTGTTCCGCGTGATCTTCGGACTCCTCTTCCTCTGCCACGCCACCGCGCACCTGTTCGGCTGGCCGTCCGGCCCTGCGGCCGCCGTCGGTGAATGGCCGTACTTCTACGCCGGACTCATCGAACTCGTCACCGGGGTGCTGATCACCCTCGGGCTATTCACCCGCATTGCCGCCTTCTTCGCCTCCGGCACCATGGCATTCGCCGTCTTCACCATGCACCTGCCGAAGAGCATCGTCCCGATGCTCAACGGCGGCGAGCCGGCAGTGCTGTACTGCTTTGCGTTCCTGCTGCTGGTCTTCACCGGCGGCGGCGCCTTTGCACTCGACTCCCGGCTGGCACCGAACCGCTCGACGCGCGCCACCGTCTGACGCTCGCCCAGTGCGAGCGGCCACTTCCCGGAGGTGGCCGCTCGTTCGGGAATTCAGTTGGGAACGGCTCGTTTCGGGCATCGCTGGTCGGAATACGGCCGCCGATGACGACGCGCAGTGGCAGCTCACCGATGTCAACGCACCAGGTGACGCCCTCCGTGTCTCGTGGTGGCGACGTATCTCGTGGTGGCGACGCGCGGAGCCTCAGCCCGGCGGGTCGTGCACGACGACCGACAGGGCACGGACCACCTTGGTGGTCGGGTTGCGATACAGGTGTGGGGTGGTCGGGTCGAACGCCAGCGAGTCACCCTCGACCAGTCGCAGGGTCTCGAAGCCGATGACCGCCTCGAGCTCGCCGGTCAACACGCGTAGGTACTCGCGGCCGTCGTGACGTACGGCCTGCCCGGTCTCCGACGACTGGCCGCCCGGCTCGTAGACGACGTCGAGGAAGTCGACTCTGCTGTCGTGCGTGGGCGTCAACCGCTCCCAACGGAGGCCCGTCGAGAGTTCGATGGTGCTGCGCTCCGACGCCCGCTGCACGATGCCGCTGCCGTCCGGTCCGTCCGCCCTCCCCCACGGCGCCGTCGGGCGCGCGGACCCACTCGTCTTGTCGCGTAGACCGTTCAGGTGATGCTGAGGACGCGCCCCCGGTATTTGCGACCCCAGCATCGGCGGCAGATCGGCGATGACGACCTCTTCGGCGCCGAAGAGGAAGTCGAGGGAAATTCCCAGCTCATTGGCCAGCGCGTAGACCACGCCCGCAGACGGTGTCGTGACGCCGCGTTCGACTTGCGACAACAGACTTGCCGAACACCCGGCGCGTCGGGCCAACTCGCGCACGGACAGACCGCGGGCACCACGCACCTGTCGTAGCCGGCCCCCGAGGCCGGACCTGCGTCCGACGGCTGCATCGGCGTTCTCCGACATTACGCGCCTCCAATCGTGCAGTAAAGCGTACGCACAGTGCTCCAGACAATACACCGCTGATCGTGAGTTTTCGACGAATTAGAGCCGTTCACAAGCGTTACTGAACCCGCATGGGTCGAATCACTTCGACATCCCACTTGACACCGCTACACAAAAGTGTGCAGTATCGTGAACAGTCCTGGTGATCGCGCTCACACAGCGCCCGGCCTACAACGAGGTGTGGCTTCATGGAGATCGAAACCTATCGGCGCCCAAGGCGATTCAAGCGGATGCTGAGCGTCCTGGCGGTGAGCACATTGCTCACGGCCGGGTGCGGATCGGGCTCGGGGGGTGACACCCCCATCAAGATCGGTGGCACCCTCGGACTGACCGGGTCGCTGGCCGCGCCGGCCTCCGAGTACCAAGCCGTCTACGACGCCTGGGCCGGCGAGGTCAACGCCAAGGGCGGACTGCTCGGTCGCAAGGTCGAGCTGGTCATCAGGAACGACAACAGCACGGCCGCCACCGCGGCGACGCTGTATCAGTCGCTGTTGACCCGCGACCGCGTCGATCTGGTCCTCGCCCCCTACGCGACGTTCGTGGGGGCGGCCGTGGTGCCGATCGTCAAGTCCTCCGGAAAACTGCTGTTCAACGGCGGATTCACCGACACGGGCCTCAACGATGCTGCCGAAGGGGCCATGATCTCGGCCTACCCCTACCAGCCGCAGGACTACACGCGGGGCGTGTTCGAGGCGATCGCCAGCCTGCCGCCGGCTCAGCGGCCGCAACGGGTGGGCATTCTGACCAACAACAACCCGTTCACCCTTGCCGATCGCGACGGTTACAACGGACAGGGTGGCGCCCGCGGGTACGCCCGCCAGGCTGGCCTGCCGGTCGTCTTCGACGAGACCTACGGCACCGACACCACCGACTTCTCCGCGGCGATCAACAAGGCACGGGCCGCTGGCGCAGACCTGTTCCTGATTCTCGGCCTGCCGGAGGACTCCGGCACCGTCCTCAAGACAGCCGACACCCTCGGGTTCGAGCCAAAGCTGCTGTGCGCCTGCGGTTCGCAGGTCCTCACCCTGCCCAACTGGTCGGAGCTCGGGCCGGCCACCGAACGAGTGCTCGGCACCACCGTCACCTGGCCCACGCTGAACTATCCCGGTCTCGACGTCTTGCAGCGCCTGGCAAGCGAGCGCAACGAGAAGGTGATCCCCGCCTATGCGGCCGTCGCGTACGCGTCGCTGCAGATCGTGCAGCAAGCGGTCGAGGGAGCCAAGACCCTCGATCAGGACAAGCTGCGCGAATACATCTACGGCCACAGTTTCGAGACCGCGGTGGGCACCGTCAAGTTCGCCGCCAACGGCACGGCCGACTTTCAACAGGTCGTCCTGCAGAGCGTTGGCGGCCAGGTCCGACCGGTGTGGCCGGCAGCCGTCGCCGAGGCGGCACTCGAGCTAACCCCGGGCACCTGAGCGACGAAAGGCGAACTCCGACATGACCACTTCGGTTGACATCGCACTACGTGCCGACGACGTCCACAAACGCTTCGGAGGCATCCACGCGCTGCGGGGCGTGAGCGTGGACGTGGCGCGCGGCAGCGTGCTCGGCGTCATCGGCCCCAACGGATCCGGCAAGACGACCCTCACCAACGTCCTCAGTGGCGCCTATCGACTCGACGGCGGTCGCGTGTACGTCGGCGGCACCGACGCGACACGAAAGGCCGCCCACACCAGGTCCGTTCTCGGCATGGCCCGCACCTTTCAGAATCCGCACGTGTTCACGTCGCTCACCGTGCGCCAGAACATGGTCGTCGCCGTCGCCCATCGATCGGATCGACGGCACGCGCGACAACTCACCGAGGACGTCGACGAATGGCTGTCCACCGTCGGCCTCGCGAAGTTCGCCGACCGCGTGGCCAGTGAGCTCTCGGGCGGCCAACGCAAGCTCGTCGAATTCGCCAGGGCCATGGCGCACCGGCCCAGCGTGGTGCTCATGGATGAACCGTTCGCCGGGGTTCATCCGCACGTCAAGGAAACCCTGCATCGATTGATCTCCGAACAGGCCGCCCTTGGGACCACGGCGTTCCTCATCGTCAGCCACGAGGTGCCGGATCTGGTTTCGCTCTCAGATCGATTCCTGTGCATGACAGGTGGCCAGGTACTGACCGAGGGGACGCCGGATGAAGTGTGCGCCGACCCACGGGTGATCGAGGCCTACCTGGGCACTCCGATACCGGAGAGTGCGGCATGAGCGCCACCTTGACGATGCGCGACGTGGTCGCCGAATACTCACCAGGACAACCGATTCTGCGCGGTTTGACCCTGGCGGCCGAACCTGGGCACCTCTCGGTGATCATCGGACCCAACGGATCGGGAAAGTCCACCGCGTTGCGCGTGCTCGCCGGCCTGCTGATCCCCACCTCGGGCACCGTCTCCCTCCGGACCGACTCGGATGAGCTCGACGTGTCGCACGTGCCCGCGCACGAGCGGGCCGGCCGGGGCATCGGCTTTCTCCCCCAGGGCCATTCGGTCTTTCCCGCGATGAGCGTGCACGACAACCTGCTGCTCGGCGGCTGGAGCGTCCGGCGGTCACGAAAGATCAGCGACGCCGTCGCATCGGCATACGCGCGCTACCCGGCGCTTGCCGACAAGCGCAACGCCCCCGCGGGCAGCCTCTCCGGTGGTCAGCAACGCATCCTGGAGCTCGCCAGGTCGCTCATCGCCGATCCGTCCATCCTGCTGGTCGACGAACCGTCTGCGGGCGTCGCACCGGTGGTCGCGACGCTGATGTACCAGGAGCTGGCCCAACTGCGCGACGAGGGCCGCACGGTGATTCTCGTCGATCAGGACGTTCGAGCCGCGCTGGCGGTGGCCGACACCGTGTACGTGCTCAAGTCCGGCGCCGTAGACCGCTGGGGACCGACCGCCGACTTCGGGGACGACCTCGACGCCCTGGTGCGTGACTGGCTCGCTCTCGACCCCGCAGCCGACACCCCGCACGCCAGCATCCCGCAAGCCGATACCCCGCAAGCCAACTACGCCGAGGAGGCACACTCGTGACGATCGTTGCGCAGGTCGTGGCAACCGGGGTGTTGCTCGGCCTCATCTACACCCTGGCTGGCCTCGGAATGTCGTTGTCGCTGGGCGTGCTTGGCGTTCTGAACCTCACCCACGGCATGGCGGTCCTCGGTGGCAGCATCGCCGCGTACGAGCTCTACCATCGCTGGCAGCTCAGTCCAATCGTCACCGCCGTCGTCGTGATGCCCGTGTTCGGCATCGTCGGCTGGCTGTTGTACAAGGTGATCGTCCAGCGGGCCCAGGCGATCTCGCCGGAGGCCGGTCTGCTCGCGCTCTTCGGGGTGATGGTCATGGCTCAAGCCGCGACAGCCCAGTTCTGGTCCGGGGACATCAGGTCGCTGGTGGCCGACTACTCGAACGCCAGGGTGGCCATTGGTGGTGTCGCGGTGCCGTCGGACTACGTGGTGACCGCCGCCAGCGCGCTGCTGCTCCTGGCCGTGGTGTACCTGGGCCTGCGGTTCAGCATGCCCGGACGCGCCGTTCGGGCGCTCGCCCAACACCCCGATGCCGCAAGGATTCTCGGCGTGCACGTCACGCGTTACTCGGCTCTGGTGTTCGCCCTGAGTATGTCCCTGGCGGCGGCCGCAGGCTCGCTACTGTCGACACTGTTCCCCTTTTCCGTTGCTACCCAAATCATCTGGTTGACCTACGCGTTCATCGTGGTGCTCGTCGGCGGCACCGGCGGAGTGCTCGCTGCCCTGGCAGGCGGTCTGACGCTCGGAATCGGGCAGGCCGCCTTCAACCAGCTCCTGCCGCTGACCTGGGTGTCCGTCGTCGTCTACGGCTTGCTGCTGGCAGCCATGGTGGCTCGAGGCGGCGGCCTCGCCGCCGGAAAGGAACGTGCGCTATGACAACTCGCACAGATCTCGTCGCGGAGCCCACGGCTGCCACGTCTCGCCGCACGGTTCGACGACCGGTCCCCCGCTGGCTGTCCGCATGCGCGACAGCTGCAGGGACGGCGGTGGTACTGGGCTGGGCCTTGGCTTCCCCGGACATCGCGTCGGTGAAGATGATCGGCACCGTGCTGATGTACGTCGCTCTGGCGGGCGCGTGGAATCTGCTCGGGGGCTACGTCGGCTACATGAACTTCGGCAGCGTGATGTTCATGGGCCTTGGCGCCTACACCACCGCGATTCTGTCGACGAGGTGGGGAATCAACCCGCTGTGGGCGCTGCCCGCGGCCGTACTGGTCGCAGGCGCGGGCGCCCTCCTCGTCGGGATACCCGGCTTTCGACTGCGCGGGGACTACTTCGCGGTGGCCACGTTCGTACTCACCCTTGCGCTTCAACAGCTCGCGACGACGCTGTCGATCACCGGCGGTGCCAAGGGTCTCTTCCTGGAGAGTCCCACTGCCTCGCTCGATGATTCGGTGCGGCTGTTCTGCGTGCTCTTCCTCGGCGCTGCGGTTCTGGCGACGGCGTTGTGCTGGTACGTCGAGCGCACCCGTTGGCTCAGCGCACTGGTGGCCGTTCGCGAGGACGAGGACGCCGCGGAGGTACTTGGCATTCCGACGCTGCGCATCAAACTGGTCGCCTTCGTGGTTGGCGCGGCCATCGCGGGTTTGGTGGGTTGCCTGTATGCCGCCGAGCTGCTGTTCATCGAGCCGGCCGGCACCTTCGACTTCCAGGTGTCGCTAGCGGTGGTCGTGGCGGCCGTAATCGGCGGCAAGGGCACCTGGTACGGCCCGCTCATCGGCGCGGTGCTGACCCAGGCGGTCCTGCAGCTGCTGCTGGTCAACGTCGCGGGCACCTGGAATCAGTTCGTCTTCGGTGCGGTGCTCGTGGTGGTCGTGATCGCGGCACCGCGCGGCATTGCCGGCTTGTTCACGAAGCACGGCAGACGCGTCGGCGTCTGACCGTCAGGAAGACCCAGAGAAAACACAGAGAGGTAGAGCACGTGTCATTGCAAGATTTCCTTCCCACCCCCAAGTTCGAGGAGTACGCCAAGTTCTTCGAGGACTTCTTCACCCTCGAGCGCCGTGACGACGGGGTGCTGCTCGCCAAGGCGCACACGGTGGGCGGCTCGGTGCAGCTCAGTGTCCAGAACCACCGCGCGCTCGGCCAGATGCTGAAAACCGTTGGTGCGGACCCGGAGAACGAGGTGCTGATCCTCACCGGCTCGGGTGAGGACTTCATGATGCAGTCCGATCCGACGGGGTTCGAGATCGAGCAGGACGATCTCGCCCACTGGGCCTACGAATACGCCTACAAGGACGGTCGGATCAACGTCAGCTCACTGGTCAACGACATCGAGATACCCACCATCGGCGTCTTCAACGGGTCTGGCTTCCACTCCGAGATTCTGCTGATGTGCGACCTCACGCTGTGTGCCGACGACGCTCGCATCTACGACCTGCACTACGGCATCAGCTCGGTTCCCGGCGACGGCATCCACAGCTGCTTCACCGAACTGCTCGGCGTCAAGCGATCCGCCTACGCGCTGCTGACCGGTGAGTCGATCGACGCCCAGACGGCACTGGACTACGGCATGGTCAACGAAGTGCTGCCCCGTGCGGAGCTGCTCGACCGGGCCTACACCATCGCCGACCACATCATGACCCAGCCGCGCACGGTTAGGCGGCTGACCACCCAGATCATCCGACGACCGTGGAAGAAGCGCATCGTCGACGACCTCGACGGTGGGTTCGGCATCCAAATGTTCGGCCACCTCGCCAAGGGCCAGGCCGTGCACTCCGACGAGCACATCGCGACGTCGGGCAACTACGTCCGCGATGGCCGCCGGCTGCCCTTCTGAACCGTCCCTCGAATCACGTCAACCCAACAAAGGAGAAACCCCACATGCCTGCAGACAAGCCAGAATTCAACGACATCGAACGCTACCTCGTCCGCGATGGAGCGATTGCACCCGACGCCTCACTCGACGCCGACCGCGGCTGGATCGAGATGGACGTGCGATGGCTCGTCACCCGCGAGACGGTTGGCGCCCAGCTGGGCTGCATGGGTCGAACGTTCCTACGTCCCGGCAGCAAGCACGACATCCACCGGCATCCCCATGCGGAGGAGTGGGAGTACGTCATCGCGGGGCGGGCCATCAAGCACGTCGGAGACATGACCGTCGAAATGGGCCCGGGCGACGTCATCTTCGTGCCCAGGAACGTCTACCACGGACTGGAGAACGCCTCGGCGACGGACCCGGTGCTCACGGTGTGGGGCTACCAGGGTGCGGCCAACCTGGAGGACGCCGGCTACTTCCTACCCTCCGACGACGGCATCGTCACCCCGTCGAGGCCCGCGTGACGTCGCGCTTAGACGAAGAGGCCAGCGGGACGCCGGAATCGACCCAGGCATCGACGATGACGGCGGCCGTGTTGCACGGCCGCCGTGATCTCCGGGTCGAGGTCATTCCCCGCCCCGAAGGACCGGCACCCGACGAAGTCCTCATCGAGGTGCGCGCGACGGGCTTGTGCGGCACCGACACCGGCGAATGGGCCGGTGGTCCGCACCAAGTCCCACTCGGGCACGCCCACCCGTTGACCGGGCATCACGGCCCCACCGTGTTGGGGCACGAATTCTCCGGCGTCGTCGTGGAGGTCGGCGCCGCGGTCCCACCGGACTGGAAGGGCGAGCTGGTGTGCTGCGGCGGAGCGGTGAGCTGCGGTCGCTGCGACGCCTGTCGCGCCGGGCGGACCAGCCAGTGTGAGAACTACTGGGTGGTCGGCCTGCACCGTCACGGCGCCCTGACGGGGCTGGTGTCCGCACCGGTACGCAGCTGTGCACGTGTCGGGGACATCGGGCTCACCGCCGAGGAGGCGGCCTTGGCCCAGCCGATGGCCATCGCGGTGCACGCCGCGCGCCGGGGCAACCCCCAAGAAGGCGAGCGTGCGGTGGTCATCGGCGTCGGCGGTATCGGCGCTTGTCTGGTCTACGTGCTGTCTCGATGGGGGGTGGCGGTCACCGCCGTCGACAGGGATCCGGCACGGCGTCGCATTGCCACCGAATTGGGCGCACGGACCACCGTCGCCGGGGACGGGCACCTAGAGCCCGCGGACCTCATCGCGGCACACGGCGACCAGCCGGCACTGATCTACGAGGCCACCGGAGTGCCCGACGTCCTCGAATCGGCGTTGGCCGCCGCGGCCCGTGGCGGGCGCATCGTCTGCGTCGGAATGCAGAAGCATCCCGTGGCACTCGACGTCCACCGGTTGACGCTGCGCGAGCTCGTGCTGGTGGGGACGAATTCACTCGTCGCAGAGACCGATCTGCCCGAGGCGCTGCGACTCTTGGCGCTGCGGGCCGGCGCCTGGGACGTCCTCGCACCTTCGGTCATCCCACTGTCGGACGTCGAGCAGATCGGGCTAGAACCGATGGCGACCGGACGCGCCACGGCCACCAAGATCCTCGTCGATCCGTGGGCCACTAGCGCCCGATCGCTGTACTCCCGACCGTCTTGACGATCCACCGACGTCGGCCAGGACCGGCGTCGGAGGGTCGAAAGTGCCGATCTCACATGGACTCTCGTCAAAGAACCGCTCCTTCGCCTTTTCAATTGAACCCAACGAGCGTAGTGTGCGTTATAACGCACACTCACTGCACACCGATCGAGGACATATGCCAGCGCAACGACGCCTGACCCCTGCCCAGCCGTGGATCGAGCTGCGCAGCACCGCCGCGGACTGGAAGAAGGCCGACTCGGCCCTGCTGGCAACGATGCTGTCCGAACTGCACCTGATCCGTGCCTTCGAGGAAACGGTGCTGAAACTGGCCTCCGATGGGTTGGTCCACGGACCAGCTCACTCGAGCATCGGCCAGGAGGGCGGTGCCGTCGGATCGATCGTCGGCCTGCTGCCCGACGACGCGATCAACGGCTCGCACCGCAGCCACCATCAGTTCCTCGCCAAGGCGATCAGCCACGTGGCGAAGGGAACGCTCGACCCGACCGCAATGGTCACCGAGGCCGTTGAGCAGGTACTGCAACGCACCCTCGCCGAAATACTCGGGCTGGCCCAGGGATTCTGCAAGGGCCGCGGCGGCTCCATTCACCTTCAATGGCTTGAGGCAGGCGCCCTCGGCAGCAACGCGATCGTCGGCGGCGGTGTGCCGCTCGCCGCAGGCAACGCCTGGTCTCAACGTGCGGCAGGTACTCGCGATGTCACGATCAGCTACTTCGGTGACGGCGCGGTCAACATCGGCTCGACCCTGGAGACCATGAATCTAGCTGCGGCCTGGGACATCCCGCTCAACTTCTTCATCGAGAACAACCTCTATGCCGTGGCGACCACCGTCGACGAGTCGACCCGGGAGCACCGGCTCTCGGGACGAGGCCTCGGGTTCGGCATCCCCGCGTGGCGGGTCGACGGGATGGACCCACTCGCCGTCCATCTGGCCACCGAGGCCGCCACCGAGGTGATGCGCTCCGGCGGTGGACCGACGATCATCGAGGCGCAGGTCTACCGCTTCTTTCACCAGAATGGCGCGTACGAGGGCAGTGCCTTCGGCTACCGCACCAAGGAAGAAGAATCGGACTGGCGGGCAAGAGATCCCATCACCCGCCTGGAAGACGAGATGCGTCGGCTCGGCCATCTCACCGATGCACAGTTCGCCGAAGTCCGAGAGCAAGCCGTGGCGGCCATGCGCGACGTGGTCGCCGCACTGGTCGAACCGGATCCCGAGGTCGACGGCCGAAACCGCATCATCCCGTCGCTGTGGCCCGACCCAGAGACCGTCAACCACGGATTGCGCGGCGATGCCAGTGAACTCGACGCACTGGTGACGACCGAGTCTCCCAACCTCGACCAACCGACCACCGAGAAACGCTTCGTCGATGCGATCTCCGACGTCATCGGCCGCCGCATGCAGACGGATCCGAGCATCGTGGTACTCGGCGAAGACGTCCACCGACTCGGCGGCGGCACCAACGGCGCCACCAAACGCGCCCTCCGCGAGGCACCCGAACGCGTTCTGGGAACACCGATCAGCGAGAACGCCTTTGCCGGGCTCGCCGGCGGCATGGCACTGGACGGCCGGTTCCGGCCGATCGTCGAGTTCATGTACCCGGACTTCCTGTGGGTCGCCGCGGACCAAGTCTTCAACCAGATCGGGAAGGCCCGCCACATGTTCGGCGGCGACAGCTCGGTCCCGCTGGTGCTCCGCACCAAGGTCGCCCTGGGCACCGGCTACGGATCTCAGCACCTCATGGACCCGGCGGGCATCTTCGCGACGAGCCCCGGGTGGCGCATCATCGCACCCTCGACCGCCGCCGACTACATCGGCTTGATGAACACGGCTCTGGCACTGCAGGATCCAGTGCTCGTCATCGAACACACCGACCTATACGGCAAGCGCGAACCCGTGCCCGACGGTGACCCCGACTACTACCTTCCGCTCGGAAGGGCCGCCGTTCGCCGAACTGGAAGCGACGTGACGGTGCTGAGCTACCTGAACATGGTGGCCGAGTGCGAGCAGGCCATCGAACGGACCGGGGTCGACGGCGAGTTGATCGACCTGCGGTGGCTCGACCGCGCCAGCATCGACTGGGAGACCATCGAGGCCAGCGTGCGCAAGACGAACAACGTGCTGATCGTCGAGCAGGGAGCACACGGAACCTCGTACGGGGCGTGGTTGTCCGACGAAATCAACCGGCGACTGTTCGACTGGCTGGACTCGCCCGTCACACGGGTCACGGGAAGTGAAGCCAGCCCGGTGATCTCGCGGGTACTCGAACGTGCCTCCATCGCTCTGAGTTCCGAGGTCGCCGACGCACTCGAGCAGATGCGCCGCAACTGGGGCGGTGAAAGCTGATGCCCGTCCTGGTCCGAATGCCCGAACTCATCACCGGCATCAGCGAAGCCGTGCTGCTGTCCTGGATGGTGAACGTCGGCGACATCCTTGAGGAAGGCACCCCGTTAGCCGAGGTGGAGACGGACAAGGCGGTCGTCGAATACCTCGCCGAGAGCAGCGGCACCATGGCCTCGCTGCTCGTCCAGCCCGGTCAGCCCGTTCCGGTGGGTGAACCGATCGCCATCCTGGCCGAAGCCGGTGAGTCGGTCTCGGATGCGGTTTCGACGACGTCGGCGGAGGCGGAGGCCGAAGCCGCGGTAGCGGAGTCGGCGGAGGCGGAGGCCGAAGCCGCGTCGGCGGGGGCGGAGGTCTCCGCGCAGCCCGAGCCCGACGATCCGCCGCGACCGGACGGCGGCGCGGCGACGGCCACTCCCAACGGAACTCGCCGCTTCGCCACCCCCCTCGTGCGCAAGCTCGCCCGCGAACGCGGAATCGACTTGGCCACCATGCACGGCAGCGGACCGAACGGACGCATCGTGCGTCGCGACCTCGAATCACCGCGCCCCACTGCGCCATCCGGCGACACGGTAGACAACGTGGCCGAATCGACCACTGCTGCGCCGACGAGCACCCCCTCGCCGCGATCGCAGGATGCCGATCACACCGACGTCGAACTCACCCCCATGCGCCGCACCATCGCGCGTCGGCTCACGGAGAGCAAGGCCACCGTCCCGCACTTCTACCTGCAGGCCGACTGTCGGGTCGACGCACTTCTCGATCTGAGGCGAACGCTGAACACGCAACTGCAGCATCGTCTTTCGCTGAACGACTTCGTCATCAAGGCCGTGGGTCACGCCTTCGCCTCGGTGCCTGACGCGAACGCCGTATGGAACGGCACCACGATACGACGTTACGAGCGACTCGACGTCGGCGTGGCGGTGTCGATCGAGGGTGGCCTAGTCACACCCGTCATCCGCGACGTCGCCCGCAAGACCGTCGGCGCCATCGGATCCGAAGCGCGCGACCTGGCGGGCCGCGCCAGGGAGGGTCGGCTGAAGCAATCGGAGTTGGAGGGCGGGTCGTTCTGCATCTCGAATCTGGGGATGTACGACGTCGAGCGATTCGCGGCGATCATCAACCCGCCGCAGTCGGGAATCCTGGCCGTCGGTACCGCAACCCAGCGGCCCGTGGTGACCGAAGGCCAGCTGGGCGTCGCAACGGTCATGTCGGTCACGCTGTCCGGCGATCACCGAGTCTTCGACGGCGCGCTCGGCGCTCAGTGGCTCACGGCATTCGTCGCCGCGATCGAGCAACCGATGACGATGTTGGTCTGAACCGCGATGTTGGTCCGGACCGCGGTGCGTCGACCCGAGCAAGACACCTTGATGTGAAATTCGTTCCCTCGAAAGGAGACAGCATGAACACCACACCTCGAATCGGGTGGCTGGGGACCGGCCGAATGGGCACGGCAATGGCCACGCAGCTGCTCAAGGGCGGTACTGAACTCGCGGTTTGGAACCGCACCGCCGCCAAGGCGAAGCCGCTGCTGGATCTCGGTGCCCAGCCTGCCCAGACGATCAGTGCTCTCAAGAGTTGCGACATCGTCTTCATCACGGTGACGTCGTCACCGGATCTGCTCGCCGTCACGCTCGGTCCCGAAGGGCTCCTCACCGGAGACGGGCTGCCGCCCGTCGTGGTGGATTGCTCGACGGTGTCGGCGGAGGCCGCCGCTCAGGTGCGCGAGGAGGCGGTCGCGTTGGGCGTCGGCTTCCTGTCCGCCCCGATCAGTGGAAACCCCGCCATGGTCGCCGAAGGCGGAGCCGCCATCGTGGCCTCGGGACCCGTCGACGTCTTCGAGCGGGCCCGAGACCACCTCGCCTTGATCGCCCCGACGGTCGTGTACGCCGGGGCGAGCGAGGAGGCCCGGCTGGTCAAACTCGGCCACAATCTCCTCCTGGGCATGATCACCGAGGCGTTGGCAGAGGTCACCACGCTGGCCCAGAAGGGTGGCGTCACCGCACCGGCGTTCCTGGACTTCATCAACGGCTCCGTCCTGGCTTCGACGTTCATCCGCCACAAGGGCAACGCCATTCGCGAACGCGACTACGCGCCCACCTTCACCTCCGAGAACCTGCGCAAGGACTTCGATCTCGGCCTCTCGGCCGCCCGCACGCTGGAGGTCCCCCTTCCGCTGGCCGCCTCCACCCATCAACTCATCCAGACCGCGATCGGCCTCGGCTACCGGAACGACGACTACGTCACCCTCTACGAGGTCGCCGCTCGTGCCGCGGGGCTGACGTCGAACGGATAGGAGCACTCATGGTGACCGTCCCCGAGGACCGTCCCGAAACGCCACCAATCGCCCTGAGCGTGAACCACGTCGGGGTGACCGTCCCCGACGTGTTCGCCGCGATCGATTGGTACGGCACCGTGTTCGGGCTGAGGTGCATCATGGGTCCACGACTTCTGGAGCCGGGTCACCACGACGAGGCTCGCAGCGCACTTGGACCGCGCTTCAAGCGGGCCTGGCAGGCGCATCTGCTTGCGGCCAACGGTGTTGGGCTCGAATTGTTCCAGTTCATCGATCCACCCGTGAACGATCGCGACGAGAGGGTGCCCGTCCCGTACACCGTCCGCGGACCGTGGCACGTGTGCCTCACGAACCAGGATGTGGCAGGGACGGTCGAGACCGTGATCCGGCACGGTGGTACGCGGTTGTCCGACCCGGTCGCCTTCGTTCGGGGGCGTCCGTGGGTGCTGGCCTACGTCGCCGACCCCTGGGGGACCGTCCTCGAGGTGATGAGCCATAGCTATGCCGAGGTGTTCTCCAATTGGCCGCAACCGGGGCAGGTGGACGAGCCGGTCTTCATCGAACGGCCGCCCGCCCCGAACTAGCCCGCCCCAAACTAGGGCCGAACACCCACCGATGGGCATTCCGGTCGGCGCGGCGGGGAGGTATGTGCAGGTCTGAGCGACGTCGGCGCGCCAACGGGGTGCGGTGGGAAGACGCCTGCGGTGCGCAATCCGAGAACAGCCTGCCAAGGGGCAGATGGCGCGCTAGTGTTCCATCGCCGACCCGCGTCGGCGATCGGCTTCCGTAACCGCCGCCCGACTCCGTCTCATCGCAGGCGTCCCCCTCCCATCGGAAGGTTCGTCATGACCTCGTCACGAATGGCCACATCCCGGCTCGTTGCAGCTGCCGCATCCGCGCTCGTCGTCGTCGGCCTCGTGGGATGCGCACCGCCCGAGAAGGAGGACACCGGCAACCAGACGGAGTCCGGTGTGAACGCCAAGGAGGCCACGTCGGCCGCCGACTTCGGCGGGATGGACGGCCTGGTCACGGCCGCCAAGGCCGAGGGTGAGCTGAATGTGATTGCTTTGCCCCCGGATTGGGCCAACTACAAGGAGATCATCGACACCTTCGGGCAGAAGTACGGCATCAAGGTGAACTCCGCCCAGCCCGACGCCAACAGCCAGGACGAGATCAACGCCGCCAACCAGCAGAAGGGCAAGAGCACCGCCCCCGACGTCTTCGACCTGGGTCAGGCCATCGCATTGGCCAACACCGGCCTGTTCGCGCCGTACAAGGTGGCCACGTTCGACGACATCCCGGCGGAGTTCAAGGATCCCGACGGCACCTGGGTCAACGACTACGGCGGCTACATGTCCGTCGGCTTCGACTCGGCGAAGGTTCCCGAGGTCACCGACCTCAACGACCTTTTGAAGCCCGAATTCCAGGGCAAGGTGGCCCTCAACGGCGACCCCACCACCGCCAGCGCCGCGGCCAACGGAGTGCTGATGGCCGCGATCGCCAACGGCGGGTCGGTCGATGACATCGCTCCCGGTGTCGACTTCTTCAGACGCCTCAACGAAGCAGGCAACTTCGTGCCGGTCGACCCGACGCCAGCGACCATCGAATCCGGTCAGACTCCCGTCGTCATCGACTGGGACTACCTGAACTCGGCCGAGACCGCGAAACTGCCCACCTGGAAGGTGTTCGTTCCCTCGAATGCGCTCGTCGGCGGTTACTACTTCCAGGCCATCAACAAGGACGGCCCGCACCCTGCTGCCGCGCGTCTCTGGCAGGAATTCCTCTACAGCGACGAGGGCCAGAACCTGTTCCTGAAGGGGCTCGCCCGCCCGGTGCGCGCCGACGCCATGGAGAAGGCGGGCACCGTGGACAAGGGCTTGCTCGCCGCGCTTCCTCCGGTCCAGGGCACCCCGGCGCTCCCGACCAACGAACAGAGCGAGAAGAACGCCGCCTACCTCGGCGAGAATTGGGCGAAGGCCACCGGATAACCGGCCGAGTCACTCGATAGGCCGAGTCACCTAATAGGCCGAGTCACTCAATAGGCCGAGTCACTCAATAGACGGTGTAACCGCCGTCGATGACGACGACCGATCCCGTCATGAACGCCGACGCGTCGGAAGCCATGTACACCACCGTCGGGGCGATCTCCTCGGGCATCGCGTAGCGCTTCATCGGAGCGTCCTCGATCCAGTGCTGACGGAACTCCGGCCTGTCGACGGGAGCCATCTCGGTCTTGACGTAGCCGGGGGCCAGCGCGTTGACGCGGATGCCGTAGGGCGCCCACTCGGCCGCCAACGACTTGGTCAGCTGATGCACGGCCGCCTTCGACGCGTTGTAGGAGGCTTGGAACTGTGGACGGTTGACGATCAGGGAGCTGATCGAGCCGATGTTGAGGATGTTGCCGCCGCCATGGTCCTTCATGTAGGCGCCGGCCCTCTGACTCAGTCGCCACAGCGACCGCGTATTCACGTTGAAGACGACATCCCATTCGTCGTCGGAGATCTCGAGGGCAGCCTTGTGGATGGCGAGCCCCGCGTTGTTGAGCAGCAGGTCCAGCCCACCGAGCCGTTCGACTGCGCCGTCGATCGCGGCACCGGGCCCCTCCGAGGTGGTCACGTCCACCTCGAATGCCTGCACCCGTAGGCCCTCCTCGGCCAGCGTGGCGACCGCGGCCGCGTTCCGGTCGGCATCGCGTGACACGAAGACGACGTCGGCACCCGCCTCGGCGAGGCCTCGCACGAAGGCCAGCCCGAGGCCGCGGTTGCCGCCGGTCACCAGGGCCCGTTTCCCGGTCAGGGAGAAGGCGTCGAGAACAGTCATGTGGTTTCTCCGTTTCCAAACAGACACGTAATGCGTTCGTACGTCCGGTCTTCGGCGAGCTAGTCGCCGCCGCGGAATCTTCGCGTGGTCAATCCGTTGAGCAGGGCGGCCAGGATGAGGACGACGCCGAGCGCGAGCAACTGGAACTGGGTTCCGGTGTTGCCCTCGAAGTACAGGATGATGCCCGCGTTGAGCCACACGATCAGCAGCGCGGCCAGCAGCACGCCCGCCAGCCGTCCGATGCCGCCGGTGATCGCGACGCCACCCAGAACGGCGATGGTGATCGCGGGCAGCGCCAGCCCGTTACCCGCGGTGCCTGCGTCCGGCCGAGCCGACGCGAACTCCGCGGTGATGTAGACCGCCACCAGACCGGACAGGACTCCCGCCGTCACGTACGCCCGCATCCGGGTGGCCGGGACGTCGACACCCGCCCACCGCGCGGCCACGTCGTTGGTCCCGACGGCGTACAGCCGTCGCCCATACGTCCCGCGGCCCAACGCAAGCCACAGCACCACCAGCACCGGAAGCAGGAAGGTGAACACCCCCAACGGCACGTCGGGAATGTAGTCGCCGATGATCGGGACGCTGACCGAACTGGTGAGGGAGTACAGATCCTGGATCTGCGGGCTGTTGATCGGCTTCTGATCGTTGATCACCAGCGCAATGGACTTGTAGGCGTAGTAGGTGGCCAACGTCGCGATCAGCGCGGGAAAGCCGATGCGGGCGACCAGGAATCCGTTGATCGCGCCCAGCAGCGCGCCAACGGCCACGGCCAGCAACACCGCGGCCAGCAGCGGCCAGCCCCACTGGCCGTAGGCGAACCCGAAGATCATGCCCACCAGTGACACCATCGCCCCGACTGACAGGTCGATGCCGCCGCGGCCGGACACGATGACGACCAGTTCCGCGAAGGCCAGCAGCGCCAGCGGCACGGCGTCGATCAACGTGGCCGACATGTAGTCGAAGTCGTAGTCGCCGGTGAGATAACCCCCCGCGCTCATGTACATCAACCACGACACGACGATGACGATCAGCACGCCGAGCAGAACGATCCGCTGGGTCAGGATCGCCTCGACGATCTTGTCGGCACGCTGACGTGTCGTCGGCTTCTGGGTCGGGGGCGTTGCGGTGTCGGCGGTCACGAATCTCTCCTGGCACGTCGGCGGACGAGGTCGGTGCCGACGGCGATGACGATGAAGATCCCCACGAAGAGGTCGGACAGCTGCGATGGCCAACCCAATTGCGTGACACCCGATTTCACCGTCTGCACCAGGAGCGCGCCCAGGACCGTGCCGAGTACCGAGCCCCGCCCGCCCATGATCGACGTCCCACCGATGACGACGGCGGCGATCACCGCGAGCTCCTGCCCGGAGCCCACCGACTGATCGAGGTTGGAGGTGCCCTTGGCCAGCGTGAAGATCGATGCGAGTCCGACCAGTACGCCGGTGATGACGTAGGCGATGAGGATGCGCCGCTGCACCCTGATGCCTGCCAGTCGCGCGGCGACCGGATCGCCGCCCACGCCGAAGAAGTGACGGCCCCCCGGGGTGTGCCGCAGATACCACCAGGCGATCGCGGCGAGGATCACGGTGATCGCGAAGCTGTTCGGCACCCCCAGCGTCCGGCCGTCGATGCCACGACCGAACCACGCCAACGTGTTGGGCATGCCACTGATCGGTTGGGAGGCGAAGATCTGGAGTCCCACGAACAGGAAGAGGTTCGCGGTGCCGAAGGTGATGATGATGGCATGCACCCGCCCGTAGGCGATGAGTGCGCCGTTGATCAGGCCGAGCACCGCACCGGTGGCCAGCGCCACGACCAGGCACCACCACACCGGCAGGGCCTGATCGCGCATCAGCTTGGCGGTCACCACCGAACACACCATGATGGCGCCGCCGACGGAGACGTCGATGCCTCCGGTGATGATCACGAACGTCATGCCGATGCCGATCAACGCGACCGGCGCCACCTCGACGAGCAACGGAATGATCGAGCCCGCACTGAGAAACGCCGGTGTGGCCGCGGCCAGGGCGATCCAAAGCACGATCAGGACGGCGACGAGGGCGATCTCGGCGGGCGTCACCGGTGACGGCAGCACCCGGCCCCGGTTGCGTACGGGGGCTGCGGTCGCAGCGGCGTTGGGGTCGATCGTGGTGCTCACGCCGACGCCGATCCTTCCCGGTCCCCCGCGGCGGCGGCCAGGACGTCGACCTGGCGGGCATCGGGACCGAACTCCGCGGCGATGGTGCCAGCGCGTACGACGAGGAGCCGGTCGGCGATGCGCAGCGCCTCCTGAAGGTCGGAGGTCGCGACGAGCACTGCGGTGCCGTTGTCGGCGAGATCGGTGATGATGCGGTGGATCTCCTCCTTGGCGCCGATGTCGACGCCCTGCGTTGGCTCGGCCAACAGCAGCAGCTTGGGCCGCTCGACGAGCTGACGGGCGAGCATCACCTTCTGCGCGTTTCCGCCGGAAAGTGTTCCGACGGCCTGGTTCTCGTCCGACGCCCGCACCGCCAACCGCTTCATCAGATCCTTCACCACGGTGCGCTCCTGACGACGGTCCACGAATGCCCGGCCACGGGAGAACCGCTGAAGGTGACCGATCGACACGTTGAATGCGATGGTCTGAAAGGAGAACATTCCCTCGGTCTTGCGGTTGGCGGGGAGCAGCGCGATCCCAGCCCTCGCGGCTTCCCGCGGTGAGCGCGGGGCGACGGAGCGCCCCTCGACGATGATCTCGCCGCCGCTCGTCTTCGCGAGACCGTGGATGCACTCGGCGATCTCGGCGACACCCGAGCCGACGAGCCCGTAGAGACCGAGGATCTCACCAGACCGCAGCTTCAGCGTCACGTCGTCGAAGGAGCCAGCCCTTGCAAGTGACTTCAGTTCAAGGACCGGCTCGCCCTTCGGCGTGGTGCGTGGTCCGGACTGCTCCGAAAGCGCCTCTCCCACCATGAGTTCGGCCATCCGCCGCACCGTCATGTCTGCGATCGGATAGGTGCCGATCGTGCTGCCGTCGCGCATCACGGTGACTTGATCGGCGATCTTGACCACCTCGTCGAGCCGGTGGGAGATGTAGATGATGGCGACACCGTCGTCGGCGAGGCGGCGAATGATGCCGAAGAGCACGTCGATCTCGGCGTCGGTGAGAATGGCCGACGGCTCGTCCAGGATCAGGACACCGCACTTTCCCGCCAGGGCCTTGGCGATCGACACCTGTTGTTGGGTCGCGACCGACAGGGTTCCGACGGTGGCCGTCGCGAGCTTTGCGGGAAGATCGAGGGCCTCCAGAAGACTGACGACCCGATCGTTCTGCGCGGCCCAGTCGACGCGTCCCGACTTGACCATCTCGCGGCCCATGAACACGTTCTCGGCGACGGTGAGTTCGCTGAACAGTTGCGGCTCTTGGTAAACCGTGGCGATACCGAGCGCGATCGCGTCGACGGTCGACGTGATCGACACCTGCTCACCGTCGTAGGTCACCGTACCCGCGTCGGGTGCGGTGGCTCCGGAGATGATCTTGATCAGCGTGGACTTTCCTGCGCCGTTCTCCCCCACCAGGGCGTGCACCTGACCGGGCTGTATCTCGAAGTCGGCATGCCTGATGGCCTTGACCGCGCCGTAGCTCTTGACGACCCCGGTGAGGGTCAGTCGAGGCTCCTGCGCCATGAACTCTCCAAAGGTAAGGATCGGTGAATCGGGCTGGGCGGCGCGGCTTTC
>NZ_JBEVLO010000058.1:0-12177 GCF_040509115.1 Mycobacterium sp. | reverse complement strand
GCGTTGTCCTCGAACACCGCGCCCCACGAGTCGGGGGCGTCCTTGACCACGGCGGTGTCGTACATCAGCAGGTTGGCGCCCCAGCCGTGCGGGATGCCGTACATCTGCCCGCTCACCGAGTTCCACGGCTTGTCCTTGAGGAAGGGCGAGATGGACGAATAGTTCGGCACCAGTGAGGTATTGACGGGTGCGACGTCACCGGCGTAGATCAGCCGCAGGGTCGCGTCACCCGAGGCGGACACGCCGTCGTACTGGCCGGTGCGCATGAGCTGCACCATCTCGTCGGACGTGTTGCCCACCTTGACGTTGACCTGGCAGCCGGTCTGCTGCTGGAACGGGGTGACCCAGTCCACGGTCTTGTCGTTGGAGCCGTTCTCCGCGTAGCCCGCCCAGGCGATCAGGTTCAGCTGACCCTCGCCGTTGCCGACGGCGCTGGGCTGGTCGATCTTGGGCGGCGTCGTGCCCGCGGCGCCACCGCCGCCGGACGACGAGCTGGAGCACCCGGCGGCGAGGACGGCGCAGGCGGCAACCGTGAAGCCGACCCGCAACGCACTGAGTTTCATTGACGCTCCGATCATTTCTTTTCCGATGTCAGGTCGTGGACGGCACTGTCGGGCCAGGCCATGGTGATCCTGGCGCCGTGAGCGAGGTCCTCGGGCAGTGCGGCCGCCGCGTTGAGGACGGTGGCGGTCAGCGTCACCCCCGGCGCCGCGACGGCGGCCACCCGCGTCGTCGGCCCCGCGAAGATGACCTCGGAGACGGTGGCGTCGACGGTCCGGCTGCCGGGCAGCGCCCCGGTCCCCGAGGCCAGCACGGCGATGCGTTCGGGCCGGACCGCGAACATGCCGTCCCGGCCGACCAGCGTTCGGGCGGCGTCGCCGTCGAGCACGTTGGACGTGCCCACGAAGTCGGCGACGAAGCGGTTGACCGGGTTCTCGTAGACGTCGCGCGCCCGGCCGACCTGTTCGATGCGTCCGTCGTTGAACACCGCGAGCCGATCGCACAGGGTCAGCGCCTCGTCCTGGTCGTGGGTCACGATGACGAAGGTGATCCCGACCTCGCGCTGAATTGCCTTGAGCTCCACCTGCATCTGCTCACGCAATTTGAGGTCGAGCGCACCGAGCGGCTCGTCGAGGAGTAGGACCTTGGGTCGGCCCACCAGGGCGCGAGCCAGGGCGACCCGCTGGCGTTGCCCACCCGACAGCTGCGCGGGCCGCCGGGGGCCGTAGTCGTCGAGCCGGACCATGGCGAGCGCGTCGGCGGTGCGTTGACGACGCTCTGCCTTCGGGACCCCCCGGACCTTCATGCCGTACTCGACGTTCTGCGCGACGCTCATGTGTGGGAAGAGGGCGTACTCCTGGAACACCGTGTTGACGTCGCGCCGTCGGGCGGGCAGTGCGGTGACGTCGGCGCCGCCGAGCCGGATCGTTCCCTCGGTGGGCTGCTCGAAGCCGGCGATCATGCGCAGCACCGTGGTCTTGCCCGAGCCGGACGGGCCGAGGATGGCGAACAGCTCGCCGTCCTCGACGGTCAGGTCGGCGCCGTCGACCGCGACGATCGCGTCTCCGAACACTTTGCGAACGCCGACGAGTTCGATCTGCGGATCGCTGAGGCCGGATGGCATGGGCTGAATCGTATGGATGCGTCCGTCGCATCGCAGCGCAACGTACGGATTCCGCAGAATTGCCGCCTCCTGTCGACGGTTTCAGTTCCGCGTCCCCCAGTGGCGCGATGTGAGAATCTTGATGCAGCTGTGACCAGTGGCGTTGGTGAGAATATTGGGACGGTTGTCATACCCTGTGGTCATGGGGATCTCCCGGCGAAAGGTGCTCCAGTACGCCGCGGCCGCGCCTGCGGCGGTTGGATTGGGCGGGGCGCTCGCGAGCGCGGTGTCGGCGGCGCTCGCCCCTGCGACGGCCTCGGCCGACGCGCCCCTGGGCGTGCTCCTCGACTATGCAGCGGGTGTGATCCCGGCCACGGCCATTCGTGCCTCCGGGGCGGCGGGCGCGATTCGCTACGTTTCGGACCGCAGGCCGGGTGGTGATTGGATGCTCGGCAAGCCGATTCAGCTACCTGAGGCAAGAGACCTCTATCGGAACGGCCTGAAGATCGTGTCCTGTTACCAGTTCGGCAAGCAGGACAGCGCGGACTGGCTGGGTGGGCAGAACGCGGGGGTGCAGCACGCCAAGCGCGGCTGGCAACTACACGTCGCGGCGGGCGGCTCGTATGGGGCGCCCATATACGCCTCGATCGACGACGACCCGTCCCTCGAGCAGTACAAACAGCAGGTCTCTCCCTTTTTGCGGGGTTGGGAGGCAGTACTCGGACACCAGCGCGTCGGCGTCTACGCCAACTCGAAGACCATCGAGTGGGCGGTTCAGGAGGGCCTCGGTTCGTACTTCTGGCAACACAACTGGGGATCGCCCAAGGGCTACACGCACCCGGCGGCGCACCTGCACCAGGTCGAGATCGACAAGCGCAGCGTCGGGGGCGTCGGCGTCGACCTCAACCACATTCTCAAGCCGCGATTTGGCCAATGGGACTGAGACTTACCGGTCGGTAGGGTCATACAGCAAACATTTCTCCGGATTGGCGCGCCGGTCGAAGGTGGCGCCGGCGCCGATGCGGAGATTTTCGAGCGGTCGGCGCGGCGGGATGCGGGCCGAAAATCTAAGATCACGATTTGGTAACAGTACTGCCTTGATCTGCGCTGTTGTTGCTACTCGAGCGTAACCACCTACATGCAGGACGTTTGTCCCGCAAGTGTCGGAGGCGGCTGGAAGCACGTGTTATCCAAGGGGTGGTTACCCGCGCGTAGAACTCGCCAGTAACCATTTGGGCCGCGAAACTGGACCCGGTTCTCATGACACCCTTATGGCAGCTGGTCCTTCATCAAGGCCCTACCGAGAAGCGACCGAGCACCAGTCGGGATTCGATGCCGAATCGCCCGACCCCGCAGGGGAGCGGGCCTCACTGCTGAGGACGCAGGACATCCGCACTGCACGAAGCCCCGCAGACGCTACAGCGATACGCGCGAGAGCGCACCGAGGAGATGGCAAGACGTGACGATCAACGAACATGACAGGGTTTCCACCGGCCGCAAGGGTCGTTCCAACGAGGGGTCCTCGGCGCAGCCGGGTGCGAACGCGCTTGTCGACCTGCTGAATGCGGGGGAGCCCTACGCCGTCGCGTTCGGTGGCCAGGGTGGCCGCTGGTTGGAGAACCTGGAAGAGCTGATCAGTTCGGCAGGCATCGAGTCGGAGCTCAGCGAGGTCATCGGCGAGGCCGCCCTCCTGCTGGAGCCCGTCGCCCGTGAGCTCGTCGGGGTTCGCCCGATCGGCTTCGAGCCCATGCAGTGGGTGCGCGCACTGGCCGCCGACGAGCCACTGCCCACCACCAAGCAGCTGACCACCGCCGCCATCTCCACTCCCGGCATCCTGCTGACCCAGATGGCCGCCATCCGCGCGACCCTGCGTCAGGGGCTCGATCTCTACGGCACCCCGCCGGTCGTCGCCGTCGGCCACTCCCAGGGCATCGCAGGCTGCGAATCGCTGCGCACCGAGGGCACCGCGGACGCCGAACTGCTCGCGCTGCTGCAGTTGATCGGAGCCGCCGGCTCACTGATCTCGCGGCGCCGGGGCATGGTCGGTCGCGGCGACAAGTCGCCGATGGTGTCGGTCAGCAACGTCGATCCGGCGCGCGTCGCCGAACTCCTCGAGGACTTCTCCACCGACGTGCGGACGGTCCTGCCGCCCGTGCTGTCCATTCGCAACGGCAGGCGGTCGGTGGTCATCACCGGCACCCCCGAGCAGCTGTCCCGCTTCGAGCTGTACTGCAGCAAGATCACCGAGAAGGAAGAAGCGGAGCGCAAGAACAAGCTCCGTGGCGGCGCCGTCTTCGCCCCGCTGTTCGAGAGCGTCCAGGTCGAGGTCGGCTTCCACACCCCCCGCCTGTCCGAGGGCGTCGATCTGGTGGACAAGTGGGCCGTGAAGACCGGTATCGACGCCGCACGCGCGCACGAGATGGCCGAGTCGATCTTCGTGCGTCCCATCGACTGGGTCCAGGACATCGAGCGGGTGCACGCCGCAGGCGCCAAGTGGATCGTGGACCTCGGTCCCAGCGACACCATCACCCGCGTCACCGCCCCCGTCATCCGCGGCCTCGGAGTGGGCATCGTCCCCGCCGCCACCCGCGTCGGGCAGCGCAGCCTCTTCACCGTCGGTGCCGCCCCAACGGTGGCGCCGGCATGGACGAGTTACGCGCCGTCGGTCGTCTCGCTTCCCGATGGCTCGACCAAGCTGTCGACCAAGTTCACCAGGCTGACCGGCCGCTCGCCGATCCTGCTCGCAGGCATGACGCCGACGACGGTCGACGCCAAGATCGTCGCCGCCGCGGCCAACGCCGGGCACTGGGCGGAGCTCGCAGGCGGTGGCCAGGTCACCGAGCCGATCTTCGATGCCCGCATCGAGGAGCTGACCCAGCTGCTGGAGCCGGGTCGCGCCATCCAGTTCAACTCCCTGTTCCTCGACCCCTACCTCTGGAAGCTGCAGCTCGGCGGTAAGCGCCTGGTGCAGAAGGCCCGTCAGTCGGGAGCGCCCATCGACGGCGTCGTGGTCACCGCAGGCATTCCCGAGCTCGAAGAGGCCGTCGCGCTGATCGAAGAGCTCAACGAAATCGGCATCACCCACGTGGTGTTCAAGCCGGGCACGGTCGACCAGATCAAGTCGGTCAACAAGATCGCCGCCGAGGTGCCGACGAGGGAAGTCATCGTCCACATCGAGGGCGGCCGCGCAGGCGGTCACCACTCGTGGGAGGACCTCGACGACCTGCTACTGACCACCTACGCCGACGTGCGCAACCTGTCCAACATCACGCTGTGCGTCGGTGGTGGCATCGGCACGCCGGAACGGGCCGCCGAGTACCTGTCGGGCACCTGGGCGCAGCGCTACGGCTTCCCGATCATGCCCGTCGACGGCATCCTCGTCGGCACCGCCGCGATGGCCACTCTGGAGGCCACCACGTCGCCCGCCGTCAAGCAGCTGCTGGTCGAGACCACCGGCACCGATGTGTGGGTGGGTGCAGGAAAGGCCCAGGGCGGCATGGCATCCGGGCGCAGCCAGCTCGGTGCCGACATCCACGAGATCGACAATGCGGCCTCCCGCTGCGGTCGCCTGCTCGACGACGTCGCCGGTGACGCCGACGCGGTGGCCGAACGACGCGACGAGATCATCGCCGCCATGGCCGCGACCGCCAAGCCCTACTTCGGCGACGTCGCCGACATGACGTACCTGCAGTGGTTGCAGCGCTACGTGGAGTTGGCGATCGGCGACGGTGACAGCACCGCCGACACCAAGTACGAGAACTCCCCGTGGCTGGACGGCAGCTGGCGCGACCGCTTCGAAGAGATGCTCAAGCGCACCGAGGCCCGTCTGCACCCCCAGGACTCCGGCCCCATCGAGACGCTGTTCGGCGCCGACGCCGAAGGCCAAGCGCTGCTTGAAGATCCGCAGGCCGCCGTGGCCGCGCTGCTGTCGCGGCGCCCCGACGCCGAGACGATCAAGCTGCACCCCGCCGACGTGCCGTTCTTCATCACGCTGTGCAAGACGCTCGGCAAGCCCGTGAACTTCGTACCCGTCATCGACAAGGACGTGCGCCGCTGGTGGCGCAGCGACTCGCTGTGGCAGGCCCACGACGCCAGGTACACCGCCGACGAGGTGTGCATCATTCCCGGCACCGAGGCCGTCGTCGGCATCACCCGCGTCGACGAGCCCGTCGGTGAGCTGCTCGACCGGTTCGAGCAGGCGTCCATCGACGAGGTGCTGGCATCAGGCGCACAGCCCGTGCCCGTGGTCTCCCGCAGGCAGGCTCGCGCCGACGTCACCGGCCCGCTCGCCGTCGTGCTCGACTCGCCCAACGTGCTGTGGGCCGGCCGCGCCGCGACCAACCCGGTACACCGGATCGGCGCGCCGAATGAGTGGCAGGTCAATGAAAATCGTTCGGCGACACACCCATCCACCGGTTCCCGGCTCGAACTGACCGGTGAGCACGTGGTACTCAGCGTGCCGCTCTCCGACATCTGGATCACGATCCGTTTCACCCTCCCGTCCGCGACGGTTGACGGCGGCATGCCCGTCGTCACCACCGAGGACGCCTCGGCCGCCATGCGCGCCGTGCTGGCGATCGCTGCCGGAGTGGACGGCCCAGAAGCCCTCCCGAACGTCACCGACGACAGCGCGACGGTCACGGTCTCCTGGGATCCCGAGGAGGTCGCCGACCACACGGGCGTCACCGCAACGTTCGGGGCGCCGCTGGCGCCGGGTCTGACGCTGGTACCCGACGCGCTGGTCGGGCGCTGCTGGCCCGCGGTGTTCGCCGTCATCGGCGCTGCTGCCACGGACTCCGGGTTCCCGGTCGTCGAGGGCCTGCTCAGTCTGGTGCACCTGGATCACGCCGCGCACCTGCTTGCGCCGATGCCCGCCGCGAAGGCCGAATTGACGGTCACCGCAACGGCTTCGCCTGCGGTGGACACCGAGTACGGTCGCGTCGTACCCGTGTCGGTGACGATCTCCGACGCCGAAGGTACCGAGCTGGCCAAGCTCGTCGAGCGGTTCGCCATCCGTGGCCGCACCGGGGCCACCGCCCTCGCCGACCCACTGCAGGCCGGCGGTGCGATCACCGACAACGCCACCGACACGCCGCGCCGCCGCCGTCGTGACGTGGCCGTCGCCGCGCCGACCGACATGAGTGCCTTCGCGGTCGTGTCCGGTGACCACAATCCGATCCACACCGACCGCGCCGCTGCGCTGCTGGCAGGCCTGAAATCCCCCATCGTGCACGGCATGTGGCTGTCGGCCGCCGCGCAGCACGCGGTGACGGCCACCGACGGCAAGGCCACCCCGCCCGCCCGTCTGGTCGGCTGGACGTCGCGCTTCCTTGGCATGGTCATGCCCGGCGACGAGATCGACTTCCGGGTGGACCGCGTCGGCATCGACCGTGGCGCCGAGATCATCGAGGTCACCGCAAAGGTCGATGGCGAGCTGGTGATGTCGGCGACCGCGCAGCTGGCTGCGCCGAAGACCGTCTACGCGTTCCCCGGCCAGGGCATCCAGTCCAAGGGCATGGGAATGGACGTCCGGGCCAGGTCCAAGGCCGCCCGCAAGATCTGGGACAAGGCCGACAAGTTCACGCGCGAGACGCTGGGCTTCTCGGTCCTGCACGTGGTGCGTGACAACCCGACGAGCCTGATCGCCAGCGGAGTGCACTACCACCACCCCGAGGGCGTGCTGTACCTGACGCAGTTCACCCAGGTCGCCATGGCCACGGTGGCCGCGGCCCAGGTCGCCGAGATGCGCGAGCAGGGTGCGTTCGTCGAGGACGCGATCGCCTGCGGGCACTCCGTCGGTGAGTACACCGCGCTGGCCTGCGTGTCCGGCGTCTACACCCTGGAAGGCCTGCTGGAGGCGGTCTTCCACCGCGGCAGCAAGATGCACGACATCGTGCCCCGCGACGCCGATGGCCGGTCGAACTACCGGATGGCCGCCATCCGCCCGTCGCAGATCGACCTCCCCGACGACGACGTGAATGCCTTCGTCGAGGAGATCGCCGAGCGCACCGGCGAATTCCTGCAGATCGTGAACTACAACCTGCGCGGCTCGCAGTACGCCATCGCGGGCACGGTGCGTGGTCTCGAGGCCCTGGAGGAAGAGGTCGAGAAGCGCCGGGAGATCTCCGGCGGCAAGCGATCCTTCATCCTGGTGCCGGGCATCGACGTACCGTTCCACTCGTCGGTGCTGCGCGTCGGCGTCGACGACTTCCGTCGCGCTCTGGAGAGGGTGCTGCCGGAGGACACCGACCCCGCCTTGGTGGTCGGACGCTACATCCCGAACCTGGTGCCGAGGCTCTTCACGCTCGACCGTGACTTCGTTCAGGAGATCAGGGACCTGGTGCCCGCCGAGCCGCTCGACGAGATCCTGGCCGACTACGACACGTGGCGCAACGAGCGTCCGAGGCAGCTGTGCCGCAAGCTCGTCATCGAGTTGCTGGCATGGCAGTTCGCCAGCCCGGTCCGGTGGATCGAGACGCAGGACCTACTCTTCATCGAGGAGGCCGCGGGCGGCATGGGCGTCGAGCGCTTCGTCGAGGTCGGCGTGAAGTCGGCGCCGACGGTGGCAGGCCTGGCGACCAACACGCTCAAGCTTCCGGAGTACTCGCACAACACCACCGAGGTGCTCAACACAGAGCGTGACGCGCCGGTACTGTTCGCCACGGACGAGGATCCCGCCATCGATCCCGACGTCGAGGAGGACTCTGCGCCCGCGCCGGCCGCCGAGTCCACTCCCGCCGCGTCGGCGGCGCCTGCCCCCGCAGCGGCACCTGCCGCCCCGTCGGGTGGCCCGCGTCCGGATGACATCACCTTCGGCGCCGATGACGCGACGTTGTCGCTCATCGCGCTGTCGGCGAAGATGCGCATCGATCAGATCGAGCAGTTGGACTCGATCGAGTCGATCACCGATGGTGCGTCGTCTCGACGCAACCAGCTGTTGGTCGACCTGGGCTCCGAGTTGAACCTCGGTGCCATCGACGGTGCGGCCGAGGCCGATCTGGGTGGCTTGAAGGCACAGGTGACCAAGCTGGCTAGGACGTACAAGCCGTTCGGCCCAGTGCTTTCCGATGCCGTGAACGACCAGCTGCGCACCGTGCTCGGGCCGTCGGGCAAGCGTCCCGCGGCCATCGCCGAACGCGTCAAGAAGACGTGGGAACTCGGTGACGGCTGGGTCAAGCACGTCACGATGGAACTAGCACTCGGAACGCGCGAGGGCAGCAGCGTCCGCGGTGGCCAGTTGGGTCACCTGCACGAGGGCGCCCTTCCCGATGCGGCCACGGTCGACAAGGCGATCGACGGTGCGGTCACCGCCGTCGCCGCGCGTCGTGGCGTCTCGGTGTCGTTGCCGTCGGCCGCGGGTGCCGCGGGCGGGGTGGTGGATTCCGCCGCGCTGACGGAGTTCGCGGAGCAGGTGACCGGCCGCAACGGCGTGCTGGCCTCGGCCGCGAGGCTCATCCTTGGTCAGCTCGGCGTCGACAATCCCGTCAACGTCAGCGAGACCGTCAGCGATGCCGATCTCATCGACCTGGTCACGACCGAACTTGGTTCGGAATGGCCACGTTTGGTGGCGCCGGCGTTCGATTCCCGCAAGGCGGTGCTGTTCGACGATCGGTGGGCAAGTGCCCGTGAGGACCTCGCCCGGCTGTGGTTGGCGGACGAGGACGAGATCGAGGCGGACTGGGCGCGGCTCTCCGAGCGCTTCGAGGCGGCCGGACATGCCGTCGCGACCCAGGCCAACTGGTGGCAGGGCAAGGCCCTGGCGGCGGGACGCAACGTCCACGCCTCGCTGTACGGCCGCGCCGCGTCAGGTGCGGAGAACCCGGACAGCGGTCGCTACGACTCCGAGATCGCCGTGGTCACGGGTGCCTCCAAGGGCTCGATCGCCGCGTCGGTGATCGCGCAGCTGCTCGAGGGTGGCGCCACGGTCATCGCGACCACGTCGAAGCTCGACGACGATCGGTTGTCGTTCTACAAGGCCCTCTACCGCGAACACGCCAGGTTCGGCGCCACGCTGTGGGTGGTGCCCGCCAACATGGCGTCCTATGGCGACATCGATGCGTTGGTCAGCTGGGTGGGCAGTGAGCAGACGGAAAGCCTTGGGCCCAAGTCGATTCACCTCAAGGATGCGTTGACGCCGACGCTGCTGTTCCCGTTCGCCGCGCCCCGCGTGGCGGGGGACATGTCGGAGGCGGGGTCTCGTTCCGAGATGGAGATGAAGGTTCTGCTGTGGGCCGTTCAGCGGCTCATCGCGGGGCTGTCGCACATCGGCTCCGAGCGCGACATCGCGTCGCGGTTGCACGTCGTGCTTCCCGGCTCCCCGAACCGCGGCATGTTCGGTGGTGACGGCGCCTACGGCGAGGCCAAGTCCGCGCTCGATGCGTTGGTCACCCGCTGGAAGGCCGAGACGTCGTGGTCGCAGCGAGTGTCGTTGGCGCACGCGCTGATCGGCTGGACCAAGGGCACCGGCCTGATGGGTCACAACGACGCCATCGTGGGCGCTGTCGAAGAAGCTGGCGTCACCACGTACACGACGGCTGAGATGGCCTCGATGCTGCTGGCGTTGTGCGACGGCGAGTCCAAGGTCGCCGCTGCCCGCAAGCCGATCGAGGTGGACCTCACCGGCGGTCTCGGCGACGTCAAGCTCGACATGGCGGAACTGGCTGCCAAGGCTCGCGAAGAGATGAGTGCGCCTGCAGCCGAAGACGATTCGCCCGACGAAGCCACGATCGCCGCGCTGCCGTCACCGCCGCGGGGCTTCACCTCGGCACCGCCGCCTGCATGGGCTGACCTCGACGTCGACCCCGCCGACCTGGTCGTGATCGTCGGCGGCGCCGAACTCGGCCCGTACGGCTCATCGCGGACCCGCTTCGAGATGGAGGTCGACAACGAACTGTCGGCCGCCGGCGTCCTCGAACTGGCATGGACCACCGGGCTCATCGTCTGGGAGGACGATCCCAAGCCGGGTTGGTACGACGCCGAAAGTGGCGAACTGGTCGAGGAAGCCGATCTCGTGGAGCGCTACCACGACGTCGTCGTCGAGAAGTGCGGTGTCCGCGAGTTCGTCGACGACGGCGCGATCGACTTCGATCACGCTGCACCGCTGCTGGTTTCGGTGTTCCTGGACAAGGACTTCACGTTCGTCGTGTCCAGCGAGGCCGAAGCACGGGCGTTCGTCGAGTTCGACCCGGAGCACACGGTCATCCAGCCCGTCGGCGACGGTGCTGACTGGCAGGTGACCCGCAAGGCGGGCACCGAGATTCGCGTCCCACGCAAGACGAAGCTGACACGTACGGTCGGCGCGCAGATCCCCACCGGTTTCGACCCGAAGGTCTGGGGCATCAGTGCCGACATGGCCACCTCGATCGACCGGGTGGCGCTGTGGAACATCGTCGCCACCGTCGACGCGTTCCTGTCGGCGGGCTTTAGCCCGAACGAGCTGATGCGTTGGGTGCACCCGAGCCTCGTGGCCAGCACCCAGGGCACCGGCATGGGCGGCATGACGTCGATGCAGACCATGTATCACGGGAACCTGCTGGGCCACAGCAAGCCGAACGACATCCTGCAGGAAGTTCTGCCGAACGTCGTTGCGGCCCACGTGATCCAGAGCTACGTCGGCAGTTACGGCTCGATGATCCACCCGGTCGGCGCGTGCGCCACCGCCGCGGTGTCGGTCGAAGAGGGCGTCGACAAGATCAAGCTCGGCAAGGCCGAACTGGTGGTCGCAGGCGGTTTCGACGATCTGACGCTGGAAGCGGTCATCGGCTTCGGCGACATGGCCGCCACCGCCGACACCAAGGTGATGCGCGATAAGGGCATCAGTGACGCCCGGTTCTCGCGAGCCAACGACCGGCGCAGGCTCGGCTTCGTCGAGGCTCAAGGCGGCGGCACCATCCTGCTGGCCCGCGGCGACCTCGCGCTGAAGATGGGTCTGCCGGTGCTCGCTGTGGTGGCGTACGCACAGAGCTTCGGCGACGGCGTGCACACCTCGATCCCTGCACCCGGCCTCGGCGCTCTCGGCGCAGGCCGTGGCGGCAAGGACTCGGTGCTCGCACGCTCGCTCGCCAAGCTGGGCGTCGGCGCCGACGACATCGCCGTGATCTCCAAGCACGACACGTCGACGCTGGCCAACGATCCCAACGAGACGGAGCTGCACGAGCGGCTCGCGGACTCGCTTGGCCGGTCCGAGGGTGCGCCGCTGTTCATCATCAGCCAGAAGAACCTCACCGGGCACGCCAAGGGCGGCGCGGCGGTCTTCCAGATGATGGGGCTGTGCCAGGTCCTGAAAGACGGTGTTGTCCCGCCGAACCGCAGCCTCGATTGCGTCGACGACGAGTTGGCCACCTCCGGCCACTTCGTGTGGGTTCGCGAGACGCTGCGCATGGGCGAGAAGTTCCCGCTCAAGGCCGGTCTGGTGACCAGCCTCGGGTTCGGCCACGTCTCAGGTCTGGTTGCGCTGGTGCACCCGGAGGCCTTCATCGCCTCGCTCAAGGGCGACCAGCGTGAGGCCTATCAGGCGGCGTCACGTCAGCGTGTGCTGGCCGGCCAACGCAGGCTCGCGTCGGCGATCGCCGGTG
>NZ_JBEVLO010000057.1:0-7046 GCF_040509115.1 Mycobacterium sp. | reverse complement strand
TCGACGATGTTGCCCACGGCGACGGCGTCTCCGACGGCGAAGTCACTGACGTCGTCCCCGACGGCTGCGACGACTCCGACGAATTCGTGCCCGGGAACCAACGGAAAGACGTTGCCGTACGCGGGTTCTCCGTGCCAGGCGTGCAGATCGGTGTGGCAGACGCCGCAGAAGGTGATGCGCACCGCGACGTCGTCGGGCCGCAGGTCCCTGCGTTCGAACTCCCATTCCCGAAGCTCCTGGTCGGAAGCCGTGGCAGCCAGCCCTCGTACCCGTCGCGTCATCGACCCTCCTCAATAAGCAAACCAACTAGTCTGTTTAGCGTACGCCTTGCCTTGGTCATCAAACCAACTGGTCGGTTTAGAATGCGTCCATGCAGACCGCGCCCACCGCTCGTGGCCAGGCCACGCGACAACGCCTGATGGACGCCGCAGCCACCGAATTCGCCCAACGTGGCATCGCGGGCGCCAGGGTGGATCGCATCGTGGCCACAGCGCGCTCGAACAAGGCGCAGCTCTACCAGTACTTCGGGAGCAAGGAACGCCTGTTCGACGCGGTCTTCGACCACCACGTTGCGTGGTTGATCGACGCGGTCCCCCTCGATGCCACCGACCTGCCCGCCTACGCCGTCGCGCTGTACGACATCTGCCTCGACCGACCCGCGCTCGTCCGGCTCGCCGCATGGATGCGCCTGGAACGCAACCCGATGGGCGACCTTCTCCCCCACAGCCCGGATGCCGGGAAGATCGCCCTGATCGCCGCGGCGCAGTGCGCCGGGGACGTCGACGGCACATACGATCCGGCCGACGTGCTGTCGATGGTCACGGCGATTGCGTTGAGCTGGTCGCCCGCCTCACTGCAGGTCGCTGCCTCAGCTTCGGAGCCCAGCGCGGTGCACGACCGCCGTCGGGCTGGTTTGGCGTTAGCCGTACAGAACGCGTTTCACGCTCGCCCTCAAGATGATTGAGGCAGCTGACATTCCGGAATCTCAACGACAACCCGGCCGCACCAGCGGGCGCGAGACCACGATCGTCAATTGACGGACACCGTCCATGCGCATCCTTCACCACCCGGGATGACGTCGATGGCGACCGTCCCCGACGTCGATTTCACCAGGCTGGAGCCGCTCGCCACCGAGGGGTCGGCAGCTCCGCCGCGCAAGGCGCCGTAGTAGATGTTCCCGGTCGAACTGTCCGCGCTGATGTATCCGCTGATGGGCTTTCCAGCCGGACACGTCATCGAGTAGCGCAGTCGCCACGGATCGTCGGCAGTGAAGCTCACCTGACCAGCGCCGGTGCCCGCCTTCTCGAACGGCGTCGTGATCGCCGCTGCCGGTGGGCGCTTCGGCGCCGCCGCCGCCGCCGATGGCGCAGGCTTCTTCGTCGCGGCGACGGGAGCGGGAGGCGCGGGCCTCGGCGCAGCGGGGGCCGGCGGCACGGACCGGGGTACCCGGGCCGGGGGTGTGGCCCTTGGCGTCCGGTACTCGAGGATCGGTTCCCTGGCGACGGGAGCACCTGGCATCGCGATCACCAGTTCCTTTGGCGTCAAGGTGTAGGTAGCCGTTTCGTTGCGCGCCACGAAAGTGCCCGCCGTCGCCGTCACGCCGTCGATCTGCGTACCCGCGCCAAGGCTTAGTCGGACGCCCTTGTAGACGAGGCGCCCGCCCGGCTCCCGGCACACGACCACCAACGACGATGCGGTGCGTCCGGCGACGACCATCTGCAACGGTGCGTCGCAGCGGGCGGCGGGGTTGGTGAAGCCGCGGTCGATCGGCGCCGCCGTCGAAGTGGGCGACGGCGCCACCGGGCTGGTTGGCTTGGCGGGCGCGGCAGCCACCGGCGGAGGGACCGGGTCGGGCATCGACGCTTGCTCGGAACCCGCTGTGAAGTAGCCCAGTTGCCATGCCGACAGGCCGAGCACCGTTGCCAACGACGCGATGGCAATTCTGATCCACGACCCGCGCGATACCCGGGGAGAACCCGCGACGGGGCCCTCGGAGTCACCGAGTGTCGGCAGGTGGTCGATCAGATGCGCCATTCGTGTCACGAAGCAGGAACCCCCTAGCCACGAAGATCGTGTTGCTACAGCAAACCACAATTCGAGCTCAACAAAGGGAACTGTATTCGCTGGGCTACGGCGTGTCGAGCGTTGCCCGCGCCGCGCCCACGCGGTGGCACCGGAAACCAATCGGGGGCATGTCCTCGGCCAGCGGAGGCAACCTCTGGCCACGGGCAACGGGCAGCCAAGCTCCCCGCGATTGCGTGTCGCTTCGAGTCAGCCGAGTCAGCGCCTGCCCGCGCCATTGCTGACCTGGCGGCGGACCTTCGCGCCGATGGCGCCCATGGCGGCGCTCCGAATTTCGGGAGCTCGACGACGCGATCGCCGACCTCGTTGCCTTCCACGCCAGTGGCCGCGGAACTACCCCGCTCGGTCGATGCCCGTCGTGCGGAACCGGTTCCGGTACGTGCCAGGCGAGATTCCCAGGTTGCGGCGGAAGGTGCGTCGCATGGTGTCCGGGCCGCCGAAGCCTGCCCGGCGTGCGATGGCCTCCTGACTGTAATCCCCCGTTGCCAGAAGCACTTTCGCGGCCTCCAGGCGCGCCTGCTCGACGAATCTGGCCGGCGTCATACCGACCTGCTCGCCGAACATGCGTACCAGGTGCCGCTCGCTGACGGCCGCCCGCACGGCCAGCGCCGCGATCGAGTGATCGGCGCCGGGATCGCAGACGATGGAATCCAGAATCTCGCGCAGGCCACGCGGGACCGGAAGGTCGGCCTGTGCCCACACGCTGAACTGGGCCTGGCCGCCCGGTCGTTGGAGGAAGACGACCATCCAGCGCGCCACGCGGCGTGCCACGGCGGGGCCATAGTCGCTCTCGACCAGTGCCAGCGCCATGTCGATGCCTGCGCTGATGCCTGCGCCGGTGATGTAGGGGCCGTCCTGGACGAAGAGGGAGTTGGCGTCGACCTGCACCTTGGGGTAGTCGCGAGCCAACGCGTGGCAGTGCGCCCAGTGGGTGGTCGCCCGCCGGCCGTCCAGTAGGCCGACCGCCGCGAGCACGAAGGCGCCGGTACACACCGAGGCGACTCTGCGCGCCCGCGGCGCCAGGACGCGCACCATCTCGAGCGCGTCTTGGACGACGTCCGGGGTCTGCTCCTCGGGGATGTCGTGTTCGCCGGGGGTGAAGGTGAAGTCGGCAGGAACGCCACCCGGGACGATGAGCGTGTCGAAGAACTCGGGTACCACTGCCAGTCTGGTGTCGGCGTTGAGTGACGCGAAGGCGGTGGTGGCGACGGGCCCGCCCGTCGTCGAGGCAAGCAGTACTTCGTATCTGGCCCCAAAGTCGTTGGCGCGCGCGAAGATCTCCAATGGTGCCGCCACGTCCTGCAGCGTCACCTTGTCGTAGAGAGCGAACACCACCGTCTTGGGTGCGTTCACTCCGGCGTGTCCGTAATCGTCGGCCATGTGTCCTGTGCTGCCCTTCCGTCTACCCCGCTCACGTACGAAACTCGACTGCACAGGTCAGCGTCGATCTGGGAGAACCGATCGACGTCCGTGCGCTGGGAGGCGACGGAGTCAAGCTATCCGCGTTCTGTTACCGGGGCGTTGCCAATGATCGGCGATCTTCAGCAGACCCCGTGTCGTCGGCGTTGATGACATTCGAAAACGGCAGCAGCCCTTCACAATTGAAAGCAGTTTCGCGTGTCAGAAAAGAACGCACTCACAATCAGCATCGGGGTCCTCGGCGCCATCGCCGTATGGTTGACCGCCGAGGTCGTCCAGGTACCCGTCTGGGTGGTGTTCATCGCCTGGGCGTCCTTCTTCATCCTGGGCGGCGGCCCGCGAGGGCTGTTGCAATCGGCGTCGAGCAACCTGACCGGGATCGTCATCGCATCGCTGTGCCTTCTCGTCTCGCAGCAAGCGGATTTCGGAGTGTGGCTGACCGGCGTGGTCGTCGGCATCGGAAGCGCACTCATGGTGGCGGTGTCGCGGGTGCCACTCTTGGCGGCGATCCCCGCCATCGTGTGGGGCTTCGCCTCCACGGTCGGCACCAGTGCGGTGACGGGTCGAGAGATCGTCTACACCGACTCCATCGGGAACCCCGTCCTGATGGTCGTCACGGCCATGCTGCTCGGCGGGCTGTTCGGCATCGCGTCCGAAGCCCTCGCCAACGTCATGACCACCACCCGGCAGGAAAGCGAGGAAGCGACCGCATGAAGCTCCAGCACACGCTCGGAGGCCTCGAGGGCCTCGGCCCCGTCAACTTCGAGAAGAGGGTGTTCGTCGAAGACTGGGAGAAGCGCATCTTCGGTATCCACACCGCGCTGATGGGATTGAGTGACTCACTGCGACAGGCGGTTCCGGGATACGAGCTCGACGCGGTCGAGACGTCCTTCCACACGACGTGGACCTGGGCCGACCTCCGCAAGGGCGCGGAGGCGATGAACCCGTTCGATTACTTCAAGTTCCGTTACTACGAGAAGTGGCTCGGTGGCATCAGCGCGTACTGCGTGGCGCAGGGCTACATATCGGAGGGCGAACTCGACGCGCTCACCGAGCAATGCCGCACGGCGGCAGAGGCGCAACTGCCTCAGCGCGAGAGCGATGGCGTCGACGAACAGGTCATCCGCTATCTGCGCGAGGGCGATTCGCCACGGCGCGGTCCGGCGACGCCGCAGTTCGCCGTCGGAGACACGGTACAGATCGCCAATCCCCCCAGCGGCGACCACACTCGGCTTCCCGGGTATCTCCGTGGGCACACGGGCGTCGTCGAGTCGATCTCCGAAGGCAACTACACCTACTTCTGCTCCACCGGCGGGGACGGACTTGGCGAACCGGTCCCGGTGTACATCGTTCGCTTCGAAGGCGCCGGTCTCTGGGGTGCGACGGCCGAGAAGAATCCCAGCCCCCTGTACGCCGAGCTCTACGAGCCGTACCTGACCGCCGCCACCAACCAGGAAGAGGCACCCTGACCATGACCGAACAGTTCGACTACCCGCCCGACCGCGAGGCGGCCAGTGCAGCGAAAGTACAAGCGTTGGAGGCACTCCTGATCGAAAGGGGCGTCATCACCGCCACGACGGTCGACAAGGTCCTCGGCTACTTCGAGTCCGAGATGACACCGCTGAACGGCCAGAAGATCGTCGCGCGGTCGTGGGTCGATCCCGACTTCGCGGCACTGCTCGCCAGGGACGCGCCCGCCGCCATCGCCCAGCTCGACCTCCCAGAGGGTATGGCCGGGGCCGAAGGCGAGCACATTGCCGCGGTGGTGAACGAGCCCGGCGTGCACAACTTGGTGATCTGCACGCTGTGCTCGTGCTTCCCATGGCCGGTGCTGGGCCTTCCGCCGTATTGGTACAAGGATCCGGTGTTCCGGGCCCGCGCGGCGCGCGAACCACGGGCCGTACTCACCGAACTCGGCGTCCCGCTAGACGATGACACCGAGGTGCGGATCTGGGACTCCAGTGGCCACTCCCGGTGGTTCGTCGTCCCCTCCCGTCCCGATGGCACTGACGGTTGGTCCGAGGAGCAGCTCGCCGCGCTGGTCACGACGGAATCGATGATCGGCGTGGCGGTCGTCGAACCACCTTCAATCGCAGTGGGGAGCAACGCATGACCGCGAACGACGTGCAATACGACGAATCGGGCAAGGTCCACTTTCACGACAGCTGTGTCACCGACACCAACCAGCCGATGTTCGAATCCGAGTGGCAACGAAGGGCTTTCGGTCTAGCCGTAGCGTTGTCGGAGTTCGACCACTACAGCTGGGACGACTTCCAGGGTGAGTTGATCCGGGCGATCGACACGTGGGAGAAGAAGGGCGACGGATCAGAGTCCTGGCAGTACTACGACCATTGGGTCGAAGCCCTTGCGCGTGTCGTCGAAGACCATGGCCTGCTCGCCGACGGCTACGTCGGCCCACGCGAGCGCGACCACGACGACGAACATCACCGCGACGACCACCACGGCGACGACCATCACGGCGACCACCACTAAGACGACCACCACCGCGACTGACTCGCACCCTCACCCAGCCCGCCACCACCACACATTGGAGAAGCCATGTCCCACAGCGCCGTCCTGACACCCGAACTCGACGTCCCCTCGATCCCGATTGCGAAGATCGTGCCATGGGCGGTGTTCTACGGCCTGCTAGCGCTGCTGACGTTGTACTTCGTCGGCACTGAGCAAGGCGCCGTGTCGGCCTTCGCGGGCACGGGAGTCCACGAATGGGTCCACGACGCCAGGCACCTGCTCGGCTTCCCCTGCCACTGATCGCCAACCCCTCGGAGACATTGATGACTACTCGCGCCTTCCTGATCCGCGGGCTGCTCGCTGGCCTGCTGGCAGGTCTCGTCACCTTCGCCGTCGGTTACCTGGTAGGAGAACCGCAAGTGGAGAGCGCCATTGCCATCGAGGAGTCCGGCGCCGCACCAGCGGGGTCCGACCATCACGACGGAGCCGAGCCCGCCCATTCCCACGACGAAGGCGCTGCCGCCGTCAGCCGACAGGATCAGTCGACCTGGGGTCTTGCCACGGGAACCGTGGCGGTCGGGGTGGCGATCGGCGGGGTGCTGGCACTGGTCGCCGCCAGCGCGATGGGCCGCGTCGCCGGCCTCTCCCCCGCAGGTGCGGCGGCAATAATGAGTTCGATCGGCTACGTGGCGGTGGTGCTGGTGCCGTTCCTCAAGTACCCAGCGTCGCCGCCGGGCGTCGGTGACGCCGACACGATCGGCCAGCGAACCGTCCTGTACTTCGCCTTCGTGGTCGTCTCTGTGGTCGCCGCGGCCGCAGGCACGACGCTCGCGGCAAAGCTGTTCTCCGCGCGCGGAATTCAGGACGCGGTGCTGGCGGGGGCGGGAACCTACCTGGCGGTCATGGCGCTTGCCAGCATCCTGATGCCCGCCGTCGACGAGATCGGCGACTTCCCCGGGGACGTGCTCTGGAACTTCCGGGTCGCCTCGCTCATCACCTCGGCCGTGCTGTGGGCGGTCAGCGGCACGGTGCTCACGGTGCTGGTGCGTCGCCTGCAGGTCCGCGAGGCTGCC